>JAMCWO010000364.1 GCA_023481165.1 Planctomycetota bacterium | reverse complement strand
TACCGGGATGTCAACGCCGTGCCCATCAAACGCGAAGACGGCTCCACGACCATCGTGGCCCTGAAGCGCAACGGCGAGCTGGCCCTGCTGGACCAGAAGGACCGCGAGTTGGACAAGTTCAAGGTGCCCTATGGCGGCATCCTGCTCGTGCAGGATGGCCAGGCGGTCAAGGCCGGCGCGATCCTGTTCCAATGGGACCCGCACCGGACGCCCATTCTGGCGGAGGTCGGCGGCATCATCCGCTTCGTCGACATCATCGAGGGCGAAACCGTCCAGACCGAGGAGATGCGCACCAAGACGTCGAAGAAGGCCAAGGACGCGGATGCCAAGATCGTCGAGCGGCCGGTCGTGATCGAGCACAAGGGCGACAAGCACCCGCAGATCATGGTCGAGGACGCCAAGGGCAAGATTCTGGACGTGCACTATCTGCCCGCCGGGGCGCGCATCGAGGTGACGGAAGGTGAAACAGTGCAGGCCGGCCAGTTGCTCGCGCACCAGCCCCGGGCGACGGGCGGCACGCAGGACATCACCGGCGGTCTGCCGCGCGTGACGGAAGTCTTCGAGGCCCGCAAGCCCAAGGACCCGGCCGCGATGGCCGAGATCAGCGGGCGTGTCGAGCTGCGCAGCGACAAGCGCAAGGGCAAGATGACCATCACCATCCGCAGCGAAAGCGGGATGGAGAAGGAGCACCACGTCCCGCGCGATCGCCACCTGAATGTGCACACCGGCGATAACATCGAGGCGGGCGACGCCCTGACCGATGGTCCGCTGGTGCCGCACGACATCCTGCGGATCAAGGGCGAAGAGTCGCTCCAGAGGTACCTGATCGGCGAAATTCAGAACGTCTATCGTTCGCAGAACGTCAATATCAACGACAAGCACGTCGAGATCATCATTTCGCAGATGATGCGGAAGGTCGAGATCGACTCGGTCGGCGACAGCACGTTCCTGCCCGGCGAGGTGGCCGATAAGTTCGTCTTCCGCAAGGAAAACGACCGGCTGAGCAACAGCATCAAGATTGCGGCGGTGGGCGATGCCACGGAAGTGCAGGAAAACCAGGTCTTGGACAAGAAGGAACTGGCCCGGATGAACGAGAAGGTCGAGGCGCTGGGCGGCACGCCCGCCAAGGGCCGCAAGCCCAAGCCCGCCACGGCCAAGACGTTGCTGTTGGGCATTACCAAGGCGTCGCTGTGGTCGGACAGCTTTATCGCGGCCGCGAGCTTCCAGGAAACGACAAAGGTGTTGACGGAGGCCGCGCTGGCCGGTAAAGTGGATGAATTGCACGGTCTGAAGGAGAACGTGATCCTCGGGCACCTGATTCCGGCAGGCACGGCGTTCAAGCCGCACCTGGAGATGCGGGTCAAGCATCTGGTGGAAGCCCCGATGCCCAAGGAATTGGAAGGCGTCAAGGAAGAGAAGCCGATCGATATCGAGGCCAAGGCCGAGTCCAAGATCAAGGAAGTGCTTGGCATCGAATAACCGTTTTCGTGGATTTTGCTTGAGATTGGACGTATGCCGACAATCAACCAGTTAGTGCGAAAACCGAGAATTGCTTCCAAGAAGAAGAAACGCGTGTCCGATATCAGCGGCTCGCCGCAGCGGCGGGGCGTGTGCCTGATCGTCAGGACGCAGACCCCGAAGAAGCCGAACTCTGCGTTGCGAAAGGTGGCGCGTGTGCGGCTGACCAGCGGCAAGGAAGTGACCGCGTATATTCCGGGCGTCGACCACAACCTGCAGGAGCACAGCACCGTGCTCATCCGCGGCGGGCGCGTCCGGGACTTGCCCGGTGTTCGCTATCACATCGTTCGTGGTGTGCTGGACTGTGCCGGGGTGGCCGGCCGGCAACGCGGCAGGAGCAAATACGGCGCCAAGCGGGCCAAGTAAGGACCCGGAGCGCGATCGAAGTGGCTTGAGAGGATAGAGAGCGTAGAGTGCTATGGCTAAAAAGTTCACGGCATCCAGCCAGGAATTGAAACGGGATTCGGTGTACAACAGCAAGCTGGTCACCAAGTTCATCAACTGCATGATGTGGGGCGGCAAGAAGAGCGCGGCGCAGAATGTCTTCTATGGCGCGATGGCCATCGTGGCCGAGAAGATCAAGGATGTGCCGCCCCTGGAGATCTTCGAAACGGCGATCAACAACGTGAAGCCGTCGCTCGAAGTCCGCAGCAAGCGCGTCGGTGGAGCCAGTTACCAGGTCCCGATGCAGGTGAACCCGAAGCGGCAGCAGTCGCTGGCTTTCCGCTGGATCCTGCTGTCCGCCCGCGGCAAGAAGGGCAAGCCCATGAGCGAGCGGCTGGCCTCCGAGCTGATGGATGCCTATAACAGGACAGGCGGCGCCATGACGACGCGGGAGAACGTGCACCGCATGGCCGAGGCGAACAAAGCGTTTGCCCACTTTGCGTGGTAGAACTTGCAGCAGTCTACTGCCACGGTCGCTCGCGGGAGCCCGTGGCAGTTTTTTTTATGGGTACATGTTTCTTCTGTGGAGACTGAGTCTCCGGCGATGGGAAGTCTCGAAAAAATACGCAATATCGGCATCATGGCGCACATCGATGCCGGCAAGACGACGGTGACGGAGCGCATCCTCTATTATACGGGCAAGACGTATAAGATGGGGGAGGTCCACGAAGGCACCGCCGTCATGGACTATCTCGAGGAAGAGCAGCGGCGGGGGATTACGATCACTTCCGCCGCCACGAAGTGCCCCTGGCAGGGCTTCGAGATCAACCTGATCGACACGCCCGGGCACATTGACTTCACGGCGGAGGTCGAACGGTCGTTGCGGGTGCTCGACGGCGCGGTGGCCGTATTCGACGGCAGCGAGGGCGTCCAGGCGCAGAGCGAGACGGTCTGGCGACAGGGTCAAAAGTACGGCCTGCCCTGCCTGTGCTTCATCAATAAGATGGACAAGACCGGGGCCGATTTCGAGATGAGCCTCCAGAGCATCCACGACAAGCTGCTGGCCAACGCCGTCCCGGTGGAGATTCCTATCGGGGCGGAAGACTCGTTTGTCGGCATTATCGACCTGATTGCCATGAAGGCCGTGTTCTACGAGGCCAAGGAGTTGGGTGCCAAATTCCACGAGGCCGAGATTCCGTCCGAGCTGATGGAGAAGGCCCGAAAGTACCGGGCCCGGATGATCGAGATGGCCGCCGAGCACGATGAAGAGTTGATGGCGGCGTTCATCAACGACACTCCGCCCGATGCCGAGGCCATTCGCCGGGCGCTTCGCAAGGGAACGCTCGAAAACAAGCTCAATCCGGTCTTTGTCGGCTCGGCGCTGAAATATGTCGGCATTCAGCGGCTGCTCGATGGGGTGGTGGCCTATCTGCCGTCGCCGCTGGAGCGGCCGACCATCCAGGGACACAAGCCGGAGGATGAAACCAAGAAAATCCCGGTCAAGTGCGATCCCGAGGGGTCTCTGGTAGCCCTGGCCTTCAAGATCATCACCGATACCCATGGCGACCTCTATTTTCTGCGTCTTTACCAGGGCATGCTCAAGACGAACAGCCGGGTCCTGAACCCCAACCGCGACAAACGCGAGAACATTATGCGGGTCTTCGAGATGCACGCCAACGAGCGCAAGATTCTGGAATCCGCGCGGGCGGGAGATATTGTGGCCGTCGTGGGTTTGCGGAATACGCTCACCGGCGATACGCTGTGCGATCCCAAGAAACCGGTGGTGCTGCCGAGCATCAGTTTCCCCCAGACCGTGATCACGATGTCGATTGAGCCGAGGTCGGCGGCGGAGCGGGCCAAGCTGGGCGATGCCCTGGAGGCCCTGCGGCGGGAGGACCCCACGTTCTCCTACAAAACGGACAAAGAAACCGGCCAGACGGTCATCAGCGGCATGGGCGAGCTGCACCTGGAGATCCTCCAGCACAAGCTGGTGAAGGATATGAAGGTGGATGTGCGGGTGGGCAAGCCCAGGGTCGCCTATAAAGAAACGATCACGCAAGTCGCCTTGGCCGAGGGCAAATTCGTTCATCAGACGGGCGGGCGGGGCCAATACGGCCACGTGGTGCTGCAGGTCCAACCGCTCCTTGATGAAGAAGGCCACTGGCGGCCGCGCGTCGAATTCGCCGCCAATGTAACGTCTGATAAAGTCCCTCATGAATACATTACGGCGGTCGAACGAGGGGTCAAGGAAGCCACCGGAAATGGTGTTCTGGGCGGCTACCCCGTGATCGGCGTGGAGGTGACCCTCGTGGACGGCTCATATCACCCGGTGGACTCGTCGGACTTGGCGTTCGAGCAGGCGGCGGCCATCGCCTTCGAAAAGGTCCTGAAAGAGGCTGGCCCGGTCCTTTTGGAGCCCGTGATGCGGGTCCAGGCTGTGGTCCCCGACTCCGCCTTCGGCGCCGTTCAAGCGGACCTGCTGTCCAAGCGGGGCGTGATCTTGGATTGCCGTGTCCACGGCACGATGCGGGTCGTCGATGCCAAAGTGCCTCTGGTCGAGCTTTTCGGCTATTCCAGCGATATTCGCAGCCTGACGGCCGGCCGGGGCAGCTTCACCATGGAGCCGATGACCTATGAGAGGGTGCCCGAGCAGGTAGCTAAGGGAATCCTTTTCTGAAAAAGGCAAAAAAAAATTGAAAAAAATTCTGTGTGCTTGCTTTTTAGCTGGTTGACAGCCAGTTTGTCCGGTGATAGAGTTGGAGTTTTTCAGCGTTAGCGAGCATTGTCATGGATGACTTTGCGATACGAGTTACGCTGTGGCATATCTGTGATTGCCATCAAGGATGGCGCAACGGGTATTCTGTGTAACTTGGGGCGAGCAGAGTAAGATGGCTTTGCCGGGGTCCTTTGCGGACCCTGACCCCGACTCTTAAGGAAGGCCACGCGGCCTGTGGCGCCTGAAGGCAATCTCGCCAAGGCGCCGGATGGGCCTATCAGCCCTTCCTGCCTTTAACCAACGAGCGGTCTCGGCCAGGATGGAGAGCGTATCGGCTCTGGGCCGGCCGTTGCGTAGTAAGTAGCGGTGCTATCGTAACTTATGACTATGCCCTTGCCGGGCCGTTCCGGCCCGCAACCAGGCAGACAAGGGGCTGGTCCAGAGGAGCATTATGGCTGCCGAGAGTGAAAAAATCAGGATCCGGATGGAAGCCTACGATCATCGTACCCTCGATGCCTCCGCCAAGGAGATTGTCGAGCACGCCCGCCGGACCAATGCCCGGGTGAGCGGCCCGATTCCGCTGCCGACGCGGATCGAGCGATACACGGTGTTGCGGAGCCCGCATGTCGATAAGAAGTCACGCGAGCAGTTCGAGCTGCGGACGCACAAGCGGCTGATCGACATCCACGAGGCCAACGCCCGGACCGCCGAGGTGCTGAACCGGCTGGTGGTTCCGGCGGGGGTATTTGTGAAAATCAAGGCGTAGGAGCATAGGACCTGACATTATGGCGATGTTACTGGGCAAGAAAGTGGGCATGACGCGGGTGTACGACGAGGCAGGTCGTCTGATCCCGGTGACCGTCATCCAAGCCGGTCCGTGCATCATTACGCAGGTCAAGACCGGCGAGACGGACGGCTACAACGCCGTGCAGATGGGGTTCGAGGATGTAAAGCCTTCCCGGCGCAAGCAGCCGGAAGTCGGTCACTTCCGCAAGGTCGACACGGCTCCCAAGAGATTTGTCCGCGAATGGCGTTTGCCCGTGGGGGCAAAGACCGAGGCGTACAAGCCGGGTGAATCCCTCACGGTTTCGGTGTTCAAGGACACGAAGCTCGTCGATATCGTGGGAACGAGCAAGGGCAAGGGGACGGCGGGACCGATGAAGCGTTACGGTTTCAAGGGTTTCCCCGCCTCGCACGGAACGGAGCGCAAGCACCGGGCCCCCGGCTCCATCGCGGCCCGCGCAATGAACGCCGGTATGGGCGGTGGCCTCAAGCGGGGCAAGCGCATGGCGGGGCACATGGGGGATGATCGCGTTACGGCCAAGAACCACGTACTGGTGGCCATCGACGAAGAGAAGAATCTCCTGGTCGTCAAAGGGACGGTTCCCGGGCCCTCGGGTGCATATTGTGTCGTGAAGACGGCCCAGAGCCTGGGCACTGCGGGTGGAAAGTAACATGATTGAGTTGACGGTATACAACACGGGTGGGCAGCAGGTAGACACCATCCGGGTGGATGAGGCCGTGCTGGGCGGCTGCATCCGGTACGCGCTGCTGAAGCAGGCCCTCGTGATGTACCACGCGAACAAGCGCGTCGGCACGGTGGCCACGAAGGGCCGGAGTTATGTGGCCGGCTCGACCCACAAGCTGTTCCGGCAGAAGGGCACGGGCAATGCCCGCGTGGGAAGCCGGCGGACGGGCAAGCGCGTCGGCGGCGGTATGGCGTTCGCCAAAGGACTGCGGGACTTCCGGCAGGACATGCCGCGCAAGCAGCGCCTGCTGGCCCGGGACTCGGCGGTCTTGGCGAAGCTGCGCTCGCAGGAGGTGGTCGTGGTCGATGGTCTGTCGTTCGAGAAGCCGCGGACGAAGGACTTCGTGGCGGTGCTCAAAAACCTCAAGATCGACCGCAGTTGCCTGGTGGCCGTGCCGGAGTATGACGAGAACGTTTACAGGTCGATCCGGAATGTTCCGAAGGTGGACGTGCTGCCCGTGGCGGACTTGAATGCGGCGGACATCATCAATCACCGCCGGATGCTGTTCACGAAGGACGCGCTGACGTCCTTTCTTGATCGAAAGGGTGGCGGTCCGCAGAATGTGACCGCGTAGGGTCATCCGCTTGACGCGGGTGTGGGTTGAAACGATGGACGATTTTAGCATAGTAATCCGGCCGATTGTCACCGAGCAGGGCATGCACTTTGCCAACGTCAAGGGCGCCTACTCCTTCGAGGTGCACAGAAACGCGAACAAGGCCCAGATCAAGCACGCCATCGAGAAGATCTACGGCGTGAAGGTGGACAAGGTCCGCACGGCCAACCACCAGGGCAAGCGCCGGCGCCGGGGCCGAAAGATCGGCACGACGTCCGCGTGGAAGAAAGCGGTGGTGTTCCTGGCTCCTGACAATCATATTGATTTGTTCTGATCCGGTGGATCGTAGAGAGAGATAGGCTATGGGCATTCGAATTTACAGGCCGACGAGTGCGGGACGCCGCAACAGCTCGGTGAATGATTACGCGGAGCTGACGACGGACAGACCCGAAAAGACCCTGTGCAGGAGAATCAAGAAGAAGGGCGGTCGCAACCACAGCGGCAAGGCCACCGTACGGTTCCGCGGCGGTGGGGCGCGCAAGATCTATCGCGTGATCGACTTCAAGCGCGACAAAGACGGTGTCCCGGCGACCGTGGCCAGCGTGGAGTACGACCCGAACCGTACCTGCTTCATCTCCTTGCTCCAGTATAAGGACGGTGAGAAGCGGTATATCCTGGCCCCGTTCGGTGTTACTGTGGGGGATGTGCTGGAGAGCGGGCAGGAGGTCGAGCCGAAGACGGGCAACTGCATGCCCTTGGGCTCGATTCCCGCCGGACTGGAAGTGCACAATGTCGAGATGACCGCCGGCCAGGGCGGCAAACTGGTGCGCGGCGCCGGGATGGCGGCCCGTATCGTCGCGAAAGAGGGCGATTGGGTGACTATCATTCTGCCCAGCGGCGAAATGCGCATGGTACGCAAGGAATGCCGGGCGACGATCGGCCGCCTGGGCAATCCGGACTGGCAGAACGTCAGTATCGGCAAAGCGGGCCGGATGCGCCACATGGGAATCCGGCCGCACGTGCGCGGCAAAGCGCAGAACCCGGTGGATCATCCGCTGGGCGGCGGCGAGGGCCGGTCCAATGGCGGCCGCCATCCGTGCTCGCCGACCGGGGTGCTGGCCAAGGGCGGCAAGACCCGCAGCCCGCGCAAGACCAGCAACGCGCGAATCATTCGCCGACGCAAGAATAGACAGGGCCAGATGGTGTTGTAGCGGCAGGCAATAGAAGAGAGACGCAGATATGGGAAGATCTCTTAAAAAAGGACCGTACGTTGAAGACCGGCTGCTGGCCAAGGTGACCAGGCAGGGGGCGGAAGGGTCGCGCGAGCCGATCAAGACTTGGGCGCGCCGCTGCACGATCGTGCCGGAGTTCGTCGGGTACACGTTCATGGTCCACAACGGCAAAGCGTTCAACAAGGTGTTGGTGACGGAAGACATGGTCGGACACAAGCTCGGGGAGTTCTCCCTCACCCGAACGTTCCGAGGACATTCGAGCAAGAAGATAGCCGCCAAGTAAGCCATGCGAGTCCATCGCGCGCCGGCAGGCAACCGATCAGACCTGGGGCATGAGGTATGTTAAGCACAACAAAATTGAAGGAAGTGGCACAACGGCAGAAGGTGACGGTCGAGGACCTCGCCCGGGGCATCGTCCGCGGCGGTCTGGACCTGCCCGATGCCGTCGCCGCCGTGCGAAATTGGCAGAGAGGCCTCATGCGGCCGCTGCCCAAGACCGAGGACGTGCAGCACCTGGCCGACGCCTTGTCCGTCGAGGTGAGCGAGATCAGCGGCTGGCATTCCTCCTATAAATACGCTCCAATGTCGGCGCGGAAGGTGCGGCTGGTCATGACGCTGATCCGCGGGCGGCCGGTGCAGGAGGCGATGGACGTGCTGAAGTTCACGCGCAAGCGCGCGGCCCCGATGGTCCATCAGGTGCTCAAGGCCGCCGTCGCGGACGCGGATGAGCATCAGGCGGACGTCGATACGCTCTATATCTCGGAGGCCCGGGCCGATGAGGCGGGCATCCGCATCGGCACCAAGCGTTGGATCCCCAAGGATCGCGGCCGGGCCCACCCGATTCGCAAGAAAGCCTGTCATATTCATGTGACGGTCAGCCAGGGGTGAGCAGAGCACAGTAGAAACGAGAATTGAGATACGGGATTATGGGTCAAAAAACGTCTCCAATCGGGTTTCGAACGGGCATCACGCTGGGGTGGCAGAGCACGTGGTTTGCGCCCAAGGCCAACTACGGCGACTTCCTGGTGGAAGACCAGAAGATCCGCCGGTACATCGATGAGCGGTTCAACCGCCAGATGCCCAAGGGCGCGGTGGCCAAGGTCGAAATCATCCGGACGCGCAATGAAGTGAACGTGACGATGCACAGCGGCCGGCCCGGCGTCGTCATCGGACCGCGCGGCGGCGAGGTGGACAAGCTCCGGGAAGAGTTGGAGGTGTTGACCGGTCGCAAGGTGACGGTGAACGTGGTCGAGATCAAAGAGCCGGATCTCAACGCGACGCTGGTGGCCGAGGCGATCGCCGAGCAGCTGGCCAAGCGGGCATCGTTCCGGCGCACGATGAAGCAATATTGTGAATCGGCGATGAACGCCGGCGCCAAGGGCGTGAAGATCACCTGCGGGGGACGCTTGGCCGGGTCCGAAATGGCCCGCACAGAGACGCAGAAGATGGGCAGCATTCCGCTGCACACGCTCGAGGCCGATGTGGATTACGCGACGGCGACTGCCCGCACGACCTATGGCGCGATCGGCATCAAGGTGTGGATCTACCGCGGCAAGTTCGGGGAGGTGCTGGAGCCGACCGAGCGGCGTCAGCAGCGCCGTCCGCCGCGGCGGATGGGACCGCCGACAGGCGGATCCGGACCCATGCGGGAGCCGCGCGACGTGTCGGGCCTGCCGGAGGGCGGACAGGCCGGACCGGGCCCCGGGACCGGCGGACCGGGATCGGCGCCTCCGACGCCGGGGCAAGCCTGAGAAAGCGGCGTACAGTAGCAGGGAAAGAGGTTCGCTATGGCGATGATGCCAAAGAGAGTCAAATATCGTAAGAGCCAGCGCGGCAAGATGAAGGGCAACGCGCAGCGCACCAACTACGTCGCGTTCGGCGACTACGGCTTGCAGTCGCTGGAGACCAGTTGGGTCACGGCCAAGAACATCGAGGCCGGACGCGTGGCCGCCACCCATTACCTGCGCCGCGAGGGCAAAGTCTACATCCGGATCTTCCCGCACAAGCCGGTCAGTGCCAAGCCGTTGGAAACGCGTATGGGCAAGGGCAAGGGCGAGCCGGAGTTCTGGGTGGCGCGGGTCCGCCCGGGCATGGTCTGCTTCGAGATCGGCGGCGTCAGCGAGGAAGTGGCCAAGCAGGCGCTGTCGCGCGTGGCGCACAAGATGCCGGTCCGGATGCGGTTCATCAAGCGCGGGCGCGGGGTATAAGAGAGGTTGAACGTGAAAGCCAAACAGCTTAGGGAAATGACGTTGGACGAGCTGCAGAGCTCGCTGGCGGATCTGGAGAAGCGTCTGTTTGAGTTGCGGTCGCAAGCCGTGACCGAGAAACTGGAGAACTCCAAGGGCATCATCAATGTGCGGCGGGATATTGCCCGCATCAGGACGGTAATGCACGAGCGCAGCGCGTAGTGCTGCACCGGGGCGAAGCGCGGAAAACAGCCGATATGGAAACAACCAAGAAGATCAAGACGTTGACAGGCGTAGTGACCGGCAAAAGCGGGGATAAGAGTATCCGGGTGACGATCGGTTTCAAGGTCAAGCATCCGAAGTACAACAAATACATCCGACACCGAACGAAGCTGGCCGTGCACGATGAACGCAACCTGTGCGGGGTGGGGGATACGGTCGAGATCACCGAGTCGAGGCCCTACAGCAAGACGAAAAGCTGGCGCGTGGTCCAAGTGACCCAGAAGGCGATCCAGGCGTAGGATCCAGGACGAGATAGAAGTATGATACAGCCGTTTACAATGGTGGATGTCGCCGATAACTCCGGCGTAAAGGTGGCCATGTGTATCCGCGTCAAGCGCGGCACGAGCGCCAAGGGGCAGTTCACCCGCTCGATGGCCAGCGTGGGAGACGTGATCTGGGTCGCTTGGA
>JAMCWO010000174.1 GCA_023481165.1 Planctomycetota bacterium | reverse complement strand
GCTATTGGCCGTCATCACCGTAAGTAAGTAGCGGTCAGAAGGGATGCGAACCTTCGCCTCCCTGCGACCGGGCGGTGAGGCGTCGAACAGCGACGCCGACATCGCAGAATGGGTTCAAATCGGGGCCTGTGCCTGAGGCGCAGGCCCCGATTGTTTCTGGCGAGACCCAGTACCCCGCTTGGGGCCTTGAGGTCCTGCTATCGGCCCCGGATACCTTACGACCAGTCCAGGTCCGAGAATCTGCGGGCCAAATCTTGACACCCATTTGCCGATATGGTATACAGAAACTATTGGCCACATGGACACATGGCCTGCACGAGACGTGGCCCGCGTCTGGGCCGAAGGAGTGGGGCAGCTATGTGACGTGGAGGAACGGGCCCCCAATAGCAGTCTTCACGTTGGGGAACCCGACGATACTCGGCCAGGAGTGTTCTGTATCATCAGGAGGCTGATTTTACGTTCACCCGCCCGGTAGCGGCGCGGGTGTCCGTGGAAAGGAGGTGATGCCCACCACAGACCGATCATCCGGAGCTTCAAAGGTTGCGTACACACGTATTCTTGTTCCCTTGCTCAGCAGGAGAGAGATCATGCGTAAAGTGACGTTCTTTTCCGTTGCGGCCCTTGGTCTGCTGTGGCTGGCGAGTCCATTGATGGCCGCCGACCCCGGCAAGGGCCACGTTCTGGTGGAGTATTGGCTGGACATCGGGTCCGGCACCGCCGTTACGGACCTCACCGGCAACGCCCTGTTCCCAGACAGTCCCACGGGCTCCCAGTGGGTCGAGAGCTGGCTTTTCCCGGCGGGATCGTCGGGTGGCAGCAGTTGGCGCGATAACTACGGGGATCGTATGCGGGGCTACATCTATCCGCCCCAAACCGGGGACTACACCTTCTGGGTCGCGGGCGACGACCTGTGCGAACTGTGGCTGAGCACGGATGACACGCCGGCCAACCGCAAGTTGATCGCCCGCGTCACCGGTTGGACCAACGCCGTGGACTGGGACAACACCACGGGCGGGTCCACCGATGTCGCGGCTATGAAGTCCCAACCCATCCCGCTCAAAGCGGGTCAGCGGTACTACATGGAAACCCTCCATAAGGAAGGCGGCGGCGGCGACAGCGTCGGCGTGGCCTGGGCGGGCCCCGGGATCGGCGCCACGCACGTGCTCCTCGACGGCAAGTACTGCGCCGCGTGGATCCGGAATCCCGAACCGATGTTCATGGCCCGGGATCCCAACCCGGCGGACAAGACCATCGGGGTATCGGCCCCCCTGCTCCAGTGGACGCCGGGCGGCACCGCGATGTTCCACGACGTCTATTTCGGCACCGATCCCAATCCCCCCTTGGTCAGTCCGAAGCAGTTGTTCGCGCTGTACTACCACATCCAGGGCCTCCAGCCTGGTGCCACCTATTACTGGAAGGTCGATGAGATCGAGGCCGACGGCACGACCAAGCATGAAGGGCCCATCTGGAGCTTTGTGGCACAAGCCCTGACGGCCTATTACCCCACGCCGGCGGACAAGGCGGGAAGCGTCTCGCCTACCACGACTCTGACGTGGCAGGCAGGTCAGAACGCCACCAAGCATCATCTGTACCTCAGCGACAACTTGGACGCGGTCACCCAAGGAGCCGCCAGTGCCGACAAAGGCGAGATGGAAGAGACCACCTATACTCCCACGGATCTGCAAGGGGCCGCGACCTACTATTGGCGCGTGGATGAATCGGCGCCCGGCAATCCCATACGCACGGGAGACGTCTGGAGCTTCACCACCTTCATCCTCGTCGACAACTTCGAGGGTTACACGGATGATCTCGACGCCAAGACCACCATCTTCGACACCTGGATCGACGGCCTGACCGACGGCCTCAGTGGCTCCACGGTGGGCAATTTCCAGGCCCCCTTCGCCGAGCAGACAATCGTTCACAGCGGCAAGCAGTCGATGCCGATGGATTTTGACAACAGCAAGACGCCGTTCTTCAGCGAGGCCCAGCGGGAGTTCTCTCCTCTGCAAGACTGGACGGTCAACGACGTGAACACCTTGAGTCTGTGGGTCCGGGGCTATCCGGCGCCGCAGAGCGTGGCGGTCACCGAGACGAACGGCAAGATCACCCTGACCGGCGACGGCTCCGACATCTGGAACAACTCCGACCAGTTTGTCTATGCCTATAAGACCCTCAACGGCAATGGCTCCATCGTCGCGTGCGTCGTCAGCATCGGTCCTGGTGCCAATACCTGGGCCAAGGCCGGCGTGATGATCCGCGACAGCCTCAATGGCGGCTCCACGTTCGTCAACATGGTCATGACGGCCAACTCCGATGGGACTGCGGGCAACGGCGCCAGCTTCCAATACCGCCTGGCGGCCGACGGCGCCTGCGGCAACACGGACTCGGGCGCCGTGGTCAAACCGCCCTATTGGGTCAAAGTGGACCGTACCGGCGACGACATCAGCGGCTGGTACTCCGCCGACGGCAAGACGTGGAAGCCCATGGGTGTCCCGCAGACCATTGTGATGACGGCCCCGGTCTACATCGGCCTCTGTGTGACTTCGCACCAGCCCGGCGAGCAGCGGAGCTTCGACTTCGACAGCATCACCACGACGGGTGGTGTCACCGGGTCATGGCAGGGCGCCCAGATCGACAGCCCGCGCTACAACGACACGGCCGGCATGTACCTGGTCGTGCAGGACAGCGCCGGCAAGAGCGCGACAGTGACCAACCCCACCGCGGCGAATGCCGCCGCCTGGACGCAGTGGAAGATCCCGCTCAGCGATCTCGCGGGCGTGAATCTGGCCAAGGTCAAGAAGCTGACCATTGGTGTGGGCGACAAGGCCAATCCGGTTGCGGACGGCACCGGTCACATCTACATTGACGATATCCAGGTGGGCAAGTAGCCGTCGCGACAAAATGCCAAGTCGTTGCGGCGACCACCGCAGGGGAGTTTCCCGTCGGGGCCTGCATGGAAATGCAGGCCCCGACGGTCTTTGTCTACTGTCCTGTCCGTCTCTGCAGCGCCCGGGCCCAGGCCAGGCCCTCTCTCGCCTCTTGGCAGCGTCTGTCCCGCTTTAGCGCCTGGCGGAACTGCTCGATCGCCTGATCCGCCCTGCCGGACTTGCCCAAGGCGTAGCCTAGCAGGACGCGAAAAGAAGCCAGATGTGGGAATGTCTGCACGACGGAGTCGAAGTAAGGTGCGGCCTCCCGGGGCCGCTCAAGCTGGTGCAGGAGCGCTCCCAAATTGTATCGCAAGTGCCAATCCTGCGGCCTGGCCTCAATGGCTTGGCGGTACGTCTGGATCACCTGCCGGACGAATGATTCATCGACTCGGCCCATCACGGCCGCGACCGCCTTCTCCGCGGCCGCCTGCCGGGCCGCATGTTCAAGTTGTCCGGTAAACGGGGGCTGGGCCGTCATCTTCACCATCGCCGCGGCGGTATTCACCTCGTCCCATGCCGTGAACGCCAGGGTCCGGGCACACTGTTCCCGTGATGGCACGGGAGCCGGCGACTCCGGGACCGTCAATCCCCGTTCCTGCAAGCTTTGGATAACCGCCGGCAGTAGCGCCTTGGCGATCTCGTAGTCACCGTCGAAACGAAGGTGCACATGCTCATAGAAGAACTCCCGGCCGGGGATACCGTCGGCACAGCGTTCGCCGGCCGCCAGGGCGGCTTCCGTCGCAACGAGGCGAATTCGCCCTCCATCCGAGGCCTTGGTGGCGACCTCGCGGACGATGCCGTTGAGCCGCGTATCCGCGCGAAACTGGAGCGCGTCCCAATCTCTCGCCAGCACGAAATGTCGCCGGGCCGTCTCCCGCTGGCCCGACAGAAGCTGGCAGCGGGCCAAGCGGAAGTGCAACTCGGCGTAATGATCGTCCCGAGCCGCTGCCTGTTCATAACAGGAGATCGCCTGGGGCGTGTCCCCGCCGACCTCCGCCATCATTCCCTTGCGATAGAGCTGCTCCCACTGCTGCTGTTGCGATGGGGTCAGATCGCTTCGATGCAAGGATCCCAGCGGCGGGCAATCCCGCAAGTTGACCGCTACCGTCGCGAGGATCACGGCAGCCCCCGCCTGCGACCCATACCCACAGATTCGTTCCAGATTACGTCGGAAGTTGCCGTACACGTAGTCTCTCTCGGGATCGTCGAGCGCGGTGCGGTGCTCCCGGAAGAACTCCGCCGTGGGCGGTTTTCTCTTGGTTCGCGCAGCCTCAGGATTGGCCTTGAGCACCCGGCGGAGCAGTTGCGCCGTCCGGGTCTGCTTGAGCCAGTGAAATGCCGGGATCAGCGCCGGATGTTTGCCGAAGAAGGTCACGGGCGTCTTCGGGCCGTAGAGGCCGTTCAACTCGTTGTTGCCCATGTAGAGGACGAAGAGGTCGGGGGCCAGGCCGGCGCATTGGCGCGCGATCGGGACGATCACGTGCGAGTTGATGCCCCGCATGGCCGCGTTGATCACCTCGAACCGCTCGCTCGGAAACGCGGACTGCAGCATGACCTCCAGGATCCGAGCGAAGCCGAAGGCGGGGTCCGGCGTGCCCATGGCCGCCGATTCGCCAAGGATGAAGATACGGATCGTGCCCTTGGGCTTCTCCGCCGAAACCAGGCAGGGCTCCGGCTCCGTCAACGTCTCTTGCTGGTAGTGCCAGCCGAAATGCACGTTGGTGGTGAGCACGCCCCGCTGCTCGCTTTTGACAAAGAACGAGGTCGGATACCCGGCACCGCAGACGAACAGGATACCTTCGACGAGCCCGAGGAAGGCCACCGGCCCCACGAAGATCAGCGCGATCCGTAAAGCCCAGAGCCGCCATCCCCGTACGACGGCGGACCCGGGACGTCCGCCAGAGGACGGTGGCCCTATGTCCCTATGGTTCCGGCCTCCACCTGGTAGCTTCTGTCGCCGCCGAGTCATGAGTGCCAATACATACCGTTTGACTCAATTTGGGGCAAGGCAAATCAACCGACGGATGTCTCTCAGCGCTGTTCGTCCGCGCGCTCGAACATGGCCAGGATCCGTTCGAGAGCATCATACGGGGCGGTCCCAATGTTCACCGTGAGAGCATCGTCTCGATTGGGCAGGGTAGCCACGTTGCCGGCCGCGAAGAGAATGTTGCTGGCCCGGCGCTGGTGGCTCGTGCGGGTCTTCACCTGGAACACCGCCAGCGATGGGTGGGCCAGGAACTGCACATCGGCGGCCAGAGCAGCAATGGGCAGCCCTTGGCTGTTGAGGCCCAGACTGCTCAGCCGGATATGAAACACCTTGGGCGCGCCCGTCAGCAAGGCGACCGAGGCATGACGATAGTAGAAGTCGGATTGAGCCTGGCCCGACCCCACGCGGGACAACTGCTCTTTTGCTTCCGAAGGCTGGTCCGCGCCGGGGCAGAACAGGACGGTGGGCTGCTGGGCGAGGTAATGTTTCAGGAGCAGACCCAAACCCACCGGCGCCCCATCTTCCAGGGACAGCAGACTGGTCACGTTGCCGATCACCGTATAGAAATTGGAGCCCGTGACCGGCCGGCCGGCCGGCCCAAAGGGAATCGTGTCGTCGCAGTCCTGCGCGTAAAGATGAATGGCCGTACCCACCTGGCGGAGGTTCGCGGCACAAGCCGCCCGCCGGGCCTGGTTACGGGCCTCCGACAGCGCGGGAGACAGAATCGCCAGCAGCAAAGCCATCACCGCGATCACCACCAGCAGCTCAATGAGGCTGAAAGCCCCCCGGCGATGGCGGATGGCGGATGGCGGCCCCCGGTCGCAGCCGGGGATGACAACATGGCGGATCCTGCTCAAGACATCTACTCCTGGGTCCTCGGTGCGGGCGGCACTGCCAACGGCGATTCCGCGAGGCGGATGTTGTCCAAATCCCAGAATCCGCCGGCGGCGCCGGCCGCCCGAATCGCCACGCCGATGTTCTTGCCGGCCCAAGCGTCACTAGCCTGCACCATAGCTAGATATACGGAGAACTCGTGCAGTTGAGTCGAGGAAAGGCCCTTCGCCTCGACCGTTTGATGCACGATGTCCACCGGTTTATCGTCCGCGCGATAATACAGGACAATCTCCATGGTGTCTACCGGCACGATGGGGGATGGCGGAAATCGCGCTGAGACGCCCACGGCCACGGTCAGCCGATAGCTACAGCCAATCTGGTAGACGGCCGCCAGATCCTGTTCCAGAGCGTTGCCTTGCTGGGAGCCCAGAAAAGCCAATTGGTTCGCGTCGGCGTTGACGAGACAATCCGGGTTGCCGACGGGGGTATTGAGGAACACACCGGTGTTGGAGCTGGCCGCCGCATCGAGATCGAGTTCCAACCACCCCTCCATGAAAGGCCAAGCGCCAAAGCCGTTCGGATCTACGGCCGGGCTCTCGAAAGAGGCGTTCTCCACCGGAATCGAAACCGGCATCGACTCCGTGAGCCGGACATTGTCCAGGTCCCAGAACCCGCCGGGATTCCCGGCCGCACGGAGCGCCACACCGATGGTCTTGCCGGCCCAGGCATCCTCGGCGCGCACGGTCGGCAGGACCGCCGTGAAGTCCTGCAACTGCGTCGACGAGAGCCCATTCGGCTCCACCGTCTGATGCACGATGTCCTTCGGCTCATTGCCATCGAGATAGTACAGCACCAGCTCGAGGGTGTCCGCCGGTGATGCCATGGAGGGCGGGAATCGGGCCGAGATCCCCACGCCCACCGTCAAGCGGTAATCGCAACCGACCCGGTAGCTGCTCCCCAAGTCCTGTTCCAGGGCGTTACCCCGCTGGGAGCCCAGGAAGGCCAGTTGCTTACCCTCGGCGTTGACCATCCGATCCGGGCTGTCGGCGGGAGTATTGAGGAATACGCCGGTATTGGAACTGGCCGCCGTGTCAAGATCGACTTCCAACCAGCCGTCCGCAACAGGCCAGGCACCGAAGCCGTTCGGGTCTACCACCGGAGCCTCGAAAGAGGCATTCGCAACCGGAAGCGATATCGAAACTGGAGCCGCCGCCCAAAGGGGCAGTTGCAGCAGCACACTCAGACAGATGGCATAACGCCGCATCCCTATCCTCCTTCCGAAGTAACAATACGGGCCTACCATGCGACCCCCGACCAAGGCATTATACTCGTTTCGGTCAAGGCTCGCAACATAGAGTGCCGATGGGAAGCTCAAGGAGACCGACTCCCGTGCCGTCGGACAAATGAGGCTCCCCAAGGCCCGGCCTGTCAACCTTTGATGTCGTACACAACGAGAGCATCGCCGTGGCGGACGTAGAGCCGGCCGTTGGCAATCGTCGGATGGGCCCAGTGCTCGTTGGTGCCCTCTGAAATCGTGAATTGGCTCACCGGCTCGAAAGCCGTAGCGTTGGGCTTGACCAGGTACATCTTGCCGTCGTCCCCGTAGACGTAGAGCATCCCGTCGGCGGCGATCACCACCGCCATTCCGACCGCCGGGGCATTCCACATGACCTTGCCCGTCTTCCAGAGGACCGCGCCGGTGTTCTTGTCCAGGGCCGCGAGCGACGCATCGGGTCCCCCGGGCGTGCAGATCAGTTTCTGACCATCCGCCAGCACCGCCTCGGCAAATCCGAATTGCGCCTGTTTGGCGCCGCACAGCTCCAACAAATCGATGGTCTTGAGCACCTGTCCTTTCGCGGCGTCGAAAATGACCAATTTGCCCAAGCCGGTCACAAGCAACACGCGTTCGCCGTCAATGGTGGGCGTGCCGCGTGTGCCGGCCACGGCCATCCCCTGCTTGCCCAACTCCGGCCCATACGCCGTCTTCCACTTCGGCACGCCGTCCAAGCCGAAAGCAAGGAGGCGTCCCTGCTTCTGGTCATCCATCCCGGTCACATAGACCGTGCCGTTGGCCACGGTGGCCGAGGAATAGCCTTGCCCCAACCCTCTGGCGGTCCAAGCGACCTTCGGCCCATTCGCAGGCCACTGCTTCTGCAATCCCGTGTCGGGGAACTGTCCATCCCCGGCCGGCCCGCGAAAGCGAGGGCAGTCCACACCCCCGCCCCGCGCGACCAAGGTCATCACCATGAGGAACAAAGAGATCATCGTCATTCTGTTCACGGGTTGGCTCCTTTTTTAGGGCCAGTATACCGCCCGTGTCATGTTGGGAACAGACCCCACCGATCCGGGTAGCCACGGAGAGGCTGATGACTACTTGATGTTGTAGCAGAACAGAACATCCTGGTCGCGGAGGTACAGTTTGCCGTTGGCAATGACCGGGTGCGTCCAGGCGGGCTGCTTGGTGCGGTCGGGCTGCTCGAAGCGGCCGCGCTCGACGTATTGCTTGGAGTTCGGCTCGATCAGGAGCATGGTGCCGTTCTCCAAGCGATAGTAGAGCCGGCCGTCCGCCAAGGCCAGCGAGCCTTTCGGCACACCCTTGTCGCGCCCGTCCCACAGGACGTTGCCAGTCTGGAAGTCGAGACAGACGAGAGAGCCACCCTCATTGCCGCCGTTGGCGCCATACAGGCAGCCATCGACGACGATCATGCCGCCGTGATGGTTTTGCATCTTCCGGGTGGAATAGACTTCCTCGGACAGGGCCCAAACGACTTCGTCTTCGCCCCGATGGCTCATGCCGAAGATCCGGCCGGCAGCAATGGAGGGGCCGCTGTAGCCGCCGCCGAGCCCCTTGATCTTCCAGGCAAGCGACAGGCCCTCTTTCGGCCATTCCTTGAGGAGGCCAGTATCCGCGGACTTGCCGTCCCGGTTCGGCCCCTGCCATTGCGGCCAATCGGCGGCTTCAACAGCGGTGGTAGCAAGAAAGATCACACCAACGCTTATCAACGTGAACGGCCAATTTGGTCTGCTCATTGTTTACTCCTTTGATTGATGAATGTGTGCGCTCCTGAAGATCATGGTGCGATTGTGACGCACTTCAACCGGCTTTGGTCTCGGATCAGGAGCTTGCCACTGGACAGTGCCAACGGTGCCCAGTTCTGGGTTGAACCTCCAACTCTTGAGGCCAGAGGATCGTTTTCGGAGCCTGTTCCTCCTTCTCCCAACACCTCGGCCGATGCAAGTGCCTTGAATCCAGAGGGATCAGGCTCTATGAGATACAAAGTCTGCCTGCCGTCCGTTGCCAGGATCAGGCCGTCGACCAGAATCATACTGCCTTTGTTGAACTTATCATACTTCCAGGCAATATTGCCTGTGAGTTTATCATAGGCAACCACACCAGCATCAGGAGCCTGGGAGGCCAGGATCAGTAGATCACCGTAAATAAGAGGGCACTGAGTAATGGCCCAGATCGGAATTCTGCGGCCACCGAAATCCTTCCAGATGTTCTTGTTCCAAACCGGCTTGTGAGTGTTTATGTCTATGCAATAAAGATCCCCATAGGGGCCGCACGAATAGACATGATTGCCGTCCACGATCGGTACGCTGCGCGAGCCGGGAAACATGACACGTCCGGGAGCATCGTAGGCGAAATTCCAAAGGTCCTTGCCGGCGGAAAGATCCAGGCACCGAAGGTTGTCACCCACCTTGTCATCCCTGTCGAGCAAGTACACCTTGCCGTCTTTGACAACAGGGCCGCCATAACCTATGCCGACAGCGGTAGTCCACAGCACCTCCGGCCCCTTCTGGGGCCAGGAGCGCAAGAGCCCTTTCTCCGGTGACGTTGAGTTTCTGGCCGGTCCCAGATATTGCGGCCAGTCCGCCGCCACACTGCTGCCAGCCGTCACCATCACGACAACCGCGGCCAACACTACGCGCGCTTTCATTTCCTTCTCCTTTCTCGTGTGGCTGTCCCTATTTCTGTGTGTCCGAGTTCTTCCGGGCGACCATCGGGACGCCATCTTGAACCACATCGGCGATCCAAATCTCGTGATGCCACGACCCGAATGTGCGCTCGATGACCATGTGGCTCATATCGGGAGCCGACCAACCGCACCAGGCAAAAGAACCGTCGAATATCCGGGTCGCCTGTTTTGTGTCCCTGTCATAGATCCAGAGCCCTCCTTGCCAATACCGTCCGATCGCCAGCCGCTTCGCATCCGCCGACCAGCAGATGAAAGATAGCGCGTCTCCACCCACCCCCGACCAGGATGCTGCCACCGACCCATCGGCCAGATCCACGATCTTGAATGCGCCGGTCTTCTTTTCGATGAAGGCGATGAATTTCTCATCCGGTGAGACTACGGGAAACTGGGTTTCGCACGCGAACACTTGTTTCGGATTCGCGTTGTTCGGATCCGTCGACATGGCGTACACTATATTGTCCAGACGGCTGTGGTAGTAAAGCCTCTGGGAATCGCCGGACCAGTTCGGCCAGCCCCCCTTGGCCAGAAACCTTGGACGCTCCGTACCGTCGGCTCTGATGATCCAGACCTCCTCCTGTTTCCAGGACTGATGCCTCCCCTCACCTGGCAATGTCAAGTCCTGCATGGATAAGAACTGCCGGTCACGAACGTAGAGAATATACTGCCCATCGGGAGACCATGCGGGGTCTTTTCCGGGCACAGTCAACAGCCGGGTCTTGCCTGTGCCGAGATGAAGAATCTCAATGCCGCTGGCGCCCAGCACCCCTCTGCTGTAGGCCAACTGGGCGCCATCCGGGGAGAAGCTCGGATGAAAGCCTTCCGCCACGACACGCCTGGCCCGTTCGGCAAGCTGATGGTGCTGCCGGGCCGCCGCGTACATGCTCTGGAAGGCCGTCCCCACCGGCGGTTTGTCCTGAGGGTACCATGACCCTCTCGACCACAGGCTGTCGGAAACGTACTTGGCGGCCAGACAGTCAAAACGCATCCGGCTCATTGGGTCGGACTTGAGAATATTGTCGTATTCTGCCTGGGCCTTCTCGTACTGACCCAGCGCCAGCAACACACAGAACAGGTCGAAATGATATACCGGGTCACGGGGCCGCATCTGCAGGCAGGTCTGCATGTCGGCGAGAGCTTCGTCGTATTTCCCCATCTGCATGAGGGTCCGGTGGCGCTGGTCGCACAGATCCGCCATGCGGCGGTCCTGCGGCGCGGTCAGACTTATCGCCCGGTTATGGTCCGCCGCCGCCTCGGCGAGCAATCTACTGTCGTTTTGGCTCAGCGCCAGTTCACGCCGCGCCATGGCACGAAGCGAATGACCCGCCGGATTCTTCGGCTGGCTGCCGATCATGACGGATGCCTCGGTCTCCATGTCGTGGTATTCCCCGAGGGCGAGACACGTCAGGGCGCGGGCCCGATGGGCATCATAGTTCGCCGGATCCAGTTGCAGGGCCTCTTGGAGCCATCGGAGAGTCTCCTGTACTGTTTGTGCTATGACGGCGCGCAGCACGTAAGCCTCCGCCGTTCTCGGCAGCAATTGTTCCCCATGCTGCAGGTGGACCTCCGCTTTGTCCTTCAGGTGAGGATCGCGGGCGGCGGACTCCAGATAGATGCGTGCGAGGAGAAAATGAGCGTTGGCGGCGATTTCGGACCGTGCGTTCAGCAGCTTGTACAACTGTTCGACGCCGGCGTCGGGATTTTGCAGCTCCAGCAGGATGCGCGCATGCAGAAGCCCGGCGGCCGGGCCGACAAACCGGCTGGAAAGAAGAGGTTCGACCTCGGCCAGCGCCCGCTCATAGTCGCCGCTGGTGACCAGATCTTCGACCAGTGCGATGCTCCGGAGGTCGTTGCTCCGGATGCGCTCGGTCCTCAGGCGCAGGTAAACGCCGGGGACCAGCAGCAACCCGATGACAATAACAGCGACGGCCGACCACGTTAGGGCCTTCGTGCGATTTCTCCGCAGAAATTTCTGCAGGCGGTAGATCGTGCCGGGCGAGGATGCCGTAATCGGTTCGTGGCGCAGGTGCCGTTCGACATCTTCGGCCAAAGAGTGCACTGTCTCGTACCGATGCGTCCTGTCTTTCTCCAGCGTCTTCATCACGATCCAGTCCAGATCGCCGCGCATCAGTCTTCTTAGGGCCTCCGGCGCCACCCGACGGTGCTGGGCGACATCGGTGAGAGCCTCTCCCAGAGTGCTGACCTTGGTGGATGGGCGTATCGGTTCTTCCTCCCGTATGATCCGCTGCATCTCTCCATAGCCCTTACTCAGCAGGTACTCCGCATCGAATGGTGTTCTACCTGTGAGTAGTTCGTAGAGAAGCACGCCCAGCGAGAAGATATCCGTCCTCGTATCGACATCCAGCCCGCTCATCTCGGCCTGCTCGGGGCTCATGTACTCCGGTGTGCCGATCATCTGCAAATACCGAGTGAAGATGGTCTTCTCGGTCAAGCGCTGGTTCAGGGCCTTGGCAATCCCGAAGTCAATCACCTTGGGGACCGGCTTGCCATCGTGCAGGGTGACCAGGATGTTGGAGGGTTTGAGATCCCGATGAATGATCCCGCGTTGATGGGCATGCTGGACGGCATGGCAGACGGACACGAACAACTCCAGACGTTCCCGTGTCGTTAAGTTGTTGGCATCGCAGAACTTGGTGATCGGCAGCCCTCGGACCAGCTCCATCACGAAGTAAGGCCGTCCCGTCTCGGTCGTCCCCGCGTCCAGTACCGTGGCAATATTGGGGTGGTCCATCATGGCCAGAGCTTGGCGTTCTGCCTCAAAGCGGGCGATGACTTGCTTGGTATCCATCCCCAGCTTGATGATCTTCAGGGCCACGCGGCGGCAGATGGGGTGCCTCTGTTCGGCCATGTAAACGGTCGCCATACCGCCTTCCCCGATCTTCTCCAAGAGCTTATAGCGGCCAATCTCCGTACCTGTCATGTCCGGGACCCGGGGAACCTCTCGGGTAGCGTTGGGGTCTCTGTCTGGTAGGTCCATGAACCCCCCGGCCTCACTATCCCACCGGAGCAGAGCCTCGACTTGGGCCCGCAGTCCTTCATCTCCGGCACAGGCTTCATCAAGATAGGCAGCCCGTTTCTCGGAGTCCTTCAACTCCAAGGCCCGGTGGAATAGTTCTTCTGGGTTCTGTTCTGGTACCATAGCTAAAGACCTTTACCTGTTCTTGGAGCAGCCAAGGTCCTGCATTTTGCCCTTTCTTCAGGACCTGCGCAGATTGGCCGTCAGTTCCATCACGATTTTACAGAAAAAATGGAAAAAAGATGTGCGGGATCAATCGGTGGAGCAGATTCTGCCGTAAAGCCAGGCCCGCGCGTAGTTCCAGTGCCGTCTCGCAGTGGCAGGGGAGATATCCAGGAGTCCGGCGGCTTGCTCGAAGCTCAGACCGGCAAAGAAACGCAGTTTGACCAGTTCCGCCTTGAGGGGATCGGTCTGGGAGAACTTCGTGAGGGCTTCGTCCAGGGCAATCAGGTCGTCCGGGGATTCCTCCGCCATCACGTCCGCGCTCATGAAATCAACGCGCTTACGATCTCCACCACGTTTCTTGCTTCTTTTCTTGCGGGCGTGTTCCACCAGGATGCGACGCATGGCTTCTGCCGCCGCGCCAAAGAAGTAGGTACGGCTTGACCAGGCGTTGTCGTCCGAACCCACGAGACGGAGGTAGGCCTCATGAACCAGCGCCGTCGCCTGAAGTGTATGTCCGGGGCCTTCATTCGCGAGCTTGCGACCGGCCATCTGACGGAGTTCTTCATACACAGCCGGAAGCAACGCATTGATGGCTTCGGCATCTCCCCGTTCAATCGAGTTCAAAATTCGTGTCACGTCGGCCATGAGTATACTTGCATCTGGACGTCATCATGTGTCTGCAAGATGATACCCATAGTCAGGAGAGGACTCAAATGCAATACTCCCCCTTCTCTGGCCCGGTGGCTACGAATTGCATCGCTGATCTCCTGATGCCGTCAGAGTCTGAACGTCCGGGGTGGATTGCCGCTGAAATCGGCCATCGTCGCCGCGGCCCCGTCCAAGTAGAAGATCTCGAAAGTCGGGTTATCCGGCGTCTTATAGATCGACTTGACGACGGGGCTGGCATCCTGGATTCTGGCCTTGAGCCCGAGATCCTTCGAGAAGACGACCCTGCCGTTCAGACGCAGCCACGAGAAGTTCGCGCCGGACGCGCA
Organism: Planctomycetota bacterium; assembly: GCA_023481165.1. Classification (GTDB taxonomy): domain Bacteria; phylum Planctomycetota; class Phycisphaerae; order Sedimentisphaerales; family Anaerobacaceae; genus PLanc-01. The sequence continues at coordinate 27,975 of JAMCWO010000174.1, read as the reverse complement.
GAACTCAACGTAGGGATGCCTTTGCAGTTCTTGGAACACAGGTTTCTGGTTAGAGGTGCAGAAATACAGTCTTCCCCCTTCTTCCCGCATGAACTGGAACGGGCGCACCTTGGGTTTGTCATCCAGTCCAATCGTGGCGAGATACTGGACCTGGCTCTTGACCAGGAAGTCAATTACGGCATTCACTGGATTCGATGCGCTCGGCATGGTTTTGCGCCTTTCAAACGTGGACATTTGGTTCGCCTACGAACTATATGCACAAAAAGACTACTCGCTCAGGTTCTCCTCGATCTTGTCCAACTGCTGGACCAGGCGCTCGCGATCCTTTGGGCTCATGTTGCCGTAGAGCTTACTGCGTAGCGCCCGGGAGATCTCCTCAAAGTCCTTCCGGAGCCCGCGCCCCTTAGTGGTCAGTTCCACATAGGTGACCCGGGCATCCGTTTCGCTGGGGAACTTGCGCAGGTAGCCGTGTTTTTCGAGGGTGCGGATCGTCACGGTCACGGTCGATTTGACCCTGCGCACACTCTTGACCACGGCCTTGATCGGGACGGGCTTACTCTGTCGCAAGAGAAAAGCCAGCACGGGTCCATGGGCGGCAACAATCCCCTTGATCCCCCGCTCGTGCAATTCCCTTTCCACCAGAGCATTGGCCTGTTCCCTGATGCGGGCGATCTGCCCGGCGATGCCACCGATATCTGCCATAGGCCACTCCGTGCACCGATTCTATCGTACGGGAGGGATTATAGTTCGTGCACGAACCATGGTCCAGCAAAATCTGCCCCCTGACGCGTTTTGTTTGCGAGGTCGAGGAAACGGCCCCGCCGGGCTATTCCACCACCGTCGGCGAGACCGGGCTCCTGGGGATTCCGGTGAGCAACTCTTCATACTCCTGGGGCAGCTCGCGGAAGATGTCGGCGAGCTCTCCCGGCGCCACCGCTTCGCGCAAGACCCTCATCACCGCTTGACTGCGCTTGACCGCGGTCGGGTAGCGCACGTCCGAGCGCGCTGCCACGCGCTGGTAGAACTCCTCCAGGCCAAAGCGATGGGGACGGCCCTTTTCCTTGGGAGGACGCTCCATCCAGGCGGTAACAGAGTCTTTCATGGACTTAGGCAATTGCGTCGCCAAGTGCCGACGTTCCCTCGCCGAAAGCATCTCACCGAGCGTGCCGAGTACGGCTTTGATGGCCGCCTCGGCCTCGTCCGGCGCGGCCGCCTCGGCTTGCTCCTGCACGCGTTTGACCAATTCGTTGTATTCCATGGCCTCTCCTCGGAGACGTTCCCTGTTCCCAGGGGCCAGATGACAGTTCGCCGCGAACCAACCATCGAGAACTGCCCACGGTCCATCGTTTATGCTGTATCCGGCGCCGCCCTCGGCACGGCCGGCGGATTGCCCACCGTGAGCCGCCGGCAGATGTCCCGCAGAAAGCGCCGGGACTGCCGCGCCTCGTCCATGACCGTCTGCGGATTTTTCCGGGAATCTCCCATCAACTCCAGGATCAGAGTGCCCTGGAAGCCCACTTCGTTCAGCTCGTGCAACAACCTGTGCCAATCGATCTTTGCCTTGGCCGGGCACAGGTGCAGATCATCTTTGCCGTGATTGTCGTTGGCGTGGAGGTACTGGAGATAGCCCGACATCTTGTACAGGATCCGGTGGAGGTCCCCCGCGATAGAGGCATGGCCCGTATCGAGGCACGTGCCGACCATGGGACTCTGGATCGCACCGATAATCCACAGCATGTCCTTCATGTTGCCGAAGAACAGGTGCGGCAGCATGTTCTCCAGGACAATCCCGATCCCCAGCTTGCGGCAGTGCTCGCTGACTTCGTTGATGATCTCGGCGGCGTGGTTCATCCGCAGGATGCGCTCGTCGGGCGGCGGATGGTAGCTCTTCTCCGGGCCGGGATGGAAGACGAAGTACCGCACGCCCAGGAGGGCCGCCGCCTCCGCCGCCGCGAAGATCTCGCGCCGGGCATGGGTGCGGCCCGCCTCATCCAGAGAGGTAACATCGATGTCTTCCCGGAACGGCGCATGGAACGAATAGGCTTCGATCCCGCGTTCTTCGAGCGTCCGCGCCGCCTTCCTCATGGCATGCTTGTCGTGGTAATCCAGGTGCGTCTTCGAGGAGGCAATCTCGACCATCGAGAAACCGCCCCGGCAGATCGGCTCCAGGCAGTCGAAGAAGTTCATGAAGTAGAAACATCCGGTCGAGATTCCGATCGGCCAATCACTCATGACTCCTATCCTTCCGAAAGTGTGATTTTTGCTGGTTGCTTCTCACCCTTCCCACTCTCCACGCGGTCCCGGCCCAGCCAGATCATGCCGGCCAGCACCCGCGTGTGGAAGTCCGCCCGTGTTCCCGCATCGTAGATGTACCACAGGTTCCACCAGCGATAATCCCGCTCGTACTTGGATCGGATCAGGCCCGCGATATGGCGGGGATGCCAGCCGCGCTCCAGCAGCCCCGCCACCACCTGCCGGACAAAGTCGGGCCGGAGCAGGGCATCGTTGGGATTCTCCAAGGCATACCGCGCCATCGGGACCAGCCCCTCCAGGGCTACACGATCATAGGTCAGAGGCCACTGTTCTGCCGGCTCAGGCTCCACGGAGTAGTATTCCTCGTGAAACCGGCGAACCTCGGAACGCAGGTACTGCGCGATCAGCCGTTCCATGCCCGCCGAGCAATCCGGGAACGCCCCGCTGACCTGAGAGGCCCACTGGGCAGCTTTGCTCCGGCTCCGCATGATCGGCGTAACCTGCTCCGTCTCCCGTCCGCCGGCCGGCACCATCACCATGACCGGCACCCGGCCTTCGATCTCCGGCGTAAGGATGTCCGTGTGCAGCCACGGCTTGAGGTAGATGCTGAAGGGCATCCGCACCGCGCGGGTATGCAAAGGGTCGCCGTATTCGCTGATATCCAACACGATAATCTCCTTGCCCCTCTCCTGCGGCCCCCTATCGACGGCCTCGGGCAGAATCGGGATCGGGCACAAGGGCTGTGCTTCCTCCATAACACGATGGGCCACGTATTCGACTACCAGCCCCAATCCGGCGAAGGCCCGGCCCAGTGCCCGATCGACCGGCTTGCCCTCCGGCGGCTGCGGCGCTGCATAAGTGCGCTGCAGAGCCGGCGGCACCCGGCCGATCCGTTCCAGGCTCCGGAACGCCGGGCTGGCGGGGGCGATGGTCCATCCGAAGTGGTGGCCGCGCCCGGTAATCGTGTGCAAAGGCTGTATGCCGGCCTCGGCAAACACCCTCTCGAGGGCGTGCAGGACCGGCTCCTGCAACGCGAAGCAGCGCTGGTAATCCAGAAATGGCTCCGCCGGGAAGTCGAAGTTCACGTACTCGATGTCGATATCCGCAAACAGCCACTTCCTGTCCCACAGGGAGCGTGCCACGTCCCACTCGTTCTGCAGAAACAGGTCAAGCTCACCCGGTTTCTGCATGCAGAAGCCCGGCTTGATCGTGTCGAAACATCGGCCGATGTAGTAGCAGGTGGCCTCCGCCAAGGTGGAGCCGCCCAACGATTCAATCATCCGGGAGCGGACATCCGGAGTCGCGTAGTATTCTCTGATCTTCATCGGATTCAGGTTGTCCAAGATGTCCGCCTCCGCCGGTCCTTCTTCTCGGCGCCGCTCGTTCGTAGTGTGCTCGTCAGAGCATCTGTAGGGGCAGGCCCCCGTGCCTGCCCATCTTTGGAGGGCAACCACAGGGGGTTGCCCCTACGGCATCCCTGGGGCCCCCCCCCCCACGCGGAATTTGGCGTGGGGGCCCCCCCTGCGAACGCTAACGGACCGGTGCGGCCGGCTCGCTGATCCGCTCGAGGATCTCGCCGGCCAACTCCTCCTGTCCCGATTTAACGGCGATATCGCCAATGGACAGGATGCCGACCGGAGTCTGGTCATGGTTCACGATGACCAGCCGCCGGATCTGGTTGTCTTCCATCAGTCGGGCGGCATCTTCCACGCTATCATCATCGTAGCAGTACACCACCTCCGAGCTGAGGATGTCTTTCACCTGCGTAGATCCCGGATCCAGTCCTTCCGACAGTCCGCGGATGACGATGTCCCGATCGGTGAGAAGCCCGATCAAACGGGTGCCCTCCCGCACGGGCAGGAACCCAACGTTGAGCGACTTCATCTTCTCCGCCGCCTCCGTCAGAGAATACGTGCTGTCGATCATCTCGAAATCCGTCGTCATAATCTCGCTGACGTTCATAGTATTACGCCCCCTTTCTCCTGTGGAGATCGGTCTATTTCATCAAGTACAACGTTCGGCAGTCGCAGGGCGCAACGGTCCGTACGGGCCCGGGTTCCCAAACGCGATGCATCGCGTTTGGGGTCCCCGAAGGATGATTCGCCCCGACTGCCACATTCATCCTTTCTGGTTTGTACGTTATGAATTCCTTCCGGATGATAGGCATTGTTCCCAGCCGGATATGGGCGATTGCCTCATTGCCCGGGGCAGGAGCCGTACCCTACATTGGAAACCTGACCTTAACGCAACCGGCCGACAGCACGCGGAAAATGGAAAGGAGAGGTTATGAATGCGAGTCAATCCTTGCGGGACATGCTCCAGTTGGGATCGACGGCCTTCGCCGGCATGCTGACCCTGGACCAGGGATTCTTCGGGCAGCAAGGCATGGGGGCGCCCACGCTGCATGGCGTCTTCGAGGGAACCTATGAGAAGGGAGAATACCGCCTGCCCGCGCTCCCGTATGACTACAATGCCCTGGAGCCGCTCTATGAGGAGCAGACCCTGCGGCTTCATCACGACAAGCATCATGCGGCGTACGTGAAGGGGCTCAACGAAGCCCTTCAGAAGCTGGAGGCTGCCCGCCAGGCCAATGACTACAGCTCGATCCAGGGCCTGAGCCTGCAAACGGCTTTCAATGGCAGCGGCCACGTCCTGCACACGCTGTTCTGGCACTCCATGAGTCCGGACAAGCCGCCGATGCCGGACCGCTTCGCCGACGCGTTGAACGACAGCTTCGGCTCCGAGCAGAACGCCCGCAGTCAGTTTGCCGCCGCCACGAAAGCGGTCGAGGGCAGCGGCTGGGGCGTGCTCGTCTACGAGCCCATGTCGGACAAGCTCCTGATTCTCCAATGCGAGAAACACCAGAATCTCATGATCTGGAATACCGTACCCCTGCTGGTCTGCGATGTGTGGGAGCATGCCTACTATCTCCAGTACCAGAACAACCGCTCCAACTGGGTGGACAACTTCATGAAGCTGGCGAACTGGCCGTTTGCCGCCGCCCGGCTGGAGCAGGCCCGCAGCGCGATGGGCAGGTAGAACAGCGCTTCGACCCGTGCGTAGACATGCAATGCGACTACCCAAGGCAGGCACATTGGAGATCGTACCCTCGGTGCTGGCGGCGGACTTCGGCTGCCTGGCGGCGGAAGTGACCCAGGTGGAGGCTGCCGGCGTCAAGATGATCCAATTCGACATCATGGACGGCCATTTCGTGCCCAATATCAGCTTCGGACCGCCCATCGTGGCCGCCCTGCGCCCGCGCAGCACCCTGGCCTTCGACGTGCAACTGATGATTTCCGAGCCCCGGCGGTATGCGGAGGCGTTCGTGCGGGCCGGCGCCGACCACATCACCTTCCACATCGAGACCACGGAAAGGCCGCTCGACTTGGTGGAAGACCTCCACAAGGCCGGCGTGACCGCGGGAGTGGCTCTCAACCCCGAAACGGATGTCCTCAAAATCATCGATGTAGCCCCGTATTGCGAGATGGTCCTGGTGATGACCGTCCATCCGGGGTTCGGCGGCCAAGAGTTCATCCCTGAAATGGCCGACAAGGTCCGGCAGGTGCGGGAATTGGTCGGCCCGGCCATCCGGATCGAGGTTGACGGCGGAATCTCGCCCGAAACCGCCCCCCTGGTCGTCTCCTGCGGCGCGGACACCCTTGTCGCCGGCAGCGCGATCTTTGCCAAGGCGGATCGATCCGCCGCCATTGCCGAACTGCACCGCGCCGTCGAACGCACCGAAGTCGTTAGTATTGATGATTGACCAAGCGGTGAGGTGAGATAGACTCTTAGCCTCCTCTGCTAAAATCATCAATGATCCCTCATCAATTGCATGCGCGCTAAGGATTTGGCGTGCCCTGTTTAAGCAGTTTCCCTACTGCTCCGGCGGTGTTGCGGGCGTATGCTTCAGTAGTCTGAGGCACGAATCTTACGCGTTGGGCGCCGCGAACTGCAATTCCCTGGCACCACGTTGGAGCATGAGAAAGGAGTGATGAAGCATGGAGTTGTCGAATACAGGCAGTATGACGGGGGGAACTCTCCAGGTAGACGAGGAACGGCTCTGCCCGGAGTGCGGCGCCGCCATGGTCGAGTTCGACAGACTCACGGAGGATGGGGCGGTGTTCATCTGGTATGCGTGTACGCGCGAAGACTGCACCGGGCAATGGCTGTCCAAGAAGGTGTTGCGGATGCGCAGTGTCTGACATCGAGCGCGACTCCCGGGTTCCTCCGGGGAGCCTTCCTTCCTCCACGATGGAGTACGGCATCTTGATGTAGAACCGGGTATCTCGCGAGGCCGCTTTCCCGGTGCGTGATTTCGCAAACCATGCCCCCGGCGGCACGGCGGCATGGGGCCGAAAGCACAGGAACGGATTGAGATTAGCCCTTCGAAACATCTCGGAAGGATTCCGCCAGGCACGAAGTCGCCTAGGGGGATCCCAGCGCGGGGTTTCGCCGGCACACCAGGGGCAGGGACGCCCCGCCGGGAGGCGGTCTCGCTTTTCAATTTCTCTACGATCTGCTTGGGCGGGGGACATACTATGACTCGGTCGTGCTGCACCAATAACGGGAGACCGGACGCTGCCGTTCTGATGGAGGACGAGGCCACGGACATCCGCGTGGACAAGATTCTCGAAATCCGGCGGCAACTCGGCGAGGGAACATACAGCATTGAGGAGCGCCTTGATGTTGTCGTCGAGAGAATCATCGAAGACCTGGGGTAGGGGCAATCCCCTGTGATTGCCCTAAACGGAATTGGGTAGGCACGGGGGCCTACCCCTACATCGCTTATCTTCCCAGGCCGTTCAGATATTCCTCCACATTCGTATACGCATCTCCGTTTTTGTCTTGAGCCCCATCCGGCCACATTGTCTGGATTCCGCCCGCCGCCATTACATTCGCAGGGCTTGCTCCCCGATGTCCCCGGAATTCCCCCTTGATGCAACCGCTTCAAGCTTAAAACAAGCGCGGCCCCCCGGCGTCCACCATTACGCTCCGTGCGGCGAGGGCCAGGCGTCGCCTTTGACCGCTTCTGTGGTACTCCCAAACACACTTCGGCACGTTCGACCAATACACGGTCTCATTCCGGTAGATGTCCGGGGTTTCCTCCCCGAACATCATCTTCAGGTCCGTGTCTTCTTTTGCTCTACTCGTAGGGTCCCAGGAAACGCTCACCATTGAAGTGAATGAGATGAGTAGGAGATTCTGCAACCCAGACTTCTGTCTCCCACGATATTTCATCCAGGTATCGGATCATCGCCCGGCGGTTCAGGAAGGCGGTCACGTAGACGATCCCCGCTTGGGAATCAGCGAACAAGTCGTTCAATGGCGCGAAGTGATTCGGAATCGAAGTACGCCCATTTCCGCTGGGTATCCCCCACATACAGGACTCGGCCTCCTGGAGTGAACAGAGGGCAGAAATCATCGAGTATCCGTTTGACGAGCACGTTCTGCCCGCCGGGTGACAACTGAACGACCGTTCCCTCTTGCAGTGCCACCGGAATCCGTAACGCTTCCCTCTCCCGCGCATAAAGGCGTTTGAGGGTATCCACGGACGCAAGATATGCCGACAGGCGTGCAGGCCACTCCAGCGTCCCGAAAGCGCGAAGCAGTTTCAAAGCAGAAGGCTCGACCTGGTAAACGGCTTTGGGGCTGTTCGTAGGTCTTGACGGCTTGTCCGGGTTTGGCACTACCAGCCCCGCTTGCACGAACTGGTGGACTGTGTGACGACGCACCGTTTCACGGGTGTTCGGTGCATATCGTCTGCCATAGAAGCTGGCAAAAAATTCCATCATCGGCGTGATGCCCATCAACGGGGCACGCGCCTCCGCCCACGACTCATTTGGTTTGAGATCCAGCGTTGTAGCAGTTGTTCTCTGGAAGGATATCGCACCTTGCGTAGATCCGTGGCGTTCACCTGCGTATGGCCGCTGAACAGGCGAAAATAGCCGTCCAACAAAGACGAATTCAGGAAGACGGCTAACCCTCGTGCCAAGTCCGGGGATAGCCCTCGTCCTTTCGCATGGAAATAGTTGAGGTGATTCTCGAACCCGACCAGCGGCGCATCAACCCGCCTGGGATCGTAGATCGCGCCCACGATCCGTCGGCGTTCCTCCTTAGCGGTGAATCGCTTCGTGAGGACATAGCACCCGGCCGGAACCAGCAAATCCTCCGTTTGGTCCGACGAAACGATGGCGTTCGGTTTCTTGGCGCCCGGGAGCGGCCAGCGCACAAATCCCTTCTCGAAATGACACGGATAAATGAGTGGCACGGTTGCAGGTTCGGGATCCTGGCGAAGGAATTCACGGGCGCGGAAATCTACCACACGTCCAGTGGACACCTCCAAGCCCAATTCAGCCAAGGTCGAGTTGAACCGCGACATGCGCTCTGCTATCTCCCGGCTGTTGTCACTCTCGATCAGATGGATGAAGGCATCGGAGTCATCCGGGACCACAACTTCCTGGAACGGAACACTCCTCGTCTGTACCTCGCTGAAAACCGGCCCTTTGGATGTGGATATCGTGACCGTCCCGTTCTGTCGCGCGTTGCGAATGCCGTGGAAGATAATGTTCTCCTGCAATACGGCATCGTCTGCGAACGCCTCTCTTCGCGATTCGAACGTGTGGATGTGTCGAAGATCGAGCAGCGATAGGAGGGCCTTGCGAAAGCGTCGGAAATAGGGTCCGTTGCAGAAGCTCCGCGGCGTGATAGCCACGATCTCGCCACCCGGCCGCGTGAGACAAGCGGCCACCCAGACGAAGGCGGCATAGAGATTAGAGACCTCCATTCCCGCCGCATTCAGTATGTGTCGCGTCCGCGTCTCGCCGTTGATCTTCTTGTAGGGCGGGTTGAGAATCACGTGGGTGAAATCATCCGGCGTCATCGCAAAGAGACCGTCATGGAAGCCGCTCGCGGCGGCGGCGATGAAATCCTCACAGCGTATTGTCCCCTGAAAGACAACACCGGCCCGGGCACACAATTGTCGACAAAGGGCTACCGTGACTTCCAAGTGGGGTATGATATTTCGGTCGGTTTCATAAGCGATGATCTCGATAGATTCCGGACACTCCCGCTGAGAGATCAAGTGTTCCACCAAAGCGGCGAACAGGGATCCGGTTCCCGCCCCAGGGTCCAGAATACGTGCGACAGGGACATGTCTTTCGAACAGCCCAGCCATGAATCTCGCAATCGGAGCCGGCGTCAAGAATTGCCCAATCGCCGAACGCTCTGTGCGTGAAACGGTCTGGCTGAACGTCCTTTGCACCTTCTCTATGCACGACAGAATATCTGCTTCTGCGCACGGAATGGCCCCGCAGACCTGAGCTGCTACGCTGTCATTCACGTTCTCACTTCTGACCATCAGTTTCAACCAAGTCCTTGAGGTGAGTCTCCACAGGAGGCAGCGCCATTTGATCCTCACCAACTCATTTTTCGGGCAACCAACAGACCCATAATAGTGTCGGCAGGATTCACAGGCAAGCCCAAGGAATTGATGTCCAGACATGGGTGTCCCTCGGTCCGGGCGAACGGCGGCATCACGGCCGGCGGCGGGCGTGGTGCCCCCCTGCCTGCCATTGGTGAAAAGCGATGAACTTCGGGGATCCGACGGCAGGGCCACCAGGGCGGACGTGAGCCGTCAGTCGTCTGTGCTCCGGCATTGGTGTTCATCAGCGTTCATCTGTGGTTGACAACCAGTTCCCAGTTGTCAGCGTGATGGTGGGCACAGCCCACCCTACGACCACGTTTGTGCAACAGTCCAAAGGGTAAAACACCCCGCGAGCGAAAAATTCCTTACTCCTTCCCGCACAAGGAGTTGCGCGATTCTTGGAGGTCCCGCGCGCACAGAATTCCGGCACGATTCCTGCAACACGGAGCATGGGTAGAGGGACGGTCTGCCCTGAGGCGGAGCCCCTCGGAATTGTGATTTACGAATTACGATTGATGATTTGAGAGCGAAAGGAGACTCATGACGACGGAAGCACAAATCCAAGCCAATTGTGCCAATGCCCAGAAGTCCACCGGTCCGCGTACGCCGGAGGGCAAGGACACGCCTCGTGCCCCGCTTCGGGCAACGGCCGCCCAGAACGCCTTGAAGCACGGCCTGTTTGCCCGGGAGGGAGCCATTCGGGGAGAAGATGAGCAGGAATTCCAAGAGTACCAGGAGAACCTGCTGAACCAACTGATTCCGGGCACGCCGCTGGAGGAGGTCCTGGCGGAGCGGGTCGTCGATCTGTCCTGGCGGCTCAAACGGGCAGCGCGGGACCAGGAAAAGGCCTTCGTGGTCCTGTACGAGAAGCAGACGGCGGGGGTCGCCAGTGCCACGGGCCTGTGTGTCGCGGGCGTCCCGCCCGCGCGCGTCGAAGGGGTCCCGCCTTCGAATCGAGGGCCGGCGGCCCTCGCCACACGCGGGCAAGATGCCCGCGACACGGATACGGCCGCCCAGCGCGACGCTGCGATCGGGTGGATGATCGTGGCGGACTTCAGCCGGGAGGCGGTCCTGGACCGGCTGCTGCGGTACGAGCGGCGGATCGAGAGCAGTATGTACCGGGCGCTGAACGAGTTGCGGCGGGTGCACGATCAGGCCCAAAAGGCCCGGCAGGAGGTGCGCCAGACCCTGGCACGATGGAAAGAGGAAGATTGGGAGGCCAAGAAGACGCGGTGGTTCCGCGCCTCGCCGCCGCCGGAGGTCTCTACTGGTCCGGCAGGCCCAACAACGAACACGCCGGTTCCCGGCGCGGCGGTTGTACAAACGAACCCAATTCTTCCGATTCCGGATTGTGCAAAACAAACCCAATTCCCGGCGAGGCCGAGTGGGGCGGGGCGGGAGGAACGTGGGGCAGGGAGCGAAATGCGCCAAACGAACCCAATTTCACCGGCCGGGACGGGGCCGGGAGACGAGATGTGCAAAACGAACCCAATTTCCGGCGGCGGGAGTAGCCGCCAGGGAGGTTATACCCCCATCTTTCGCCGGCGTAGATGACAGTCTGGCCCTCGTGGCGCGGGGGCTGGGGCCAATTGGGATGAAAAGGAACCAGGCAAGACAGACCCGGTCTGCCGACCCCGGGCCGGCCGGAGTCGACGGTACAAACAAACCCAATTGAGAAGAAGTTTGAAGGTTGAAGTGTGAAGTCTGATGTTTGAAGTAGAAGGCGGCAATGGAGCCATCGTGCGAAACAAAGCCAATTTGCCCGGCTACGCCGGGCGGGACCAAGCCCAAGGGCGTGGCCGAAGGCCGATCATGCGAAACAAACCCAATTCGGCCTGTCGGCGCGGACCTTGGCGGACGAAACGTGCAAAACGAACCCAATTCTGGAGGAGTTCCAGGTGTTAAGACGGGCAAGGCCGTGGCCGGGGCTTCAGACTTTACACTTCACACTTCAAACTCGGCCGAAGGCCGTTCGTGCGAAACGAACCCAATTCTTCGACTGCGGATTGCGGATGGCCGGGACGGCACCGGGCAACCGGCGTCCGCCTTCGTGGTTTTTCAGTATTTTCCTGACGGGGATACAGGACCCTCCTGGGGTGGCGATAGGGCGGCCGTGCAGTAGGTTGGCCAACTGAACATCAACTGACGGAGGTGTAACCATGAAACGTTTCTTGGGTCATACCGCAACGCTGCTGGCGTCGATCGGTTTGTTGCTGCCGGCGATGACGATGGCCTCGCAGCGGCGGTCGAATCCTGCGCCGCAGACCTACACGGTCCTGGTCGGGCTGGAACAGTCCAATAAGGGAGTCGACGTCGAGGCATATTTCCCCCGCAGCGTTACCATCCATGTGGGAGATACCGTCCATTGGGTACAGAATACTTACGAGATCCACACGGTTACTTTCCTGGACGGGGTGCAACTGCCGCCGCTGCTGCTTCCCAGCGCCGAGGTCCCGGGCGCCGACCCCGCCATCAGTCCGCTGATGTTCAATCCGGGCGCCGTCCGCCCGAGTATCCCGTCGGGGGGCGTATACACCGGCGGTGTCGGCGCCTTCGCCAACTCGGGCCTCATGGGCCTGGAGCCGGGGCAGGTTCGCGAGTTCGACCTCACTTTTGCGTCCGAAGGCACGTTCGTGTACATCTGCCTCGTCCACGGACTGGCGATGTCCGGCCAGGTGGTCGTCGTAAGCCCTGAGGAGGCCATTGCTTCGCCGAATCAGGCCTTGGCGGAGGGCAGACAGCAGATGGCCGAGGCCTTATCCCTGGTGCCCGGGGTGGTCCGGGACGCGGCCGCCCAGATCGTGCCGCCTGCGACAAACGAGGACGGCACCCTGACGCATACCGTCCTGCTGGGGTACGGCGAGACGGTGGTGTCGAGCTTCGGCGACCTGATGATGGACCTGATGCAGTTCTTCCCGGACAAGCTCACGGTCCGTCCCGGCGATACCGTGACGTTCGAGATTTCCCCTGAGGATACCGAGCCGCACACGGCTACCTTCCTGAACGGAGCGGAGGAACCGCCGGTGGGCCTGCCGGTCGGCGATTTCCTCTACGTCAATCCCGAGGTCCTTTTCCCTCAGGGCTCGGATGTGTTGACGCGCACGGGAATTTACAGCTCCGGCTTGATGCTGCCCGGCACGCCGGAACCGACGTATTCCCTCGTGGTCGGCGACATCAAGCCCGGCCTGTTGCCGTTCCTGTGCCTTTTGCACGACAACAGCGGCATGATGGGCGAGCTAATGGTCGTCCGAGATAGATCTCCACGGGCGTCTCGCCCCTGCTACTTGACGAAGCCGAGCTTGGCGGGGAGCCACATCGAGATTTCGGGGATGAAGGTGCACAGCAGCAAGGTCACGATCATCGCCGCGAAGAACGGCAGGATGGGACGGATGACCCTGGTCACGGTGGCCGCGGTGATGGTCACGGAGGCGTTGAAGTCCCGATGATAACCCATCTTGTTCATCAAGGGGATCATGAAGCCGCCGATGGAGGAGACCGCCGCGGTGGCGGAGCCCGAGATCGCGCCGAACAGCATGCAGGTGACGACGTTGACGTAGGCCAGGCCGCCGCGATAGCGGCCCGCCAGGACATTGGCAAGGTCGATCAGCCGGCGGGCGATGCCGCCGTAGCCCATGAGCAGGCCGGAGAGGATGAAGAACGGAATCGCCAGCAGGGAAAAGCTGCCGATGCCGGTGGCCATATTGTGCGCGACGGCGGTGAAGGCGGGGACACCCCCCATCGCCAGAAAGCCCAGCACGGCGGCAATGCCCATGCAGAACGCCACCGGCACATTGATCAGCAACAGCAGAACGAAACTGACGGTCAGAACCAGGATGGGCAGATTCATACGAGGTCCTTTCCCACGACTGGTTCCGGGCCGCCGCGTGCGGGCGTTGTTCGCAATTGGGCGACCCGCTCGACCAGGCCGATGACCGCATAGAGCGTCAGGAAGAACCCGCTGAGCGGCACGGCCAGATAGACGTAGCCCATCCGGATGCGTAACGCCGGCGACTCCTGCCCTAGTTCCAGCATGCTGGCGACCAAGTCGATGCCGCCGACGATCATCACCAGAAAGGAGAATGCTGCGACGCAGAGAAAGACGATCACCTCCGTGAAGACTTTGGTACGGACCGGCAGCTTGCCGACGAAGTAATCGATACCCAGATGGGCCCCGCGGCCCAGCGCTACGGCGGCCCCGAGCAGCGCGACCCAGATAGCATGAAGGTCGCCAACTCTTCCGTCACCGTACTGGGGTTTTTGAGAACCAGGCGAGCGAAGACCTGCCACAGGACATCGAGGACCAAGACCGCCGCGGCAACCATGACCAGTATTTCGAGCGAACGATCCAGAACCTTCTTCACGATCCGGAGGACTCTCATTGCACCTCCTGAATCTGCCGGATGAGGTCGCCGATCTCCGTGCCCTCGAACTCCTTCCAGACGCTTTGCACGGAGGCACGGAACGGGGCCTTGTCCGGCTGGACGACCTGGGCACCGGCCTCCTGCACGGTCTTGAGGTCCGCCTCCTCGGCCTCGGCCCAGATCTTCCGCTGGTACTCGACCGACTCATCCACCGCCTCCTGCAGGATGCGCTGCTGCTCGGGCGAGAGACGGCTCCAGACCCGCGTGCTGATGATCAGGATATCGGGCAGCCGCGTGTGCTCATCGAGGCTGTAGTACTTGCAGACCTCGTAATGCCGCGAGGTTCGCAGCGAGGGAGTGTTGTTCTCCGCCCCATCGACCACGCCCTGATCGAGGGCGGTGTAGAGCTCGCCCCACGGGATCGGCGTGGGCGCACCGCCCATGGCTTGGACCATCTTCATGGACATGATGCTGCTCTGGACGCGGATCTTCATGCCCGTCAGGTCGGAGGGCTTGTTGATGGCGCGGGCGGCGTAGAAGCTCCGGGCCCCGGCGTCGTAGTAGCACAGCCCTCGCAGCCGCTTGGATTCGCCCGACAGCAGGAGCTTCTTGCCAATGGGGCCGTTGCAGACCTTCCAGAAATGCTCGGCGTCCCGGAACAGGTAGGGAATCCCGAAGACCCGCATCTGCGGCACGAAACCCTCCATCGGGGCGCTGGAGGTCTTGGTCATCGCCAAGTAGCCCAGTTGCAGGGCCTCGATGCACTCTTTCTCGTTGCCGAGTTGCTCGCTGGGGAAGATCTCGACCCGCATCCGGCCGCCGGACTTCTCCTGGACCTTCTCGGCCATGAAGACCATCGCCTTGTGGACCGGATGCATCGTGTCCAAGCCGTGTCCCAGCTTCAAGATCACGTCCGGCCGCTTTGGAACCGCAGGGTGGGCTATGCCCACCGCCTTAACCGGTTGCGCGTCGGAAATGGTGGGCACAGCCCACCCTACAGGACCACATCCCGCCGAGATCAGGCACAACGCCCAGCCGGCAAAGCGACAGGAACTCATGGCACTCCTAGATCGAATCCATCAAGAGGTCGAAGACAAGTCAGCCGACAACCACGCGGGAATCGTAAACCGCAAACGGTGGATCGTCAACCTAAAGGCGGCGGTAGACGACTGGTCTGCAATGACGCCGTCAGGCGTTTCTTCGGATATGCCCTCACGGGCACACCACAAACCACGGGCTTCGGCTCTGACATCGTCTCTCGGAAAAGGTCCTTACCCCAGCTCACGTATTGCCGAGGCGACGATTCGGTCGATCTCACGCGACAAGCTCTCATCCAATGGCGGTGGCTGGTGAGTCGCGAGGAGGTCGCTCACATGTCCCCGCAGGCGGTCGGCGAAGGAGGTCGCGCCCTCACTTTGCCAGAGATCGTAAGGTTGGCGTGTCCATACCGACGTCGGCAGCCACAGCTCTTCGCGGAAGTGCCGGACCGTGTGCTCCTCGGCCAGGAAGTTGCCGGCGGGACCCACGGAATGGATGACCTCAGTCGCCAGATGCTCGGCGCGCACAGCGAAACCCCGTGCGATTCGCTTGAGGTAGCTCATCAGCTCATCATCGAACGCCAGCCACAGGAGACTGCCCGCGTGGTCGGTGCCGCAGATGCCACAGTGGCCGAAGGTGTCCGCGCCGGCGAGCATGCCCAGCAGCAAAGTCGCGGCCTTCTCCATGCCCGCCTGGGCATCGGGGAGCTTGGCGTCGGTCAGACCCACGTTGACGTAAGTGGGAAAGCCGTACGAGTGGGCGATCTGCGTCATGGCGACCGCCATCAAGCCCTGTTCCGGCGAGCCGAATGAGCAGATGCCGGTCCGCGGATCCATGATGTGCGGAATGCCGCCGTACATGATCGGTGTGCCCGGCGCGAGCAGTTGCGTGATCACGATACCCGCCAGAATCTCCGCGTTCTCCTGGGCCAGGGTCGCCGCCAACGTGCCGGGCGCTGTGCCGGCGGTCATCGCCATCGGGCCGATGCTTACCGGCTGGCCGGCCTGGGCGAATTCCTTGACGATATCGAGACCATCTCCCGGCAACTGCAACGGACTGATCGGCTCCAGGAACGCTTCGACCATCGGCTGCGTTCGCAAGGCAACGTCGCCGCCCGCGACGGTGCGGTAGATTTCCAGAAGGTAGCGGGCGGTGGCGCCATTGCGGACCCAGCAGCGGGTGGGTTTGGTTGTCGCTTTCACCAGTTCGCCGGTGAGCACTACGTCCCGGTACTTCTCCGAGATCGTCTCCGGCTGGGCCATCGCGCCGACGATGGTGATGTTCTTCAGGGCATCGCCGAGGCGGATGGCATCGTGCGTGTCTTGAATCGTGGCGGGACGGCGCTGCCCGGTCTCCAAGTCGATCCAGGCGAATTGTCCAGGACTGGACATCAGCACAAGCTCGCGGTAGCCGAAGCGAGCGGTCCGGGTCTTGTCCCGGCCGTACAGCACGTACTGCTTGCCGGCCCGGCCCACGGCATCCATCACGAGCGTCTCCGGGAGGCGAGCGATCTTGCCGTCGACCTTGGCGCCGGCCGCACCGAGCAGACGCAGCATCTCGTCGTGGTGCACCATAACGCCGGTGTCCTGCAGAATGACGAGACTGGCGTCCTTAATGGCCTCGATCTCTCGTTTCGTCAAAGCCTGCAAGCGTGCTATTTCGGCCATGCGTAATCCCCCCGAAAGAAAAGGACGCAAAGGACCTCAGGGACCTAAGTGGGCTTGAGCCACAAGTCGATGGGTTTGTGGACATTCTTGGGGCGAAACGGCAGCTCGACCTTGCGGCCCAGGCCCGCCGACTGGTAGCCGGCGCAGAGCACTTCCTGCACCAGACGACCGTCCTCGCCGGTGGCCTGGGGCTCTTCCTTGCCGCGGACGCACCGGGCGAAGTGGTGCATCTCCTGGGGGAAGCCGTAGTTCCACAACTCCTCGAAAACCGGGTAGGTCCAGCCTTTGGTCGTCGGGGCCTTCTCCACGGCGTAGCCGTAGCCGTGCTCGCTGTAGGTCGGTAAGGCATTGCCCATGTGCAGGTCGGCGTAGGTGACGCCGCCCGCGCCGTAGACCTCGATGCAGTCGTCCATGCCGCCGCGCCGGGCCCAGCTATCCTCGATTATGCCGACCGCCCCATTCTCGAATTCCAGAATGCAGATCGAGTTGTCCTCGCCTTTGGTCTTGTCGCCATGAACGTAGGTGCCCATCTGGCAATAGACCGTCTTGACCTTGGGCCGCCCGAGGAACCAGTGGCAGAACGCGACGCCGTGGCAGCCCATGTCCATGAAGACGCCGCCGCCGGATTTCTGGACATCCCAGAACCAGTCCGCATGCGGGCCGAAATGCTTCTCGCTCTGCTTGACGAGGTAGACCTTGCCGAACGCGCCCTGATCGGCCATTTCCTTGGCCTTGACGTACTTGGGCGTGAAGAACAGCTCCTCCGCGTACATCAGCAACACGCCCTGCTTGCGGCAGGTCTTGATCATGCGGTCGGCCTCCTCCAGCGTCAGGCACAGGGGCTTTTCGCAGACGACGTGCTTGCCGGCTTCGGCGATATCAATGGTCATCTGGGCATGGAGGGAATTCGGGGCCGTGATCGTCACCATTTCAATGTCTTGCTCGGCCAGCATCGTGCGGTAATCGGTGAAAACCCGCGGGATCTTGTATTTCTGCGCGAGCCGCGCGGCGTTGCCCGGCGTGGGCGAAGCGATGGCGACGACCTCCGCTTCATCCGGCATCAGGCGAAACGACTCCGCGTGAATCTCCCCTTCGAACCGCGACCCGATGATCCCCACCTTCACTCGTCCCTTGTTCTGCATGTCCCGTGCACCTCCGATCGTAGGGTGGGCTGTGCCCATCATTTGTCATCGTGTCCATCCGTGGCGCATTGGTGGGCACAGCCCACCCTACAGCGTCCATCCTTTGCGGTACTCGTAATGCAAGTACTGATTCGCCTCGGGCAGATTCGTCACCTTGAGGTTCTCGCTGTCCCAGACCAGCCGCCGGCCGCCCATGCGGACGCAGACGGTCCCCAGCAGCACCGCTTCCGTCAAGGGGCCGGCGAACGCGGCGAAGTCCGACCGCGTGGGCGTGCCTTCCTTGCAGGCCTTGATCCACTCATTGTGGTGGCCGATGGAGCGCGGCAGGGTTTTGGGCGGCCGCTGGTAGGCCAGCATCTTCGCCTCAGGGATTAGCCGGGGACTGTTGCCGCCCCAGCCTTCCACGTACATCGTGCCCTTGTCGCCGACGAAGACCAGGCCGTCTTCGCGTGACAGCGCGCGATCCGGCTCCAGTTCGGGCGGGCGCGGCGGCACGATCCCACCATCATACCAGTGTAGTCGCACCGGCGGCATATCGCCTCGGGCAGCGAATTCATAATGGACCGTCGAGGCCAAGGGCAGAGTCTCATTGTTGAATAAGGTCGAGCTGGCTTCCACGCTCAGCGGCGCGCCCAGTTTCAGGGCCGACCAAACCGGGGCGAGGTTGTGGATGCCCATGTCGCCAAGTCCGCCGGAGCCGAAATCCCACCAGCCGCGCCAGCGGAACGGAGCATACGCGGGATGATACGGCCGCCAGGGCGCCGGACCCAGCCACAGGTCCCAGTCCATCGTCTCGGGCACCGCCGGCGTATCCTTGGGCCGGTCCACGCCCTGCGCCCAATAGAGGGGCGGTTCGCCGCTGTGGGTAGGCCGGTCGGACCACGCGTGGACTTCCCGCACGGGGCCGATCGCGCCATCCCAGAGCCACTCGTTGATCAGGCGGTTCCCCTCGAAGGCCATGCCCTGGTTACCCATCTGGGTCGCGACCTTCGCTCCGCGGGCCGCCTTCGCCAGCGCGCGGGCCTCGTACACCGTCCGGGTCAGGGGCTTTTCACAATAAACGTGCTTGCCCAGCTTGATCGCCGTCATGCTGACGATAGCGTGATTGTGATCAGGCGTCCCCACGATGACCGCATCGATGCCCTTTTCCTTCTCGAGCATGATGCGAAAGTCGCGGTACTGTTTCGCCCTGGGGTACTGTTTGAACGTGTGGGCGGCGTAATCCCAATCCACATCGCACAATGCAATGATGTTCTCGCTGCTGACATCATGCAGGTCGCTGCCGCCCTGGCCGCCAATGCCGACGCCGGCGATGTTGAGCTTTTCGCTGGGCGGCGTGCGTCCCGCCCCACCCAGCACGTATCCGGGCACAATCGTAAACGCCGCTACTCCGGCCCCTGCGCGAAGCAAGCTCCGACGCGACACCGGTGCGTGATGGATTTGCCCGCGCTTCCCAGTAGCCTTCATAGATCCACCTTTCCCAAGAGCCAATGGCCAATGATTCATCACCAATCCAACGGCTTAGAATACCGGAGCCCCCGCCGCTCTTCAACGACTTTTCGGCAAGCATGACGGGGCCGCTCCGGCATGAATTCCCGCCTGTAAAGCCCCGCAATCAGAACCCCGGATTCATCGGCGTCCATCCATCTTGGTCCCGGGGCCCCTCCGGAGGATAGGGAAAATGGCGCGGCGGGTTAGGCATCCGCCTTGTGGACCGACAGGACCATGACCGACATAGTTATGACTATGCGACCAGCGCTTGTCACAGACCGCTCCACGGAGTGTGACCACGTGAACCCGCTCGGCAGAGGCGCCTGCCGAGGGCCTTCTTAACCATCCCAGGCAGCACACGAAAGGTGCGGCGTGACACAAGAGAAACGGATTCTCGTCACGGGAGGGGCCGGGTTTCTCGGGTCCCATTTGTGCGAACGGCTGCTCGGCAAGGGCGACAGCGTGTTCTGCGTGGATAGCTTTCAGACGGGCCGGCCGGAGAACATCTCCCATCTGCTCGGCCGGACCAATTTCAAGCTCTTGAAGCATGACATCGTCGAGCCGTTCGACTTGCGGGTGGACGAAATCTACAATCTGGCCTGTCCGGCGTCGCCGGTGCATACCAGACCGATCCCATTTACACGCTCAAAACCTCCGCGTATGGCTCCATCAATCTGTTGGACATTGCCGTCCGGCACAAGGCCAGGATCCTCCAGGCCTCGACCTCCGAGGTCTACGGCGATCCGCACAAGCACCCTCAGCCTGAAACCTACTGGGGCAATGTCAACCCGCACGGCATCCGCGCCTGCTACGATGAGGGCAAATGCTGCGCTGAAACCCTCTTCTTCGATTACCACAGGCGCTACGGCATTGCGATCAAAGTCGCCCGGATCTTCAACACCTACGGTCCGCGCATGGATCTCGACGATGGACGGGTGGTCAGCAACTTCATCGTCCAGGCGCTCGAGGAACAACCGATCACGATCTACGGCGACGGCCGCCAGACCCGGAGCTTCTGCTTCGTCAGCGATCTCGTGGATGGCCTGATCGCCTTGATGGAGAGTGAGCCCCAGATCACCGGACCAATCAATCTCGGCAATCCGCACGAGGTCACGATGCGGCAGTTGGCCCGGCGCGTCCTGACGCTCACGGGCTCATCCTCGCGCCTCGAATACAAACCGTTGCCACAGGACGACCCCGTCCGGCGTCAGCCGGATATCACGCTGGCCCGCACCCTGTTGGGTTGGCGGCCGCGGATCAAGCTGGATGCCGGCCTGCGCGCCACGATCGCCTATTTCCGCGAACAGCTTGAGGATAATCGCGTCGCCCGTCGGCGGACCATTCCTTTTGGGGAGCCGACCGCCCCCTTCCCGCCACGGCCCGCGCCGGTAGCGGAAGATCTCCGCGCGGCAGGGGTGCGCTAGTTATCCCCGAAGCTGCCGCAGTCTATTGCTTAGATGAGGTAGATTACACCAGCACATGCAGCTGGCTCTGGACGTACGCCAAGTGCCGCCGTTCATCATCCAGGTTCTTCTCCAGGACCGCGTGGACGTCCGAGGGAACATCCCATAACTGGGCCTTGTCGTACTCCTCGTTCGTCTTTTTCTCGTTCATCTCCATCGCCTTCAGCGCCCCCTCGGTGCCGGTGACGCTCCGCAGCGCGGTCATACCCTGGAGAAGACGGCCCTTCATGTCCGGGGACCGCTCGGGGGGCGTTCCGCCATTGCGAGAGACAATCGAGGAGAGCGCATCGACATGCTGCTGATGATCGCCGCGATAGCCTTCCATCGTCGTGGCGATGTCGCGGTCGTCGATGTGCTTGATCGCCTCGTCGTAGCAGTATATGGCGTCAATATCAGGCTGGATCAGGGAATTGAGATCTTTCAGCATCGCTTCATCCATGGTGGTACTCCTTTTCATACAATAGGATCGCCGTGCGCATCCAGTCTTGCCCCCCGCGGCAGAGCGGCCGAGCGGTCCTCACAGTGATAGATCTCTTCACCCAGACACGTAATGGAGCGCCAGCCGCAGGAGCGAAGCAGCGCTTCCACGGCGGCGTGGTTCGGCACCCACCAGTTCGTCGGATCGCCTTCGAGCGAGTCCTCGATGAACGCCATTTTCGGCCAAGCCGAGCCCAGCATCCGGTCGCGGTCGGCCAGTGTGATATTCCCAGGGCACTGTATCTGACCTTCCTGGGGCATGGTCAGGGTCTGGAAGAACAGGGTCGTCCGCGCCACCGAGGTCACAATGTCCAGCCCCAGTAATGGGTAGCGCAGGTGATAGAACACCCCCAGAAACAGGACCAGGTCGAACGTTCGCTTCAGAGACGGCAAGTCATATACATCCATCAACCGAAAGTGAATCCGGCCCCCCAGGCCGAGCTGCTCGGCCGCCCAGGATGCCTGGCTCAGGTAGCGCTCGCCCGTGTCGATGGCCATGACCTCGGCCCCGCGTTTGGCCAGCTCGAAACTGTAGAAGCCGGCATTGCACCCGATATCCAGGGCCGAGCAGCCGGCCAGGTCCGCGGGGACGAACGGGACCATGTGTTGCCATTTGTAGCGGGGGAAATCGCCGAGCGGGTGATCCGGGGCGGTCTGCGTGCCGCCCGGCAGGTGCAGATTGTGGAACCACGGCCCCAGTGCCACAATCTGCCGCTCGGTCTCGGTCCGCGGGTTCAACAGGTTCCGTTCCATCGTATGCGGGGATTCCGTCAACATCCTTATCCTTTCACCTCTTGGGCCGGGAGGTTATGGCCGCAAACCAGGGCGGCCATGGTCAGGCGAGTCACATATTCCTCGAATTCCCGGGCCCGATGACCGGCGGTGTGGCTGCTCAAGAGGCGCCGGCGGGCCCGCTGGGCGATGGTCTGGCGGCGATCTTCACTCAAGTCCCGCAGGTACGTGAGCATCTGCTCGGCGCTGTGGCCGACCAGGATCTCCTGCTCGGGGTAGAAGAGCGTTTCCAAGCCGGGCCAGGCATCGCTGATGATCGCGGTGCCGCACGCGGCCGCTTCAAAGAGCCCCACGCTTGGGGAATACCCGGCCGCACGCATGTCCGCCCGCGTGAGGTTCAGGGTGAACCGCTGGCGGTTGTAGAACCGGCGGTGCTCCGCGGGAGGAAGGTGCTCGATCCTCCGGACATTGGCCGGCCATCGGATGGACACCGGGTACTGCGGACCGGCGACCACAAAGCGGCCGGCAGACCACTGCCGCGCCGGCTTGACCAGGAGTTTCCGCAGCGCCGGCTGCCGGTCGGAGCCGTACGTCCCCAAGTAACCCAAGTCGTATTCGGGTTCCATGGCCTCAGGATAGTAGAGGCTCGGATCGACGGAGCAGTACAGGGCGCGGGCACACGGAGAGCCGTACTCCTGCTCCAGACGCTGGAGCGTGGAACCGCCCGTAAAGGAGAAATAGATCTGGTAGCTGGGAATCAGGTCGGGGTGGAGATATTCGTAATCCGCCGTCCGCAGTTTCCGCAGCGTCACCGGCGTGTCGATGTCGTAGAAAGCGGGGAGCGAGGCGTTGCCACAGACCCACCGCCCAACTTCAACGCCTTGGGGCACATAGGACCCGACCACGACGATATCCGCCCGGCGAATCGTGCCCGTATGGTCCCGCTTGAGCCGGCCGAGGCTCGGATAAAGAACCGTATCGCAAAAGGCCGGATGCGGCAGATCCCGGTTGTTCCGGTACCAGGGCACATCCCGCTCCAGGAAGGTCACGTGGTGGCCGCGCTGGGACAGGGCCTGCAACAGGGCACGGTAGGTGGTGGCGTGGCCGTTGCCCCAGGAGGAGGTGATCGTCAGTCCCAGTACCACAATATCCATGGGATCAGCCATTCGGAGAACCGCCCTCTTCGAAAAGGCACTCCTGGACCTGCGTGGCGCGCTGTGCATACGTGTGTTCCGTGAGCACCCGTTGCCGAGCCGCCGCCCCAATGCCTCGCGCCTGGTCCGGGGTGAGAGCGTCGAGCGTCTGCGCCACTGCCTCGCGACTATCCACCGCGAGGCACTCGCTGGCCGGGTGGAGGAACTGTTCCAATCCCGTCCAGCGATCGGTGACGACACAGGCGCCGGCGCCGGCCGCCTCGAAGATCCGCGTCGGCGGCGAGAAGCCGAACCGCGCCATGCTGTCGCGGCAGATGTTCAGTACGGCCAGGGGCGTGACGTTGAAGGCGTTATGATCGGCCGTGTAGATGTGCCCGAGATAGCGCACGTTGGTGTATTTCAGAACGGTACCGTTCCAGCCGTTGCCGCCCAGGAGAAAGCGCCGATGCGGCCGCAGACTCGCGGGCTTGAGAAAGAACTCCGCCACCCGGGCCTCGCGATCCGGCATCCGATTGCCGCAAAACGCCAGGTCCGCCGCAAAACGCTCGTTCTTCTCGACGGGATGATGGGTCGAAGGACTCAGGGCGTTGTAGATCGGGACGCACCGCTTGGCCCCCAGTGTTCCATAGGCGTGCACCACGGGCTCTCCGCCGCCATACGTCAGGATCAGGTCATACTCCCGGATCAACCGGCGAAAAGGGTCCGCCGGGTTGGTCTGAACGCGCTCCAGCGTCGCGGGCGCATCGACATCCCAGAAGATGACTTGGCGGCCGGGATGCTTCAACTCCAGCACGGCGTCCTCCAGGACATCATCGAGGACGCCCACCCCGCTGCATTTGACCACGACATCCGCGCTGCGCGCTTCCTCCAGGCACCAGCGCATGCTCTCAATGTCGGGGGAGTAGACCACACTGCGGGCATAGGGGACGGCGTCAAGGTCGCGGTGTTTCTGCCGGTCGAAGGCATCCGGCTCGTAGAAGGTGATGCGATGGCCCAACGCGTGCAAGGCCTCGATGATGCCACGGTAGTACGTCGCCGCCCCGTTCCAGTAGGCGGATACCAGGCTCGAACCGAAGAAAGCGATCTGCAACTGTCTGGTCATGGATTCCTTCCTCCGCGGGCAAGGGCTCTTCCTTCACTCTCCGCGCGGATGGCCAACAACTCCTCCACCCGGTGCGCACAGGTGTGGCGTGCGCGGAGGTGCTCCAAGCCGTGGCCGACGAGGGAACGTGCGGTGTCCGCGTCGGTCAGGACGCGCTCCATCTGGCGTCTCATCTGGCCGCTGTCCGAAGCAAGCAGGTAGTCCTGGCCCGGCCGGAAGACCCGCGTGTCGGCCGCCTCGTGCCACACCCACGCGTTCTTCACCCAGCCGTTCGACAGGTAGACATCCCGAATGGCGCGGCCGAAGACCAGAGCTCCATCATATCCCGATAGATCGTACCGGGACATATTGGCCGATGTCTACCTGTCGAACGGCTGGGTGTCATGAAAAAGCAGGACAAAATGCGGATGGCGGCGACGGTAGCTCCCGATCTGGCCCACCAACCAATGGCTGTTCCATTCGTGGACGAGCACCAGATCGGCCGCGTGCAGGGCCTTATCGAGATCCAGGCTCTGCTCGCAGTAGCGCGTGCTCCATAGGTTGGGAAATGACCGGCGAAATTTACAGATCGGCTCGGCCCCGTGCTCCCTCATGAGGTTCCGCAGGCTCCAGCCGTCCCGGGGCTCGTAAACGCGCACGGAATGTCCCCACTGCTGAAGCTCTGTCACCACACCCCGCAGAAAATGGGCGTTGCCATGGTTCCAATCGGATACCAGCGAATGATAGAACATGACGACATTTATCTCATAAGGCCCCTGCCAGAGTTGAGGCTTGCTTGCATATCAGATTGCTGTAGCTCCGGTAATACCCGGCGGCCATGCGGGCCGGCGTATAGGTCCGGGCCTGGTGCTCGGCGCGGCGGCCGTACTCCCGCCGGAATGGGACGTCTTCGATCAGCCTGTTTACGGCGAGCGCCAGAGCATGGTCATCCTGCGCTGGCACGAAGACCGCCGCATCCCCCCACACTTCCCGCAGGGAGGGAATGTCGCTGAGGACCAGGGCACACCCGGCCAGGCCTGCCTCCAGCGCCGTCAGGCCAAACGGCTCATAGAGGGAAGGCAGCACGAACACAGCCGCGCGGCGATACCACCCGTGTAATGCCGCCTGGTCCAGATAGCCCAGAGACCGAATGTTCTTCAACTCGATCCACTGCTGGTCCGGTCCCGTGGTCGTGCCGGCGGCGAAGACCGGCGGCCGAATCCCCTGCGCCGCCCGATCGAGGGTAGCGATGTTCTTGGCCGGGTCCCACAGGCGGCCGGCGCAGAATACGAGTTCATCCGTTCTGGGTGAGAAGCCTTCCGCCGGCTCACAGCCGTTATAGATCGGTCCGCCGGACCGGAACGCGCCGTAGTATCTGCTCAGCCTCTCCAAAGCCGATATCGTTGGGCCCATGACGAGATCCGCGTGTTGGAGTCCCTGTCGAACTCTGCGCCTGTACTCGTCCCATTCCGGGGTCGGCTCGCATCCGCGCACGCTCTGGAACCACGAGCACACACAGGAGTGCGCCACAACCAGCACCGGGCTGGACCAGGGCAGTGCGGCGTGCGCGTAGCCGTTCAGGTGAATCAGGTCCGGCTGGAGCTGGTCCTCCAGATCGAGCAACCACCGTCCCGCGCGGTCCACGTCCTCCCATGGATTCTGCATCCATCCCAGCTTGAACGTGCTTTCATGAAGCCGCACGTTCGCCAGTCGCCGGATCTCCTGACGCTGGTGCTCATTCGGCGCCGGCCCCATCGTCGCCAGTGCGATCTCCACCTGGTAGTCCGCCAGGGCTTCCGCCAGACGGACGCAGTAGTTCCACACCCCGCCGACCGCATCGGGGGTCATTAGAACCAGCTTGTGGCTTTTCGGACCCGGGTTCATCGCGAGCTTTTCGCCGCCGCCATTTCCCGTTTCACAAGCTTGTTGAAGTTGCCCTCCTGGCCTTGGGACGTCTTTTCCTCGTACACGAACGCCAGATCCGTCTCATCGAATTTCTCGAAGCATTCGTCCCAGGAGATTTCTTCCAGCGACTCTTCTCCACTGTAGCCTGGAAAATCGATGCGGATGATGCCGACGTCTTCTCCTTCCTTGTGGGTCCGCTTGACGGCGGCCGGTTTGCCGCCCCGTTCCTCGGCCCACTTGCGGATCGTCTCATGATCAGTAGTTGTCTTCGATAAATGCTTCGACATGGTGAATACCTCCCGGCCGACTGGATCGACCATAAATGTCATCGAGGACTTCGGCTACGGCAATATGCTCCCGGGCCTCGGGATCGAACCGCGGGTTCCGCCGCAGCTTGTGGGCCCACTCCACCGCGGCCCGCCCGAACCAGGGGTCGGGCGGCTCGGCCAGGGCCACCGCCTTCGTGCCCGAACACAAGCGCGCGCGAAAGTCGTAGAACGAGCCATTGACATTCTCAACCTGGACGGACCCGCGCTCGCCGTAGAACCGGGCCGCGATTACCGCGTCACAGCCGGCATGCAGATTCCACGAGCACTGCAGGGTGATGCCGGTGTCGTCTTCGGTCAGCAAGTGGGCCGTCGCGAAATCCTCCACGACGGCGCTGTCGCGTTTGAGCAGGATGGAGTGGGCCCACAATCTGCTGTTGGTCTCGACGATCTGCGGAAAGCCCAGGGTCCAAAGGGCCAGATCGACCAGATGCACACCCAGGTCGATGACGCAACCTCCGCCCGCCAGGCGGCGGTCATAAAACCAGGCTTTGCCCGGGCCATAGGCATTGTGGAACACCAGCTCCGAATGAAAGACCCGGCCGATGCGGTCCGTGTACACGGCGTTGCGCGCCAGCGAGACGGCCCGCGTCCAGCGATAGGACAGGTCCACGCCGAGCAGCCGGTCGGCCCGGCGGGCGGCCTCGACGACCCCGCGCACTTCCGCCGCGTTGCGGCCCAGCGGTTTCTGGCAGAACACGGCCAAGCCCCGCTGGAACGCCGCGATGCACTGCGGCGCGTGCAAGGCGCTGGGCGTGGCAATCACCACGGCATCCAGATCCTGCGCCAGCAGATCCTCGAAGCTGTCGAATACCCGGACGGCCGGGACAATCTCGCGACAGGCGCGGATACACGTCTCGTCCGGGTCCGTCACGGCGAGAATGTCCACCGACGCGCTCTGGGCCAGAGCGCTCAGGCGGTTGCGTCCGATCCAGCCGACGCCGGCAAAGCCCAGTCGCGGCGTGGCACGCGCCGAACGAATGGCCTGTTCGACCGTCTGTTCCATCGCGGTATCAGTCATAACACACCCAGCCTTTCAAAAATCCCTCCGGACGCTCCTCCATGTCCCGCAGCGCCAGAGCCAAGTCCTCCAGCGAATAGCGGTGCGTCAACAACTCCTGTAATGGGAAGACGCCACCGGCAACCGCGGGGACTGCCGCTTCCATCCCGGCGACATAGGCGCGCGGGTCGCGCTCATGCGCATTGATGATATCGAGCCCCTTCCAATTCCAGCTCTGCATGTTCACCTGCCGCGGACCATCCTGGTGATAGCCGGCAACGACCAGTCGCCCGCGCACCGCCGTCAGGTCTGCCGCCAGGTCCAGCGGCCACTGCGCCCCCACCGCTTCAATGACGATCTCGCAGCCGCGACCCTTCGTGAGCTGCTGGACGTCCTTGACGATGGCATGATGGTCCCGCATCTCGATGGCATGGGCAGCGCCGCAGCGGCGCGCTACCGCCA
>JAMCWO010000277.1 GCA_023481165.1 Planctomycetota bacterium | reverse complement strand
GGGCCGGAATCATGCGCCGGGACATGACCAACAGAACCGCGCCGACCATCAGCTCGGTGACCACGTTGGCGACCACCACCCACAGGACCCGCGTGCCGATCCCGAAAAGCAGGACGAATAAAAGAGAGACGCGCAACAACTCGCTGGCAACCAAGATGACATTGTACAAGGCAAACTTCTGCTGCACGAAAAAGCTGACGCTGAACGCCGTGCACGGCGGCTTGACGGCCGCCGCCAGAATCAGCAGGGCCAGCATGATCCGCGCGTCCCAAAGCTGTTCGGCCGGCACGACCAGGACTTTGTCGATCTGCCAGGCGAGGACCAAGCCCCCGGCCAGGATAACCACCGCGGCGCCCAGCAACGGCAGGAACATCGTGGAGACAATCTGCGTCACGCGGCGATCATCCCCCTGCGCGTATGCCTCCAGCACGAACCGGCCGATGCCCGACGTCAAGATCGAGGTAACCAAGGGCAGCAGAACGATGACCGACAGCAACAAAGGCCAGAGCTGGAATTCTTCCGGGCTGATACGGCGGAGCAGATAGGCGTTGAGCCAGACCACCACCGACAGGTTGATGATCCGCGCCAACACCGCGCTGGCGGTGTTGATCAGAACAAGGCGCTTGCTGATTTCCACTCGAGACGCCATACGAAGCGGTCAATTCCCGCCGGGGGTCACGGGGGCATGGTCCTTGGGGCTCGGCAGAAACGCCAGGAAGATATCCGCCATTTCCGCGGCCGCGGTCAGTGCCGAATGCTCGAGGGTCGAGCTGACCTGAACCTGCGCCACATAGCGGGCCGGATCTCCGGAGAGGTTGGGCAGCCGGCCCAGAGGGCTCGAGAACTGACGCTCACTGAGCGTAATCTGCCCGTTGAGGACATAGAAGTTCAGCACAACGATCTGCTGGTAGGCCGGTTCCGGTTTGTGAAAGCGATGCACCAGGCAACGGATCGGACGGCCCGAGCTGGAAACGAACTGTGACGACGCCGTCTCATCGTGAATCCAGCCGTTGCCCGGGAAACACACCAGCGGCTGATGCCCCAGGATGCCGCCGGGGTGTGAGGAGCAATAGACAATATAGAGATCGGCCCAGATTCCCTCCTTGTCGTTGAGGTACCGGCGGCTGATATAGTCGTCCGCGAAATTCTGCTTCATGTAGTCCACGATGTTCGCGGGGATCGGCAAGTCCTGCCCCACCCAGTCGCCGATCCGCTCCGGCACTTGCTCCAAGGGAACGGGCAGTTTCACGGGGGTGAGGGCATCACCGTACAGGCGGGATGCCATCGCCCGATAGGCGCCCCCCGCCGTAATCAGCAGGACAACCGCCACGACGGCCGAGAACCAGACGGGAGTGCCTCCCCCAGACTTTCGGTGTGAAAAGAAACGAGGCCCCCGCCAAACACCGCAATTGGTTCGATCCCTGTACATCAGTACAACCTGCCTCCGGATCGGCACTTGCCCTCCTGCGCTTCTTCCAGATATCCTATCGTGAAACGACCGCGATGAACCGGCGAAACACCCCCAGCGGTCACGCACCAGGTACGTACGTGAGGCGAATTCTATGGCTCTGGCCGGCCCCTGTCAAGATGTAGCAATTTCCTCAGCTCTTCGCTTGGTCGAGGATCAGGTCCTTCACCTTCTGGCTGGGCAAATTGAGGGAGCCGTAAGCGGCAGCCGCGGCCGCCCGCAGAGCGGGGTCTGCCTGGGCCGAGCTGATGAGCTTGTAGATGTCATTCACGTCAGCATCCGGCAGCAGATTGCCGTTGAGCCTGGCGGAGTTGACCAACGATCCGAAGGCGGCGGTCCGCACGCTCGCGTCGTTGGCGGCATCCAGCGCCATAGCCGCAATCGCCCGCTGGGCATCCGGACTGCTCAGATAGGCCAGGATCCGGCTCGCCAAAACGCGGATTTCCGGCCGCGTGTCCTTGGTGGCGCCGATGAGCGCCGGCTGCGCCAGGGACAAATCGATGACGGGATTGCGGCTGATCGCCAAGCCCAGCATGGCTTGTGCCGCCCGCAAGGTATAGGCCTCGGCCAACTCCGGCGTCCACGATGGACCGGTCTGGCCCGGCGTCTGCGGGCCGCCCCGGGCCAAGGCTTCGGCCAGATTCTGCACGACGATCCTGCTTTCCGTAAACGGCTGCCGCGGCCCGGCATTCGCGATGGCGATGGCCGCACTGTAGCGCACCGCCCGGTCCGGGAATATCAGCGCCTGGAGCAGCGGCTGGGATGGCCCCAGCGTGTACATCAACGACTTCTCGCCGGCGGTCCTCGCCAGAGCCTCCACGGCCCCGAGCGCCACGGCGGCATTCCGATCGTTCACGGCGCGGGCCAAGGCCTGATGAAGGTATTCCGGCCCGGCGGTCGTCGCATAGACCAGCGCCTTGGCATGATCGGGGCCGAAGTATTCCGGCATCGCGACCCCCGTCGACTCGGCCTTGAAGTAAGCGGCCAACCACAGGCCGATGGCCGGACCGAACTGCGCATCAGCCCGCAACGACCATTCGCAGCAGCGCATGGCCATCAATTCATGGAAATATGCCAGGTCCACCTCGACACGCTGCAGGCGATTGCCCTGCGGATCCCAGAACCAGATGTTCCCGAAGGGCGCGCCCGGGGTCGGCGCCAGCGATTCATCGTGATAGTAGTACCGTTCCGCCAATTGGTAGAACAGGACCGCTGCGGGAGTACCGGCAGCCTGCGGATCGACCTTGCGGACGTTCGCGAGGGCCAGGTCCCGCAGGTCGGACATGGGGGCCTTTTCCGCCACGTACTTCAGGTACGCCAGTGACTGGGGATAGCCAATCGTCCCCAGAGCCCGAATGATCTCGGCCTCCAGCCGTGGGTTATCCGTTTGGAGGGCGGCCGCGAGAGGTCGAATCGCCGACCGGCCGATTTGTGGCAGCGCCTCGATCATGTCGGACAGCTTGGTCGCGATGGACGGGTCCTGAATCGCCTGGGCCATGGTATCCAGCAGGTACGGCACGGCGTATTCACCGGCGTCCCGCAGCCGCCGAATCGCCAGCATCTTGCCCCGCGGCGTGCTGGTCAGCCGCCGGATCTCCGCCACGATGATCTTCGGCTCCGTGCGTTGCAGGAACCGCCCTTGATCGATAACCGCGAGAAGCTCCTGCGTCAGCTTCGCCAAATCCTGGTCGTGAGCCCCGTCGGCGACCCGCATGGCCAGATCGTATCCCTGCTGATTCTCCTGCACCAACTTGAACAACTCCGCCGGATTGGGTTTGGCCTGAAGGATCGCTTGGCCATAGCCCTTGGCCAGGTCGAAGCGGCCGATCTTGGTATAGTGTAGAAAATCGTTCCAGCTT
Organism: Planctomycetota bacterium; assembly: GCA_023481165.1. Classification (GTDB taxonomy): domain Bacteria; phylum Planctomycetota; class Phycisphaerae; order Sedimentisphaerales; family Anaerobacaceae; genus PLanc-01. The sequence continues at coordinate 7,724 of JAMCWO010000277.1, read as the reverse complement.
TCTGCCAGCGTCTGTCCGGCCTCCCCTACTCCCACCTTCGCAGGCAGAGCCTGCTCGGGGCTGGGGACAGGGACCGCCGTCGCACTGGAGGCCGCGGATGGATTCTGCGCAAAACCGGCCCCCACGACAAAACATCCGATAATCAGAAGCACTGCGGCGGTTCGTCCGTTCAGCATCGAGACGCCTCCCAATCCCCGTTCTCCAACGATAGGACCACCCCGCCTGCAAAAAACGGGAGAAGTGGCTTGACGAAAGACCCAATCCTCCCGGTGTTTGCAGTAGAGTGGTCCATCCCTTTCCTTGGGGCGTCAAACACGACAAACCATGCTTGGCGGCCCTTCAGCGGTCACAAACAACAAGCCGTCGTAAGTATTCGGCTCTAACATAGTTATCCTAAAGTCAAATCCTGTCCCTGTCAACAAAAAACCAGCTTTCCCAGCCCTCCCATGTTCCCATCGCAGCGACTTAGTCCGGGGCGGCCTGCCCATTGTTCAAGGAACTAAGCGTCACGCCCTGTTGGGCTCCGCGTGCTGATCCGTCTTTGCCCCCGGTTTTCCTCTTCTCCTTGTAGGGTTTCATCCTGCCGCCTTTTTCAAGCTGAAACACCCGGCCCCTCCACTCGACGCGCCGGCCCACAAGGGCTGCCGACCAGATGAAGAGCCCCAGGAAGTCTCTCAGCGGAACGAGCAGCAGGTTGTGTCGAACGATCTTGTCCCCCAGACGCCGCACCCCAATTATCCAGGCCGCCCCTAACCTCAAGGCGCCAACGCCTGCGAAAATGGACAACCCAATCCCCGAAAAACCCGAAGCGATGAAATAGAGGAAGGAAAGGGCGGTTCCATAGATAATCACCGAACCGGCATGTCCCCAGGGAGCGCAAGCTCTGATGCCTCTGGCCCACTTGATCTGATGCCGGATAAAACCGCCCAGGGTCAGCCTGGAAAGAATGGTCTCCACGATGCATCCGGAGAGCCTTACAGGCAGACCGGCCTTTTGAACCAGGTGGCCCAGCATGTAATCATCGGCCAGATAGGGGGCAATCGCCTTGAAACCGCCTGCCGTCTCCAGAGTTTTCTTGGTGACGGCAATGGCCGCCCCGAAAGCGAAGGATCTCCCGCCGGCCATTTGAGCCACGAGCACGCCGGGGGCAAATTCCGACGAAATCCCCACGGCCTCAAGTTTTGACGGCGTTCCGGGCGCCTCCCCGGCGCGATAGAGACAAGTGACCAGGCCTCCCTCCGGTGGCAGCTCATCCGAGATGGCCCTCAGGAAGCCGGGTTCGACCCGAATGTCACTGTCCACCATAAGAAGAATCTCGTGCCCGGCTTGCGGGAGCATATTGTTCAAGTTGTTTACCTTCGGATTGGGACCGATTTCTTCGGCGCTGATCACCAGCCGGATGGGGATCTTAGGAAAGTCGGCCTGGAGCCGGGCAACTACGGCCACAGCGGAATCCTCGGGATCGGGAACGCCGAAGACGATCTCGAATTCCGGATAATCCTGACGGCAGACCGAGGCGTAGTTGTCATAGGCTCGGGAGTCGGCTCCGCAAAGCGGGATGAGGATGGAGACCCCGCGCCGGGCAGCGGAGACCGGCGCCGGACCGCCATTTACCATCGGATACAAATCGGGCCTGCGCCCAAAGAACTTCTCGGCGGCTACGATGCTCACCAGGTAATAGCAGGCGGAAGCCGCCGTCAGTGCGCCCAGAATCATCCGGACAGGCTTGAGGAGCAGCGCGTGGGAGAATCTCGGATCATCGGGCAGGCAGACGAGCGCTACGCCGAGGCAAACCAGGAAGGTCCCGGCCCAGCGCATCGGGTCGATTTGCTCTTTGAGAACGAATCTTGCCCCCAGGACCGTTACCGCGTAGACGATCGCGGTCGCCGGCACCACGAAACTCAGGTTGGCCCAAGACAGAACGGTCAGGAAAGAAAAGAAACTCAGGGCCAGGCAGGCAACGCCCAGGAGGCAATTCGGATTACCGGCGATTCGCCCTATCGTTGCCGGTATCCTACGCCGTTTCACCGCGGAGACGTCGCCTGTCTGCTTCATTCCCCGGGTGAGAAGAACGTCGCCGGCGGAGTTCGATAACACCACCATAAGGACCATCAAAGCGGTCAGCATGCCGTCCCCTGTTTTCCTCCGTCCTCCTCCCTCCGTCCCGCGTTTCTCGCCCCGGAAAGGGAAACCAGCAAGACACCGCAAACGATGAGGACCGCGCCGGACCAGCGGGCCGGCGGGACGGGTTCGCCCAAAAAGTAATGGCCGGTAAAGACATCCAGAATGTACCCCAGCGCCGTCACCGGCAGAACCAGGCTCAAGTCCGCCCACGAAACAGCCGCAAGAAAACAGGCGAAATAAACGATCAGCAGCAAGATCCCCCCCCAGATGAAAGGGCTCTGCAACACATGGGCCAGCATGTGCGGGGAGAAGCCGTCGCGGAAGGACGGCGTCGCCGCGATGACCTTCATTCCCTTGCTGAGCAAGGTATTGGCGGCGGTCTGGGCCAGAACCGCCAAGCCGACAACCAGCGCTGTTTTCATCAATCTCCTTCCAGGTCAAAGTACGTGGAAAGAATGATCCCGAGCCGCTCGATTTTAGAACGCACGCCAGGATCCATCAAGATGGCCAATTCCCGGGAGCGCTGCCCATCCTTTTGGGAACGGGATACGGAGGGATGGAAATAGAGTTCGCTAAATCCGCGCGGCACGCCGTCCAGCAGCGCTAAAACGTATTCCCGGCTCATTTTGCCGGTCAACAGGTTTCCATAGACCCGCCCCGGAAAAACAAATCCCTGTCTGCGGAGCTTTCGTTTCATCCTTCCCGTGAGGAGTCTGAAAAGGAGAGCAGATCCGCCGGCCCAGGGAGCGGAACCCAAAAAGGGCAGGACGGAAGAAAGACTGTCGGCCGGGACACGCACTCTCTTTATGCCGTACCTTCGGGCAATTTCGACATGGCATCCAGGACCACCGGATGCACGTGCAGGTGGCAGTGTGCGTCCACGTGAGAGAAACGTAGTCCGGATTGGGCGAATCTTTCGAATTGAGCTTCGATCTCATGGAAAAGCTCCCCCCTGGCCCTGGGGCAGAGGAAGTAGTGCAGGCCCGCCCGGGTGGGGCCGGACGGAAAGGCTCCATTTTTGCCTGCCACGTGCGGTATTTCCCCCGGACGCATCACGGGGCGGCCGTCGACCAGCGTGAGGTGAAGTCCCACCGCCAGGCCGGGATTGTCTTGGGCCAGAGTCACCGCCTGCTCGAAGGCGGCGCCACAGACCATCAGGCTGGTGCTGGTCAGAATCCCGCGGCGGTGGGCCAGGATGACGGCCTCATTGACTTCCCGGGAGGAGCCGAAATCATCGGCATTGACGATCAGGCGGCGCATCATCGTGACTTCTCAAAAACGTTGCCGGTAAATTTCTTGCGCCGCGCCCGCAGCCGCAAAAAGTCTCTGGCTTCCTGGTAGAGACGGCGGCGCTCGTGGCGGTCGAACAGCGCCCGTCGCACAATCCGGTAGACTACTCTAGGCCGGAAATAGTAGCGGCCGTAGAAGTACTCGACCGCATCCACGATTTCCTGCCGGCTCAGCCAGGGGTACTGGTAGTTGGGAAGTTGATGTCCCAGCTCGTCCACCATGTCGTCTTCGGTCAGGTAGCCGTGGGCTTGAAGATACTCATAGAACTCCGTGCCCGGAAAAGGATGGGCCAAAGAGACCTGGATGGTTTCCGGATCGAGCTTTTGAGCGAATTCGATCGTGCGCAGGATGGTTTCTCTGGTTTCGCCCGGCAGGCCGATCATGAAGTCTCCGTGCACGGTCAAACCCAGTTGCCGGCAGTTCTTCATGAACGTGAGGGACTGTTCGAGGGTGATTCCCTTCTTCATGTTGTTGAGCACTTCCTGGTCGCCGGATTCAAAGCCCACCACCAGAAGACGGCAGCCCGCGTCCTTCATGGCCTTGAGCATCTCGTAGTCCGCATGGACGCGGCTGTTGCAGGACCAGGTAAAATTCAGTCCCTTGAGATGCCGGCAAAGCTCGATCACTCTGGCTTTGCCCCAGGCCCAGGTGTCGTCGTCGAAGAAGATCTCTTTTACTTCCGGGAAAAGCTCGCGCGCGCGCCTCACCTCGGCGACCACGCTTTGGGGACTGCGGACCCGCCAGGGATGCCCGGTGAACGTCTGCGGCCAGAGGCAGTAGATGCACCGCGCTGGGCAGCCGCGCGAGGTGTACAACGCCAGATAGGGATGCTTCAAAAAAGGGATGTTGTATTTGGTCGGATCGAGATCGCGCCGGTAGACGTCCACAATGAAGGGCAGCGAATCCAGGTCTTCGATGGGCGGCCGGTCGGCATTGTGAACGATTCTGCCGTTGTCCCTGTAACTGACCCCTTGGATCTCCTTGAGGTCTTTTCCCGAGGCGAATTCGGAGACGGAATAGTCGAACTCCTTGCGGGCCACGAAATCGATCGCCGGCGACGCCTGGAGGGCCTGCTGGGGCTGGACCGAAACCGGCGGGCCGACAAAGGCGATCTTCAGGGCGGGATGGACCTCCTTGATCTTCTCGGCCAGTCGAACGTCGTTGTGAAAACCGGGCTTGCTGGTAAATAGGACGAGGAATTCGAAATCCCTGGCAATACGCACGGTTTCTTCCGGGCTGACTCCGTGCGGAGGGGCGTCCAGAAGCCGGCTCGCGCGGATCAGCCCGGCGGCATAGGCGAGCCAGACAGGGTACCAGTAGGAGGCGATCTCGCGACGTGCAGGCCACCGGGCGCCGGCGCCCCCGTCAAATTTGTCGAAGGACGGAGGATTTAAGAGCAATGTCCTCATTTTCGAGCCATCTCCTCAAAATTCAGGCCTGTGCACTATAGAGGGCCGGAGGGCCGGATGTCAAGGCCCCTGGGGTATGTCCCTAGCATCCCGGGAACTCGCCCCCCGCTTCGAACCGGCGGCCGGCAGGATCTTCCCACTCCATGCACCCATCTCAGGCCGCTCGTGTCACGGCATCAAGGCGGATACTCCCAAAGGCCCCGATCATTGACGTGGTGGGGCTTGGGGTCCGCGATATCCCAACTCCTGCGAGCGGCGCAGAGCCTCTTTCGCGAGGTCCATTCGCCCCGTCTTTTGATAGGCTTGCGCCAGAAGGTAATACGCCGGCCCCGGATCCCTGCATCCCAGAGCCAGTGCCTTGTTCAGCATAGCCACGGCCCGCTGGCCATCGCCCGTCTGTACCAATACTGCTCCCAGGAGAAACGCTGCATAGGTGTGACCGGGATCGAGCCGCAGCACGGCATCATAGTCCACCCTGGCCTTGGTCCAATCTCCCTGCATCCGGTACGCGTCCGCCCTCTCACACAGAGCCCGGACATTCCTCGCATTGAGCTCGATGACCGTGTCGAAATCCTGGACGGCGCCGGCGAAGTCCCCCATGTCCCGTTTCAGGATACCCCGGTTGACCACGTAACTGCTATCCGCGGGGTTCAGTCGGATCGCCTCATCGAAGTCACGCAGAGCCGCCGGCCGGTTGCCGAGGGCCACGTAAGCCGCGGCACGGTTGTTCAGGGCCTTGTCCGCCTTGGGGTTCAGACGCAGGGTGGCATCAAAATCCGCGATGGCCGCCTGGCGGTCGCCCTCGTCGTACTCGGCCAGGCCACGATTGAGGTAGGCGACCCAGATGTCCTGCCGCCGGCGGAGAAAGTCATTCCAGAGCGTCAGACTGTCCCGCCACACGCCGATGCGCTGATACGTCAGGCCGCCGAGAGCGACGAGGATCAGCATCACGCCGACCGGCATCGCTCTCCTCCAGGACGGGTTCTGCAAACCCACCCGGTGGCCCAGCGTCCCGGCCAGGAAGAACAGGCCGATACAGGGGAGATACGCGTACCGGTCGCAAACCATCAACTCGCTGATCGGCACGATCTGGACCACCAGCACCAGGGAGGCCAGCATGAACAAGGCCGCGAAGGCCAGCAAGCGCCGGTACCGGCCCGCATACCAGATCCCCACCGCCAAGCCGAGCAGCAGCAGGGGAGCCAGATAGAAAGCGATGGGCAGCCAACCATTCGGCTTGGCCGGAAACGGATAGAAGACGGAAAGATCCACTGGAAGCACCAGCTTGCCGACGTACCAGAGGCAGGAATAGCACACGATACAGATTCGCTGCACCAGGGAATACTTGAACGCGAAATCCTGCAAATGGCTGACCCCGCTGCGCGCCAGCATCGTGATGCACCCGAAAACGATGGAGAGCAGAAAGAAGGGGATCTTCTCCCAGATAGTCTGCCGGCTGACCTTTCTCTCCAGATACAGGTCAATCACCATGAGCACCAAAGGCAGCGTAGCCGCCGTCGTCTTGGCCAGTAGAGCCGGCACGAAAAGCACCAACCCCAGGGCGAAGTAACGTAGCTTGCCGGACTTGGCGTAGGCGATGTAGGCGATCATCGCCCCCAGGTAGAACAACGAGGAGAGCAGGATGCTCCGCGACGAAACCCACGCCGCCACCTCGACCTGCAGGGGATGGACCGCAAACAGCGCCGTCGTGACCAGGGAGATTCCCACGTGCGCGGACAGGGATCGGACGAACACGTACACCAGCAGGATGTTCACCAGGTGCAGGAGAATGTTGACCGTGTGATAGACGCGCGGATTGAGTCCGAAGAGGCGGTATTCCACTGCCCAGGACAGGGACGTAAGCGGTTGATAGAGCGAGACATAGAAACTGGAGAACATCTTCCCGATCCCCTGCGGCGAGAGGTCGCGGATGTCGGGATTGGCAGTGACCTGCCGGTCATCATCCCAGTTCGTGAACTGGTGACTCAGTGCCGGCGCATACAGAAATGCCGTAGCGAGCAGAACGATCCCCAAGCCCAGCCATCCGCGAAAGCGGCCACGGGTGTCTGCCGCCGGTTCCTGTCCTTCGTTCCATCCTGGTCCAGTATTCGCCGGTCTCTTCTGCTTCGCCACGCTTTTGGCCTGCCCCACAGCAACTTGATGTGCCGCTTGCCCGTTGACGCTTCGTGCGATCCCGAACTTCAAATGGGGAGGCTGCCACGGACTTGCGGCTGTCCAACCACCCCCATCTTAACCGAGGCCCCCCCCTTCCGCACGCGATTTTAGTCTGCCACGGGGACCGTTCCGCCACCCGGCTGCTGTACGTTGACAACCGGACGGGTAATGGTCAACATAGGTAATGTCATCCCCCCGAGGGCGGGGTATGCCTACACCTATGACAAGGTGGGCAATCGTCAGGATATGACCGTGACCGATAGCGGTGGGACGAAGATCCACGTGTACACGTACGATGACAGCGGCAATATGACCCATGATGGGACCTATACCTACGACTATGATCCCGAGAACCGCCTGATCCGGGTCACGAAATCCGGCTTCCCGCCGCCGCCGCCGACCACGCTGGCGGAGGCCCTGGATCTGCCGCTGGTGTATACGACGGGCGGTACGCGGGAGTGGCTGGTCAACGGCAGCGACTACCACACGGGCCTGAGCTCCGCCAACAGCGACAATCTCAACAACGCGGGCGAATCCTCCTGGGTGGAGACGACGGTCCAGGCGGTCGGGAGCGGGGCGACGCTGAGCTTCTGGTGGATGAGCACCGAGGAAGGCGAGGAGCAGAACAACACGCTGGACTTCCGGATCAACGGGGTGGTGCAGTCCAACGGCACCCTGCACGGCAACTCCGGCCCGTGGGAGCAGAGGACGTACACGTTGGCGGCC
>JAMCWO010000040.1 GCA_023481165.1 Planctomycetota bacterium | reverse complement strand
CGGCCGGTGATGGGAATCCCACGCCCGGTCCTTCCGGGCAGGGTTCCCTCTTCTCCTTCTATCGGCCAAATCTCCCTCGCAACTACGGTCATGCACCCCAAATTTGCTCCTACATTGCAGCGACTGGGCTGCCCGAGTACAATGTCGCCGAAGAAACCGGGTATGGATGCCTGTTAAGGCTCTCAGGGACGCAACGTATGAGTCCGCAAAACCAATCCGATCGTGGAATACACCTGTCCGTGGTCGCGCCGGCGCACAATGAGAGGGATAATCTGCCGCGCTTGCTCGAAGAGATTGCGGCCGCACTGGCGAAGATCGAGCACCGTTGGGAGGTGGTCATCACGGATGATGCCAGCACCGATGGCACGGCCACCGTACTGAGGGATTTGCGAAAGAAGTACCCGCAACTGCGCATCCTGACAATGCGGCAGAGGTCTGGCCAGACGGCGGCCCTCGAGGCGGGCCTGCGTCGGGCCAAGGGAACCTTTGTCGCGACCCTCGACGCCGACCTGCAAAATGACCCGGCGGACATCCCCCGGATGCTCGACATGCTGCAAGCGCAAGAATGCGACTTCGTCAATGGCTGGCGGGCCAACCGCCGGGACCCGTGGATCCGGCTGGTCTCGACCCGCGTCGCCAACCGCGTGCGGAACTGGCTGACGCACGAGCAGATTCACGATTCCGCCTGCGGCCTGAAGGTCTTTCGCCGCGAATGCATCGACCGGCTCAAGCTCTTCAACGGCATGCACCGTTTCCTGCCGACCCTGGTGAAGATGGAAGGATACCGGGTCGTCGAGGTGCCGGTGAACCATCGGCCCCGCACCGCGGGTAAGGCCAAGTACGGCGTGCTCAACCGCGTCTTCAAGGCCCTGCGGGATGCCTTCGCCGTCCGCTGGATGCAGCAGCGAACGATCCGCTACGAATGCCAGGAATGGGAGCCTTGATATGTGGGAGAAATTGATATCCAATCTCGATTTTTGGGCAGTTTTGGGACTCATCGCACAAGTGGCCTTTACGGGAAGGTTCCTGGTCCAGTGGGTCGCCTCCGAGCGGGCCGGTAAAAGCGTTGTTCCCATCTCATTCTGGTACCTCAGTTTGCTCGGCAGCGCGGGCCTGCTGTTCTATGCCATCGTCCGCGCCGATCCGGTCTTCATCCTCGGCCAATCCTTCGGCAGTATCGTCTACATTCGCAACCTCATGCTGATCTACCGCGGCCGCGACCGGCAAAATGGGGCTCCTGCGGACCCGCGTCCCCCTTCCTGACACCCCACACCCCTCCCATGACGGTTTCTTCCCATCGTCCGGCGAGGCCCGGCGGACGTACGCGCTGCAGATCGGCGGCTTATAGGCGCCGAGCGCCGGCGGCGATGCGCGGGTCGTTCACATCGTCGATGGATCCACCGGCCATCAATTCGTAATAAGGCCTGTTCCTGCCTAGCATGCGGCAGGAGAGGAACCCCTCCATCCAATCGCACTCGCGCAGCTCTTTCTCCGGCATCAGCATGAGGTAATGCGAGGCCAGCGCGGCCAAGCCCCTGCCCGGTTTGCTCTGGTATTCATACACTTCGCCATCGCGCAGCGTGGCAAAGGGGGAATCCGCTACCGTGAACGCGACCCGTGTCCTGGCGCTCTGTTGGGCGGATTCTTCAATCAGTCGGGCGACGCGGTCCGTCTCCGTACGGCAATGCAGAACGGCCTGGCCCACCGCCGTGCCGTAGCGGCCGAAGAGCATCGATCCCATGCGATGGATACGCTTGACCGTGCCATCCCTATTCCGGATCTCTCGGGTAGGGCCAAGGGGAGCATGAGCGGCGCCCACCCAAACGACGGTGCGCCGCCCGCGGTCAAAGGCCTCCCGCTCGACCGGGCGGGCATAGTAGGCATCCGCAAGAAATACCGTACGGCTCAGAGCGATCACACGTACGATGCGAAGCTTCTCGTACCACGCTCCCTCACGCACAAGGGTCCACGAAGCGCCGTCGAGACCGGGGCTGATTCCCACGACCCGCAATGGCTCGCTGCCTTGAGGCCGTGACTGATTCACCCGCCAGACGGTCTCCAGGACGTCCCAGTACTCCTTGTCTCCCCACGTCTGCCAAGGGGCCCGCCGTGCCACAGCCTTCAGGAGTTCTCGATCGAATTGCCGACTTTCCACCAGATGGGCCAAATCCTTGTCCTGGTCGGCAAGGCACCATTCCAGGGCCAGTACCCTCACGCCGGCCTTGGTGTAGAGGTCGGGGATGATCTCGTTGAAGAAATCCAGATAGGCTTTCTTGTGGTGCATCTCCCCGATAATCGTCACCTGATGGGTAGACGCGAAGTCGATTACGGTCCGAGCTGGATCGCCCCCATGCTCGGACAGCCAGGCGGCCATCTGGCCGCGCTGGGCGGCGTTCAAGGAGGCGACCTCAATGGCGTCGTTCGTCGCGCTCGACGTCCTGTTCGCCGCCGCATCCGCATCGGCAATCCACGCACGGTGCGCGCGGTAGAGCCGATACTTGCCCAACGCAAAGACCGCAATACAGGCTCCGATCACAATCATTACGGCGGCAAATGCCAGTCGATGCCGTGCGTTCAGCCGCGGCGGACGAGTAACAGCCGTCCCCACCCGCGCAAAGGCACGTACCCACGCCACGCGTCCTCCGTCCCGGCGTGTCACCCGCAGGCCCAAGGCGGCCTGTCCCAGCGTCTGTCCCTTCGAGCCGATGCCCGTCCCCGCATAGACCAGATAGACAACAACCGCCGTGATCTCAATCGGCACGTATAGCCCCCAGCCGGCTACCGCCTCCGCCACCAGGATGACCGCCATGGCCACAAGAGCCAGGTCGATCAGTTGCGCACAAGATTTGACCCAGAACCCCGCCCGCCGTCGCTGCTCCGTTTCCATAGCCGTCATCTCACATATTGCACAATAAACGTGAGGTACCCGCGCTGGCCGCCGCTCTTGTTCCAGCGGTTGACCGACTTGAGAATTCGCTTGAGGCAGAGCATGATCTCCTCGAGCGTGACCGGCTCGGGCATCATACCCTGTTGGCCTGCTTCGACATCCTCCTCGCGAATCCGGCCGAGCCGCCATTCGCACACATTGCGGATGGCCCGATAGAGATCCGCCTCGACGATTGCCGCGGAGAACTCCTCCGCCGTCCGCCCCGCCATCTCGGCCCGGTAGTTGCCGATTACCGCTTCTAACGCCCGGATGACATGGGCGTCCGCCATCTCCGGATGGTCGTGGTAGGTCGAGACAATCGCCGCTTCGATGTTCTGCAGAACATCCAGGTACTCTTCTTCCACTGCCATGGCACTTGCCCTCCCTGTCGCGCTCAACACAATCGGACGGAATAGATCTGCTCATAGCAGTATCCTCGCGCGGTCCGAAAAAGCAATGGGAAAGAGTCTCACGTGGCTTCGATCCGGTCAACTTTTTCAAGGACCTCGGGAATTCCATGACGTCGATAGAATTCTATGGTCTTCTCCCAGAGATCCGCCGATAGCCGCTTCTTCACCTCACGAAGAGTGTCCAGCGGGACATCCTTGTAGTATGCCTCCGGCGATACACGCCTGCGTACCGCTGTCAGTAGACATCCACATAGGCCAGTTGCTGGACCAGGGAGCGGGCGAAGCCGGCCAGGTCGGGGAAGAGGACCTCCGTGCTGATGTTCATCGCCCGCAACTCGCGCAGAATTCGGTTCCGCTCTTTCTTGGTGGGTCGGAGCACGATCTTGTGCAGGTCGGTCCGCATTGCGGCTTCATCGTTATTGTAGCTGTGGCGAAGGTTCTCGACGAAGGGCTGGCAGATGTCACCGGAGGTGATAAACAGAGCTTGCTGGATGATCAGCCGGCGGTTCAGCCGGAAGGGATTTACGACGTAGGCCAAGGGCAGCGGGTCCTCTGCCAGCAGCAGGTACGAGACGATGGCCAAGTCGCCCAGCTTGTCCCACTGCCGCCGGACCGTCAGGACGTTGTCCATCCCGGCGAGGCGCTGCTGCAATTCCTGGAGCCGCTCGGCCCCGCCGGTGTCGGCGATGGCCTTCTTCACCCGGTCGGACCGGTTGACCCGTGCGGCGTTGAACGACCACACCGCCCCTTCGAGGTCGTCCGCCAGGGCAAAGTGCACCGCGACGTAGAACGAGTACGTCCAGTCCGTCAAGCGGGTCGGCGCGCCGTAATGCCGCATGAGGGCCAGCCATTCGAGCACATCGTCCTTGTCCGGTTCGCGATCCAGGTACAGGCCGGCCTTGCGCTGGAACTCGCGGATCATCTCCATCTCGTATCGGCGCTTCTTATCCTGGGGCACGCCGTAGTCCGCGAAAGCCCGCTCCAGCTTCGTTTCGAGAGTAGCCCCGGCGGTATCGCCCCGGAAGATCCAGTGGCATTCCGGACCGGGTGTTTGGCAGGAATACCACTTGTGGCGGGCCTCGATGTCTTCCCAGGTCTCGGCCACTTCCGGCGTGTACCATGTCGTCTCCGGATGTCCCTCACTGCCGCTCATCGCGAATCCTTTCTGCACGTAGGGTAGTCTGTAGGATGGGCTTTAGCCCATGCTGCTCTCGTAGATATGCGACGGATTACCTGCATGGGCTGAAGCCCATCCTACAGCGGTTGTCCTTAAGCGCCGCCGAACAGCTTTTGCCGGAAGATAAAGAACACCGCCCCAAGAATACACAGACCCGCCCAGAGGTAATCCAGGCGAATCTTCTCCTTCAGGTACAGCACGGAGAAGGGCACGAAAATGGCCAGCGTGATGACTTCCTGCAGGATCTTCAACTGACCTACATTCAGCACATGATGGCCGATCCGGTTGGCCGGAACCTGGAGCATATACTCGAAGAAGGCAATGCCCCAACTCGCCACCGCCGCGATGAACCACGGCCGGTTGGCGAGATTCTTCAGATGCCCATACCAGGCAAATGTCATGAAGATATTGCTACAGCACAGGAGAAGCGCCGCCCGTAGAACAAGCCGCATACCCAACCCTTCATTCTCAACACTATCAGCTTCAGCTCACGGCCTACCCTTGGACCGCCGCCGGAGACGCCATTATACCGCATTGGCCGCCGACAAAGAAATCTCGGCGGTCGGCGGGGTTCTCAGCATGCGCAGGAGCAAGGGCCAGACCGCCGGGACGATGGCCGGCAGAGACAATGCCGCCAGACCGAAGACGCGGATTGGAGCCTCCCAGGACAGCGAGACGAACCGCACGCACGCGGCGCCGACGACGAACTGGCAGAAGACGATGAAGGAAGAAACCGAGCCGATGTCGTGGCGGATCAGCAGAAAGACACTGAAGGCAGCCAACATCCTGCACAAAATGGCGCAGGTCGGCGACTCTGCCGTGGGATAACCGCGCCGCGCCCTACTTGGGATTCGGGCCGGTCACCGTCGGGTCGTCCGGGTAGGCGCTCCATTCGGTGAACGAGCCCTCGTACAGCTTGACGTTGGGGTAACCGAGGTACCATTTGAACAAGAGAAACTCGTTCGTCGCTTCCCGGCCGGTGCCGCACGAGCAGATGATCGTCTTGTCCGGCGTGATCTTGTGCTCCTGCAGGATCTGCGTAATCTCGGCATCCGGTTTCAACAGGGTGGGATTGTCATCGGCCATCAGAGACCGCCACGGCAGGTTCACCGCGCCAGGGATATGGCCCGGCTTGATCCAGGGCCCCTGTCCCTCGTAGAACTTCGCCGGACGGGCGTCGAGCAGGATGACGTTGCTCTGATCTTTCAGCTTCTTCACCTGGTCCAGGCTGATGAAGTACTCTTCCTGCACGCTGGCGCGGAAGGTCCCCTCCTTGACCTTGGGGAACTCCTGGGAGACGGGCCGTTTCTCTCCGGTCCACTTGTCCAAGCCGCCGTTGAGCACGTAGATATTCTGATGCCCGAAGCGGGCCAGGGAGTACGCGACCATGGTCTGTGCCAGGCCCTCGCCGGTGCCGCTGAACTTGCCCTTGGCCGTGTAGACCACGACCGGCGTGTCGTTATTCAGGCCAATCCGTCGCAGCTCCATCTCGATGGCCTGGGCCGGAACGTACTTGGCGGGCATACCCTGGTCCGAATCGCGCAACAGACCCTCACTGAAATAGACCGCCCCGGGGATATGCTCGGCAAAGTAGTCGTGGACGTTCGGCTGCGCATCCAGGATGAGCAGGTTCGGTTCCTTCAGATGATCCTGTAGCCATTCCGTGGAGACCCATTTGACCACGCCCTTGCCGTGTGGGCCGGTTGTCTGGACGGCCAGACCGGCCAGACTGACGACGGCAACGATAGACAAAATGAACGCTCTTCGTGTGCCCCGCATAGTTCTACCCCCTTTCGTGCTTGGATGACCTATGGTCCTGACGAATCAGCTTATCGGACAGCATAGGCGCTGCGCACGCTGGCGCGACAGGAGGACTCTCCCTAAACCTGCGGTCCAATTTCCGTATGCGTACAGGTGGCGCAGGTCAGGCTCTTCGACTTGGGCGCGACTTCAAAAGTCTTTGAACGGCCGGATCCAGGCGGGCCAGGAACCGTCATCGACCCCGCCGGCGCGGGTCCAGGGGCCTTGCGTGTTGAAGGATTTGCTCCACTGAAGCGTCCAGAGTTCCTTGAGGCCGACCTTGCGCGCGGAGGCGTCCGCGAAGGCACAACCGACAAAGCCCATGTGCCGATTGATACAGCAGCGGGCCATATCCTGGTCGGTCCAAGCAGCGAACTCGCTCTGGGCGGGCGGCGTGGTCGGCTGCGGCCACAGGTCGAAACGCAAGGAGTCAAGGAAAAGCGGCACCGTGTTCGCCGCGGTGACGTTCGTCAGCGTGCCCCAGAAACTTCTACCCCTGTCGTTCGTCATCAGGCCCCCGCTGAGGAGAAAGCCGTTGAGGCCGTAGCTGCCGGCGACGCCCAAGTGTCCGGCCGAATAGCCCTCGAAGGAGTCCCGGTAAATGCCCCAGGCATTGAAGATATTGAGCGTCGGGGCGTTGAGGCCGTGCTCGTCGACAATCGGTTTCGTAGCCGTGGGGCAGAACCAGGTCTTGTTCTCCTTCCAGCACCGCAGTTCCTCCGGAAGCTGGTAGAGCCACCACCAACTGTTGGGGCCGATACCGCTCCAGAGCTTGCCGCTGTTGGCCTCGGCGTACATCGTGCCGACGATCCCCCACTGCCGCATATTCCCCAGACAGCCGACGGTCCGGGCCTGCTCCCGCACCTTGGACAGCGCCGGCATCAGAATCGACATCAGCAGCGCGATGATCGCAATCACGACCAGCAGCTCGATCAATGTGAAACCCTTTTTCTCACCCATAAGTCCACCCGAGAATCCATTGGTCTGCCTTGATCTGGATACGCACCCTGCGCCGTCATTATACCATCGGACGGGTCACATAGAGTCCACCAATCTGACAATTCGGCCACCCTGGATCGTGAAGAACGATGCTCCGCGCCGTCGCAGCAGTCCAGATACCGTTACCGCGTCAGCGGCACGGCGGGAGCCCAGGGTCTGCCCGTAGAGGAAGTCTCGTTCAGCTACTACGAAATCAAAGGGACCTACACGGAGTTTGCCAGCAAGGGCAACCCGAAGCCCGCCATCACCTGGTCCTACAACAGGAAGTTATAGCGGACCGGCACTTTCAACCGCCCCGGATCCTTTCGTGGCCCAGGCGGCTTTGTCCACGGCGGGCGGCTGCCAGGAATCGAGTTGGTCCAGCAACCCCTCCGGCGCATCGTCCACAATCATCAGTTCCCGATTGGTCGGATCGATGAACTGCTCGTGCACCGCGTGGTCCACAAAGCGGATCAAGTGGTCGAAATAGCCGTGCACGTTGAGCAAGCCGCAGGGCTTGGTGTGCAAACCGAGTTGGGCCCACGTCAGGGCTTCGAAGAACTCCTCCGCCGTGCCGAACCCGCCCGGTAGCGCGATGAACGCGTCCGCCAACTCGGTCATGAGAGCCTTGCGGGCGTGCATGGTCTCGACGACGCGCAACGAGGTCACGCCGGTCAGACCCAGCCCTTTGTCCATGAGGTCCTTGGGAATGACACCGATCGCCTCGCCGCCGCCCGCCAGCACCGTCCGGGCCAGGACGCCCATCATGCCGATCCGTCCGCCGCCGAAGACCAACCCGAAGCCACGTGCTACGAGCGCCCGACCCAGCGCCCGGGCCGCCTCCGCGTACCCATCTTGGCCTCCAACCCCGCTGCCACAATAGACACAAATGCGCTTAATCATGATGTTCGATGGTAGATGCTTGCACAGGCGTCCGCCCTATGGACATGCCACCAACCGCTGCGATCCACTCGTTCTTCTATCTATATGGGAAGGCGACAGTGTATGTTCACCGCCCGGGAGTGTCAAAGCGAAATGGGGGCAGGGAGAATTGGAAGTCTAAAGTGTGAAGTCTCAAGTTCAAAGAGCGCTCCGCGTGCCGCTTGCTTCACACTTAACGCTTGAAACTTGAAACTCTCTTCAGACCGCCATCGTCTCGATTTGGCCCGCGGCCCGCAGGACCTCGGCCACCGCCTCCTCGCCGCCCCGATTGATGATGCACTGCAAGGCGTTCACGACGCTCGGATCGAAGCGGGTGCCCGAGGATACGACCAGGTTCTCCAAGGCGTTGAAGATGCCCATGCTCTTGCGATAGGGCCGATCCGAGAGCAGCGCATCGAAGACATCGGCCACCGCGATGACCCGCGCCACCAGCGGGATGTCGTCGCCCTTGAGCCCCTTGTACCCCGTGCCATCGTAGTTTTCGTGATGGGATTCGATGGCGTCGGCGATGTCGGCCAGAATTCCCCCGATGGGTCTTACCATCTCGGCGCCGCGTGCCGCATGCTCCCGAATGCTCTGCCGCTCGTCCTGAGACAAGGCCGCGGCCTTGCGGAGGATCTCCACGCTGACATCCACCTTGCCCACATCGTGCAGCAGTCCGGCGATGCGGATCTTCTCCACCATCGCCCGGTCCATCTCCAGCTCCCGTGCGATGCTGACGCCCCAGGCACAGACGCGGACGCAGTGGGCCTCCGTGTCGGCATCAATCGTCTGAATGAAGCGGGAGAGGATCGCCAGGACGCCATTATACGCACGCTCCAAGCTGCCCAAGGCCTCCTCGATCCGCAGACGCAGCGTGGAGATCAGATACGCGGTAACGATCAGGATGCCCGCCCAGGTCGCCAACTCGGCCCAGAGCAGCGAGGTGCTGCCATCGTAGACCAGAGACTCCGGCAGGAAGTACGCATAGGCGGCCACCAGGACGGAGGCCAATCCCGCCACCCCCACCGCGTGCCGCGTCCGCAGTGTCCAGGCCGCCACGATCACGGGCAAGTAGAACAGGTAGAGCACGATCTTCTGGTTGACCAGCAGAATACTCATGAAGCCGAGCATGGCCGTGAAGACCAGCAAGGGGAGGAGACCCGGCCGGATCCGCGCGACTTCCCGGAGGATAGTGTGCTTCAGTCTGCTCTCGACAGTTTGCATGCTCGCGTCCCTCTTCTACACGTTTACATCATCCTTCTTAACCGCTTCGTACCCCGAGTCCGGGGCATAAGCCAGAAGCGGTCCCGGCTATCCCAGGCACCACCTGTCACCGCGTCGTCCCAGGCAAAGTTGCCAAATCAAGGAAGTGTTGGACGCTGTGTGTATCGGCACCGACGGCGCAGCAGATAACCCCGTTTCCCAAACACCACTCGGATTGCCGGCAATTCCGCCTGCCGCGCCCCTTGGACCACCGTGTAACAGATTCAAGCCGAGACCCCCGTCCGATAATCACGGTTCAGATCAACCATTCCCGCCAGAGGCAAAAAGTCTAACGCGTGGGTTAAGAACCCACGCGTGACCACCGCAAGAGGAAGCCGCGGATTAGGGAGTTTGCTCATACCACGGGGTTGCCGTGCGGTGGAGGCCGTTCGTATCAGGTCTTGGCGAGCGGCAGCACCTGAAGATCGGTGCGCAGCGTTCGCACACAATTGGTTGCGAACAGGAAAGGAAGAACCATGAGCAAGACAAGAATCAAGACCGCGCCGAAAGCGGCTATCAAAGAGATGAAGCAAAAGACGATGCGCGCCGCCGCCCTCGACGGGTTCGGCGGGCCGGAGATGATCACGCTCCACACGCTTGCCGTGCCCGAGGTCGGGCCGGATGAAGTTCTGATCCGCGTCGAATCGGCAGGCGTGGGTGTGTGGGACCCTTATGAACGTGAGGGCGGGTTCGCGGGCATGTCCGGAACCGAAGCGAAGTTCCCCTACGTGCTCGGCTCCGACGGTGCGGGCACGGTCGCCGCCGTGGGCGCGAACGTCCGCCGGTTCCATGAGGGCGACCGCGTCTATGCTTTGACGATCGCCAATCCTAAAGGCGGGTTCTACGCCGAGTATACGGCGGTCCAAGAGGATAACGTTTCGCTGATCCCCGGCAACGTGCCGACCGACCAAGCGGGCGCGATGCCCTGGGATGCGATGACTGCTCTGCGCGGTTTGGACGATACCCTGGGTTTGCAGCCGGGCGAGTCGCTGCTGATCTTCGGCGCCAGCGGTGGCATCGGACACTTGGCGATACAACTTGCCAAGCGGATGGGCGCCCGCGTGTTCGCGGTGGCTTCCGGCGATGACGGCGTGGCCCTGGCCCAGCGTCTGGGGGCCGATGCGGTTGTGGAGGGACACCGAGACGATATCGTGACCGCCGCCCGGACATTCGCGCCGGAGGGTTTCGACGCTGCCTTGATCACCGCCGGCGGCGAGAGGGCGGAAGAGGCGCTGACGGCCCTGCGCGAAGGCGGGCGCGCCGCGTATCCCAACGGCGCCGAGCCCGAACCGCACGCCCGTTCCGGCGTGGTCATTCGCGGCTACGACGGCGAGCCCGACGTGCAGGCGATCGAGAAGCTCAACCGGCTGATCGAGTCCGGCCCCCTTGAGGTGCACATTGCCTGTTTCTTCCCGCTGGAGCAGGCCGCTGAGGCCCACCGGGCCCTCAACACCCACTACCTCGGCAAGCTCGCCCTGCGACCCAGTTGGAGGATGTCCCGGTTGTCGTTGAGAAGTAGTTGAAAGAGATCATGCGGTCCGAGTAACAGATAGGTGTCAAAGAACAAAACTGTTACTCGTAAGAAAGGACCGCATGATGGGCAAAAGCTACCAGAG
>JAMCWO010000061.1:2855-11151 GCA_023481165.1 Planctomycetota bacterium | reverse complement strand
GAGATGGAAAAGCAGATCGACGCCATCACCGTGGCCACGCCGGACAATACCCATGCAGTCATTGCCGCGCGGGCCATTCGCATGGGCAAGGGTGTGCTCTGCGAAAAGCCCCTGACGCATGATGTCCACGAAGCGCGTTTTCTCCGCGATTTGGCGGTGGAAAAGAAGGTCGCCACGCAGTTGGGCAACCAGGGGACGGCCAGCGAGGCCTTTCGCCGGGCGGTCGAGCTGATCTGGGGCGGTGTGCTCGGCGAGATTCGCGAAATCCACGTTTGGAACACCAACGGCGGCTCGGGCGAGCGACCGCTGCCCACGGAGGAGCATCCTGTGCCGGACTATCTTCAGTGGGATTTGTGGCTGGGTCCAGCGCGGTGGCGGCCGTACAACTCCCGCTGGGTCGAATGGTCCACCTGGCGCGACTTCGCCACCGGGCAGCTGGGCAACTGGGCCTCCCACACGATGAACGTCGTTTTCAAAGGCCTCCGGATCGATTCCCTTTGGCAAGGCGGCGCAAAAGAAGCGCAGCCGCGTCTGATCCGGATTGAACCGGAAGTCTCAGGCGTCCATGCGCACACGTTCCCCAAGTGGGAGATCTTACGCTACCGGATTCCGCCGCGTGGCGCGCTGCCGGCCATCACGGTGAACTGGTACAACGGCGCCGGCCAGGCCCCGCAGTGCCGCGAGAGGATCGAGGAGATGCTGGGCTATCGCTTGGACTGGGGCGATGCAGGCGAGAAGAAATACGCAGATCATGCCGGCTGCGTGATCGCCGGGACGAACGGCATGATCCATTCGACCGGGCACAATGCGACGTTCTCGCTCTTGCCTAAAGAAAAGTTCAAGGACTCTGAAGGACCGGCCAAGACTCTGCCGCGCTCCCCCGGCCACGAGCGCGAGTGGCTCGACGCCTGCCGGGGCGGTCCGGCGGCGATGTCGAACTTCAACTACGGCGGGCCATTGGCCGAGTTCGTCCTGCTCGGCAACGTCGCGACGCTGGTTGGCAAACCGATTGAATACGACCCTGTGGCCGCGAAGATCGTGAATTCGGCGGAGGCGAACGCGGCCCTCAAAAGGGAATACCGGCAAGGCTGGTCGTTGTGAGAGATTCTGAGGATCCATCTGAAGGAATGACGTCATGTCGGATAGGCGATTCGGTGCGGCTGCGATGATGATCATTGTGGTGCTAGGGATGACAGCCGTCTCACGGGCGCAGTTGACGCCGGACCAGGCCCGGCGGATCGAAGCGGCGATTCCGCCCAAGGCGCGGGTCGCGCCGAAACAGCCGCGACGCGTGCTGATCTGGAACACGCCCTTCATGGACCAGTCGCCGCACAAAGGCTATTCCATTCCGCAGTCGGAGTACGCGATGCGGAAGCTGGGCGAGAAGACCGGGGCGTTCGAGCCGGTCATCAGCGACGACATCGCGATGTACCTGCCCGAGAATCTCAAGAGGTTCGACGCGATCGTCCTGAACAACAGCAACGGCCCCTGGATTCGACCGACACCCCAGGACATGGACAAGTTCAAGAGCTACGGCTCCGATATCGATGCCGTCGAGAAGCTGCTTCGTAGAAGCTTCCTGGATTACGTTGCGAAAGGCGGCGGACTCTTTGCTTTTCACCACGCCATCGGCGTCGACAAATGGCCCGAATTCCTGGATCTGCTCGGAGCCAGCTACTGGGGCCATCCGTGGAACGAGGAAGTCGGAATCAAGCTCGATGAGCCGGATCATCCTTTGGTGGCCGCCTTCGGAGGCCGGGGCTTTCGCCTGGCGGAGGAGATCTTCCAGTACAACGAGCCGTACTCCCGCCAGAAGGTCCGCGTGCTTCTGTCGCTGGATGTGGACAAGACGAACATGACGGTACCCTGGGTCTATCGCAAGGACAAGGACTTTGCCCTCGCCTGGATCAAGAGCTACGGCAAAGGCCGCGTCTTCTACAGTGCGATCGGCCATCGCACGGAAATCTGGTGGCATCCGCAGATTCTGAGCTTTTACCTGGATGCGCTCCAGTTCGCCACGGGCGATCTGCCCGCCGACACCACGCCCAGTGCCCAAGTGGAGAAGAGTCAGAAAGTACAGTAGAGCGTACACAAATAGACAAATCTGAGGTTTAGCCATGGAACGAAGAGAATTCCTGAGAAAGGGCACGCTTGCCGCAGGGTCGGTGGTGGCGGGGGGAGTTCTGCCCCAGGCGGAGGCGACTGAAAGTGCGTGTCCCTGCGCCAGCAATGCCGCGAAGCTGCCGCAGCGGGCGTATGGCGACACCGGCGTGCGGCTCTCGATCATCGGTTTCGGCGGAATCGTGGTCAGCGGCGTCGAGCAGGAGCACGCGAACCGCGTGGTGGCCGAGGCCGTGGAGAAAGGCGTCAACTACTTCGATGTCGCCCCGAGCTATGGCGATGCCGAAATCAAGCTCGGTCCCGCCCTGGAGCCCTATCGCAGGAATGTCTTTCTCGCCTGCAAAACCGAGCATCGAACCGCCGCGGCGACGGCGGCCGAGTTGAAGGAATCCCTCAAGCGACTGCGAACGGATTACCTGGACCTCTACCAGCTTCACGCGATCTCCGATGTCCAGAAGGACGTCGATGCGGTCTTCGCCAAAGGTGGGGCCATGGAAGTCTTCATCGAGGCCAAGAAACAGGGGCAGGTGCGCCATCTCGGTTTCTCCGCCCATTCCGAGGAAGCGGCCCTGGCCGCGCTGGACCGCTACGACTTCGACTCGGTCCTGTTCCCAATCAACTTCGCCACGTTCTATCGAAGCAACTTCGGTCCGCGCGTCATCGAGACCGCCAAGTCCAAGGGCGTTGCCCGGCTCGCTCTCAAATCGCTGGCCAGGCAGAAGTGGCCCAAGGACGATCCCACGCGCAAACAGTACTCAAAGTGCTGGTACCAGCCGCTGACCGACCGCAACGAGGCCAAGCTGGCTTTGTACTTTACGTTGAGTCAGCCGATCACGGCGGCGATCCCGCCGGGCGAGGAATCGCTGTTCAAGATGGCCGTGGATCTGGCGCTGGGCTTTCGCCCGGTCTCGCAGAAGGAGGTCGAGATGCTCCGGCAGATAGCCCAATCACTCCAGCCCGTCTTTCCCGCGTAGCATGGGCGGGACACCCATACTACGGAGTGCGCGTGATACGGACGAGATACCAGGGTGTCGCGGGCCCGCCGATGGGGAAGCGGTAGCCCCCGGCGGTCTTCTCGGCCGGGATGGGTTTGCCGATAGCCTTGGCGCCGCTGTCCAGCGGTATCACCTCGATTTGCCCAACCGGGGCGATGCCTTTGAGTGCGACAAACCCTTTGACCGGCTCGATGACCGAGGGTTCGGTGCCCCAATCGGTGAGCGAAGTCCTCTTGTCGTTCCACTTCGTACCGGTATTGGCGGCACGGGCGGTAGCGACGAGGAGCAACCGGTCCGCTCGCGCGATGGGCTTACCATCCAGCGAAGTCAAAATAAGCGAGCAGAACTCGTTCTCGACCGTCACTGCGAGGTTCTTCAGCGGCTTGTCGGCCTGCCGGATGAATCCGATCAGGGCCTGCGATCGATCCGTCTCAATCGTCACGCAGCCCTGTCGTTTTTGGCCGCGATGCCACGCGAGTTGCCCGGTGTCAGCAGTGTATGTAGCACCCCCGCCCTCGGGGGTGATCTTCTCCCCAGCCGAGGGCGGCTGGGCCACATTGAGGCTGCGAATCCGCGTGGCGTGGACCAGAGCTGAGGCCGGATCGAAGCCGGGGGTGAAGAAGGGACGCTGCGAGGAGGGCAGCCGGATACTCTCGCAGACTTCCTCGGGCGCATAGGAACGGTAGATCGTCTCTTTCGCCGGTTGCACGTCGCCGCGCAGGAAGAGGTATGCTCCGGCAGCGATATTCATCATCTTCACCGGGTCCGGACGGACCTCGAAGTGGCTGGGCATCTTGGCGGTCCACTGGCTCGGGACCTTGTGCTCGAACGTGTAGAAGAAGATGCCGTCCCAATCCTGGAACGCGGCATACGCGGCGAGAATCCCAAAGCCCTCGCAGGCGTACTCATTCGGGAATGGATGATTGATCTCGGACACCGTGTAGGGCTTGCCCGCGATGGGCGTGCGGGAAAGCTGCACGACCGTGGAGTTCGCCGGATCGTCCACCATGGGGGTGTTGCCGATGGTGAAGCCCTGCCTCTTTCCTTTGGGGTCCGGGATATAATTCGGGTGCTGCCAATAGACGTGGCCATCAATGATGTCGCACTGCGAGGTCGAGGCTAAGAGCGGATAGCCCGTGTTGTAGTGGTTGTGGTCGCTGGTGCCTGCGATAAGGGCCGTCACGCCCAGATCGTCCTTGAGGTACTTGTACATGCCGCCGAAGTAATCGTGTTCGAGATGCATGTAGAAGATTGCCTCGGTGTGAAATCGCTTGGCCGGCGCATCCTTGAACTGGGCTTTCGTCAATCGCGGAATCGGCTGGCCCTCCGCCACGCCCGCCATTTGGCGCAGCTCGCTCAACGCCTGGGCACCAAGAGTCTCTTTCAGCCACCGGTTGTATTTGGCCGTAAGCTCTTCGGCGTACCAGGCCGTGATGTCCGTCCAGGTCCCGGGGTTCTTCTGCGTGTTCTTGCCAAGCAGTCGGTCACTGAACCACGCCTCGACAATCGAGTTCTCATTGACCAGTTCCACGATGGCAACCGCCGGCTCGTACCGGTACTCGGCCCCGGTGTACGGATTGCGATGTGTCAGAAGCTGCTGCGCGTACTCCTTATGGAGCATTTGCACCTGGTCATCGAAGTAGTTCACGACCTTCGCAAAGCCGAGGTACTCATAGTCCCGCACGCCGTCGCCTTTGCGGTAAGTGCGTCCGACGTTGAGGTTCAGGTCCGTGTAGATACCTCGCTTCTTCAACTCGCCGACAAAGTAGTCGAGGGTGTCCAATTGCTTGGGGTCGAGTTGGCGCGTGTCGTCCCGACCGCGTACAAACAGGCTCATGGGTCCGTTCGCATCCAGGAAATGAAACCGCACGCAGTTGATCCCGAACCGCGCCAAGTGCGCCGCCACGAGGGGTGCATCCTCCCGCGAAGGAAGGCACGCCGCCCCCGTGAAATTGACGCCCCAGATTCGAAACCGCTTCCTGTCCGGCGTCACGAAGTGTCCATCCTTGATCGCGATGTGCCCATCCTTGCCCGCCGGCGCCTCCAGAAACAATGACAAATCAACCAGCGGCGCAGCATTGTCCCGCCAATCCATCACAAACGGCTGCATCGCCACTGCCGCCGCCCCTGCTGCAGGAGCAAGAATGCCAACAATGCATGCAACAAGCTGAAGGTATCTCATGACGCGACTCCTTATATGTCCGGCGGTCAACCGCGCACTGGCCTGAGCAAATCAGCCGGTAGACTCCGCGCAGCATACATGGTCCGGCCGCCGATGGCAACAACGTGAGTTCGTCCTTGGTTGTGGCGCCGCCGCTCGTCCCCAACTGGTGACCATTGCCTATCTCCTCCGGCTACGGTACAAAGGACTTGCAGGTAGAAGAGATGCGGACGGTGGGAGTACCTGAACGTTCTCTTCAACCGATGAGACCTTGACGTAGGGGGACTTGATTATGAAGAGGTACCCGACAATTGGCGCATGTGGCTTGGACTGTGGCTTGTGCCCGCGATACTACACGGCAGGTCCCTCCAGGTGTCCCGGATGCGCAGGGCCCGATTTCGCGAGCAAGCATCCTTCCTGCTCCTTCATCACCTGCTGCGTTAAGAAAAGGAACCTGGAGGTCTGTGGCGAATGTCCGGACTTTCCTTGCCCCAAGTTCAAGAGCGAGGAAGAATATCAGCAAGTGAAGGAATCCTCTTCTTACCCGCCGTACAGAAAGGTCATGCCGAATCTGAATTTCATAAAAGAGCATGGGATCGAAAAGTTTATGCCGCAGCAGAGGAGACGAATCCGGTTGCTCGAAAGGTTGATCCACGGCTTCGACAACGGCAGGTCGAGAAGCTGCTATTGCAGGTCAGCGGCTTTGCTGGATCCGGCGAGCCTTGCAAGTGCATTGGATGCGGCTGTTCGAAGAATAAAGGCGGACCATATCAAGCCGGACGACGTGAAAACCAAAGCCAAGATCCTCAGAGGTATCCTTGACGAACTCGCCTCAAAGGAAGGCATGACCAGATGATATTGGGGTTATCGAATCGGCCGATGACCGTGCCGTCTTCGCTTTTGCAGGCACATATCTGACCCTCACTCAGCGTGAGCAGTTGACAGAGTCCCGGCCAGGTGCTACCGTTTGGGCCGGCATGAGCCAGTCGAAAGGAGATACGGGTATGCAGAAGATTCGCACGGCGGTGGTGGGGGCGGGGTTCATCGGGCCGGTGCATGTGGAGGCCCTGGGACGCATCGGCGTGGAGGTCACCGGGATTCTGGGGGTGTCGAAGGGCGAGTCGGAACTGGCGGCCCGGACCCTCGGGTTGCCCAAGGCGTACGCGAGCTTCGAGGAAATTCTGGGCGATAAGAGTGTACAGGTCGTGCACCTCGCTACGCCGAACCGGCTGCACTATCCCATGGCCAAGGCCGTGTTGAATGCCGGCAAGCATGTGCTCTGCGAAAAACCCCTGGCGATGAATTCGACCGAATCGGCGGAATTGGTCGAACTGGCCTGGCGCAGCGGTTTTGCGGCGGGGGTCAACTACAACATCCGCTATTATCCACTCAACATCGAAGCCGCCGACATGATGAGGCGCGGCGCTCTGGGCCGGGTCTATTCCGTCTGCGGCAGCTACGTGCAGGACTGGCTGTTCTACCCGACCGACTACAACTGGCGGGTGTTGGCCGAGGAGGGCGGGGAACTGCGGGCCATTGCCGACATCGGGACGCATTGGCTGGATTTGATCCATGCGCTCACGGGCCTGGAGGTCGAGGCGGTCTGTGCCGATCTTTCGACCGTGCATTCGGTGCGGCAGCGGCCGTTGGGCGAGGTGGAAACGTTCAAAGACAAGCAGGAGAAAGTTGCCGTCAAGACCGAGTCGATCGATATCAAGACGGAAGACTATGGCTGCGTGCTGCTTCGCTTCGCGGGTGGGGCCCGGGGGTGTCTATGGGTCTCGCAGGTGACGGCGGGGCGCAAGAATTGCCTGCGCTACGAGATCGCCGGCTCCAATCAGGCCCTTGCCTGGTGCAGCGAGCAGCCGAATGAGATGTGGATCGGCCATCGCGACAAGGCGAACGAGAACCTGCTCCGCGATCCTTCGCTGCTCGGGGACAAGGCCCGGCGCTTCACCAACTATCCGGGCGGCCACAACGAAGGCTTCCCGGACACGTTCAAGCAGTGCTTCCGGGCGTTCTATGACTATATCAAGGCGGGAGACCTCGCCGCGCCTCAGCCCTTCCCCACCTTTGCCGACGGCCATCGTGAGATTCTGTTGTGCGAGGCCATCCTGCAAAGCCACCGCGAGGGCCGCTGGGTATCCGTGCAAGGAGGACGACCATGAGACTCGGATTTGTCAGTGCGATTCTGCCGGACCTGCCCCTGAAGCAGGTGCTTGAATTTGCCTTCGAAGCAGGCTACTCCTGCGTGGAGCTGATGTGCTGGCCGAAGGGCAAGGCGGAGCGGCGGTACGCGGGCGTGACGCATCTCGATGTGGCGGACTTCGGCCAGTGCGAGGCCGGCGAGGTCCGCCGCCTGCTGGCGAGCTCCGGCGTGAGCATCAGCTCGCTCGGCTATTACCCGAACTACCTCAGCCCCGATGCGGACGAAGCGAAAGCGGTACTGGCCCATTTCAAGAAGGTGATCCAGGCGGCGGCCCTGCTGGAGATAGGGCAGGTCACGACCTTCATCGGCCGGGACTGGACCAAATCGGTAGAGGAGAATTGGCCGAAATTCCTGAGAACCTGGAAACCGCTGGTCAAATTCGCCGAAGACCGCGATGTCCGGATTGGCATCGAGAACTGCCCCATGCTGTTCACGAAGGACGAGTGGCCGGGCGGCAAGAACCTGGCGACCAGCCCGAAGATCTGGCGGCGCATGTTCGAAGACATCCCGTCCGACCACTTCGGACTCAACTACGATCCCTCGCACATGGTCTGGCAGCATATGGACTACATCAAACCGCTCTGGGAGTTCAGGGGCCGCATCCACCACATCCACGCCAAAGACGTCCGGCTGGATCGGAACCGGCTGGATGACGTAGGTATTCTCACGCTGCCGGTGCAATACCACACGCCCAAGCTGCCCGGGCTCGGCGAGATCGACTGGGGCCGATTCTTCTCGGTGCTGGGCGACATCGGCTACGCGGGGCCGGTCTGCGTGGAAGTGGAAGACCGCGTGTACGAGGGCTCCCTG
>JAMCWO010000061.1:937-2845 GCA_023481165.1 Planctomycetota bacterium | reverse complement strand
AACACAGGGGGAGATCGTCTGGGCGGATTCACGGATAAAGAGGAGGTCACATGACCACTTGGCGGCGTTTGCTCTTCTCGGCCTGGGTTGGTGTGTTGGCGGGTATCTCGCTGATAGCTGCGGCGGAGCGGCCGGGCACCGGGTCCGATGTTGGCAAGATCGTGGTTTACCGCGACACCTGGGGTGTGCCGCACATCTACGCACCAACGGTGGAAGGGGGCCTTTACGCGATGGGATGGGCCCAGGCCCAGGATCGGCCCCAGGAGTTGCTGAAGAACTACATGCGGGCCATGGGCGAGAGTGCGAAGTTCGACGGTCCGGCGGGTATTGAATCCGACATGATTGCGGTCTTGTGGGACAATTACGCCACGAGCAAGCGGAACTTCGACCGGATTCGGCCCGAGATTCGGGAGCAGATCCGGGCCTACGTCCGCGGCGTGAACGATTTCTACGCCGCTCACGCGGGCGAGGTGCCGGGGTTCTGGGGCAGCCGCCGGGTGGATGAGTACATGGTGGTGGCGTTCTTTCGGTTCTTCCTGTACGGCTGGTCCGTGGGGCAGGTCTTCGACGATCTCCGGGCCGGCGGGATTCAACCCGGCTTTGACGAGGTGTCCCGCGGCTCCAACCAGTGGGCCGTCGCGCCTGGACGCAGCGCCGAAAAGGCCGCGATTCTCTGCATCGATCCGCACCTGTCCTGGTGGGGCATATCGCGCTTCTGGGAGTTTCGCATCCATGCGGGTGAGGTGAATGGCAGCGGATTCACCTTGCCCGGCGGCCCCTATATTGGCCTGGGGCACAACGCGAATGTCGCGTGGGCCATGACCACCGGCGGGCCCGACACCGCCGATGTGTACGAGTTGACGCTCAAGAGCGACGATCCCACGAAGTATCTGTACGATGGGCAGTGGCGGACGCTGAGCCGCCGCGAGGCGACCCTCGAGGTCAAAGGCGCGCCGGCGCAGAAAATCACCATCTGGTCCTCGCACCACGGCCCCATCGTGGCGATGCGCAAGGGCAAAGCCTACGCCGCCAAGATGGCGTACGCCGAAGAAGTGCAACTGGCGGAGGCCTGGTACGAATTCAACACCGCGCGCGACTACTCCGGAGCGGTGCAGGCCCTGAGTCTGCGGCAGCTTTTCCCCCAGAACGTGATGGTCGCCGATACCTCGGGCAATATCTATTATCAGCGGACGGGTCGGGTACCGCGCCGGCCTGCGGCGTACGACTGGTCGAAGCCCGTCGACGGCTCCACCTCCGCCGCAGAGTGGCAGGGATTGCATCCTGCTTCGGACCACGTCCAGGTGCTCAATCCGCCGCAAGGGTACATGCAGAACTGCAATATCTCCCCGGATGTGATGATGGTGGACAGCCCCTTCGCGCCGGCCAAAACGTTGCCATATCTCTACGGGTCGTCGGCGGGAGCCACGAATCAGCGCGGGGCGCGGGCCGTGCAACTCTTGCAGGCGGATGCCTCCGTCACTGTGGAAGAAGCCCAGGCCTATGCGACCGATCTTCATCCGTACGGCGTCGAACGCTGGCTCGAAGTGCTGCGACGAGCCGATGCGGGCTTTGGTTCCGCGCATGCGTCCGATGCGGATTATGTTGCGGGTGTCAAGCAAGTATTGGCCTGGGATGGCGACTTGCGCAGCGACTCGCAAGCGGCCCTGAAGTATTACTACTGGCGCAGGCAGCTTGTCGAGGATCATGGCGCGCCGGCGGTCGCCGATGCCGCCCGTCGGATCGACTACGATCTGGCGGCTTTGGGAAAGACCGCCCCGACCATCGAGCTAAGCGAGGAAGAACTTGAGGCGGCGGCCGACTCGTTTGCCAAGGCGCTGGCGCGGTTGAAAACGGAACGCGGCTCACTCGCGGCCACCTCGCCCAACGGCCGCTGCCGCACCGAATGCA
>JAMCWO010000061.1:0-927 GCA_023481165.1 Planctomycetota bacterium | reverse complement strand
GCGATGCCTTCCGCGTGGGGCGTGATGAGAGCTCTTGGCCCCTGGGAGGAGGCGGGGACTACGGGACCACGACCCTGCGCAATATCGGCTATGGGCGCGAGCGCAGCGACCACACGCGCTGGGGCGAGCGCGGCCAGACCTCCACGCAAGTGATCGTGTTGAGTAAGCCGGTGCAAAGTTGGACCTACGTGCCCATCGGGCAAAGCGACCGGCCGAATTCACCGCACTACCGCGACCAAGCCCAGAAGCTGTTCAGTCCCGCCAGGCTCAAGCCCACCTGGTGGCTGCCGGAAGATCTGGCGGAGCATATCGAATCGCGAACTGTCGTTGGGAATCAGTGACTCATTAGGAGCATGCGATGGATTACACGTACAGCGATATCGCCAAGATGATCGACCATTCTCTGCTGAATCCGACGCTGACCGAGCGCGACCTCGAGCAGGGCTGCCAACTGGCCCTGCGGTACGATGTCGCCAGCGTCTGCATCATGCCCTATGGCCTCAGCCGCTGCGCCGAGATCCTCCGGGGCAGCACGGTCAAAGCGAGCACGACGATCGGCTTTCCGCACGGCGGGCATACGACGGCTATCAAGGTTGCCGAGGCCAAGCAGGCCCTCGCGGACGGCGGGCAGGAACTGGACATGGTGGTCAATATCAGCCGGGTTCTCAGCGGGGATTGGGACTACGTCCGCTCGGACATCGCCGCCGTGATTGACGTTACGCACCGGAAGGGCCAGAAGGTCAAGGTCATCTTCGAGAACTGCTACCTGAACAACGAGCAGAAGATCAAGCTGTGCGAGATCTGCGGCGAACTCGGGGCCGATTGGGTCAAGACCTCCACCGGCTACGGCACCGGCGGGGCGACCATCGAGGATCTCAAGCTGATGCGACAGCACGCGCCCCGGCAGGTCCAGGTAGATCGGAAGAG
>JAMCWO010000092.1 GCA_023481165.1 Planctomycetota bacterium | reverse complement strand
ACGATTCCTTCGGATTCATCCGTGATTCCTTTCTGGGGCATCCATGCCCCAGAAGAGCGTATAGCAAATCAAAGGTTATTCGGATAGGCTCTTAGCCGGGGGCAGGACCTACGAAGACGCGCTATTGCGACCAAGCCGGGAGAGAAACTGTCGCCTGATAGTTGGAGTAGTTGTACAGCGGGTTGCGTAGGGGCTTGTACAGCTTACCCGTCCTGGGACCGTCGCTTTGCGTATAGACCCAGATTTCGTAAGGGTCCCAGACGACGATTTCGTCCCGGCAATCGCCCGTCACGTCCAGGACCGCATAGCACATGTCCGGATGGCCATCGGCAGGGAAGCGGACGACGCCCCGGCCCCAGCCGTCAAAGAGGCCGCCATCGTCGACGTTGGCCGACAGGACAAAGTATTCCGGCGGCTTTCCTGTCCAGTTGATGGGCAGGCACATGCTGCCATGCTGGCAAGGCTCACAGTCGTGGTAGACGTTGCCCTGGGCATCGTAGAAGTGCAGGATGCCCTGGTTGCCCCAGAAGTTGATGGAGACGGTTTCCAGGCCGGGCAGGTCGGCGCGGAAGTCTGCGATGGCCGGGTTCTGCACATGGCCGAGGTGGAGGTGCTTGAGCACGTTGCCTTTGGTGTCGGTGAAGAAAATGCCTTCGTCGCTGGCGGCGCACAGGAGACGCAACTGGTCGCCAGGCGCGAACTGCACGAGGGCCAGTCCATCGGCGTGGTCCTGCATCCTATCATCCAGGGTCCACAGCCGCGTCCCCTCGTGGTCGAAGAGCGAATAGCCGATGGCGAGCTCATCTTTGCCATCGCCGTCGATGTCGCGGGCATAAGGGTAGTGACCCGTGCTGCAGGCCGCGTCCCACATCAGTTCCAGGCGGTCGTTCAGAGCCCAAAGGTGATTGTACCGGGTCTTGAGGATGATGTCTCGCGCCCGGCCGGTCCCGCGCAGATCGCAGAAGAAGACGGAGTCTCCCAGGATGCGCGGGAACTTGTTGTAAGGCGGCTTTGTGCCCGCCGGCGTGCGCGGCGTCGGTGCCTCGTACCTGGTCTTGCCGGTGGCGCCGTCCGCTACGATCAGCTTCATATTCATGCAGTAGACCACTTCGGTCCGGCCGTCGCCGTCGAGATCGTGGACCTGAAAGGCCACATCGTTGGTTAGCCGGTCCTTCCACGCGTCCGGCTCACCGATCCGCCACAGGATCTTCCCATCGAACGTCATGGCGGTCAGGCAACTCAGTTCGCTATTGCAGTCCTTGGGGCCGTGGTGGACCATCTGGCCGATCAGAACCTCGATTTGGCCGTCATTGTTGAGATCGCCGAAACGCAGGTTCCGGCCCACGCCAAACCCGTCCGTAGCCGCCTTCTTCCACAGGACGGGGCGCGGATTGGCGGCCTGCAAACCGGCCAACTCCCGTTCGCGTGCGGCCACGCGCGCTGTAAAGCGTTCCTTCTCCTCGGGCGTGGTCACGACCGCTACGTTCTTGTACCGCGTGGGCACATCGGACAATAGGCCGATCTTGCCCTGCGAAAAGGTCTTGTCCTCGGCTTCGAGCACGACCCCGTTGCTCAACTGCGCTCTGATGTGGCTGTCGTTGGCGTCCACCTGGGCCGTAAGGTACTTTCCGGGTGTCCAGGTACATACCTTCTCCGCCAGGACCACCTCGTAAGGCTTGTGGTACGCCGTCTCGTGGCGGACCATTTTGAGGATGGCCTTCTGACCCCGGACACCGAAGAAGTAATAGCAGCGGTCGTTGCGATAACGGAACACGATCCCGCTTTGAGCCTTGTCCGAAGCCGGCGCGAAATCGACCGTTAGCCGATAGTTCTCCCAGAGCGGGTCGCCGGCGACGAGCATCGGGTGGGTGAAGGTCTCGCGATTGCTGTGCGACTGGAGCATCACGCGCGTGCCGTCTTCCTCCGTGAGCCGCCAAGCCCGTTGGGAGCCGTCGGACTTGAACGCCGACACCGCCCAGTTCCCCTGTGGCACGGCCTCGCGCAGATAGTGATACTCCGTGCGGGCGCCGACCACGTCGAAGATCAAGCCGAAGCGCAGGCCGCGAAAGTCGTCCTTGAGGAGTTCCGCCGTATAGTCATGCGTATCGGCGTACGCGGACGCCGCCGGCCAGACAGCGAGCCACAGGAATGCCCACGACAGTTTTTTCTTCCGTAAGCGCATGTTCGACCTCCATACAATATGAGACAGGATAACGCCGCGATTGAGTCCTGCCAATCCTTGGCAGCGGGGTGGGTCGGCGATATCATGCCTCGTGACAATTCCGTCTCACAGGAGTCTGCCTATGGCCAAGACATCGAAGTGCCTCGTTGGAGGCGTGTTGCTTGGGTTGCTCGTTTCTTTTTGTCACGCGAAGGAGTACCCATATCGCTGGGTCTTTGTGGGCGGCTCGCTGCGGACCGACAAGGATGTCGCGGCGATCGAGCAGATCGTTCAAACCGGGGCGGAGCATGGCATCAACGGCATGGTCTTGTCGACCGGCCTGGACCGTCTCGACCGCCAACCGCCGGAGTGCCTGGAGCGGCTTGCCAAATTGAAGGAGTTCTGCCAGGCGCACGGTGTCGAGATCATTCCCAACGTCTTCAGCGCCGGCTACGGCGGCTCGGTCTTGGCGTACAATCGCAACCTCGCGGCCGGGATTGCGGTGAAGGATGCACCCTTCGTCGTGAAGAACGGCGAAGCCGCTCTGGATTCGGACCGTCCCGCCCGGATCATCAACGGCGGATTCGAGCAGTACGAGGGGAACCAGTTCAAGGGCTACCGGTTCAATGACAGGCCGGGCGAAGTCTCCTTCGTCGATACGGCGGTCTTCCACAGCGGCAATGCGTCGCTGCGGTTCGAGAGCTTCGGGCGGTTCGAGCACGGCCACGCGCGGGTCATGCAGGAGATCGAGGTCCAGCCGCAACGGTGCTACAGGCTAAGCTGCTGGGTCAAGACGGACGGGCTGGAGCCGCGCGATGCGTTCAGCATTCAGGTCCTCAGCCCGAAAGGCCGCAGTCTCGCCCCGTACGACCCCGGCGTCCCCGGCACGACGGACTGGCGGCGGGTTGTCATGGGCTTCAACAGCCTCGATCAGAACAAGGTCAACATCTATGCGGGCGTCTGGGGCGGCAAGGCGGGGCGGTTCTGGATGGACGATCTGGAGGTCGAAGAAGTGGGGCTGCTGAACGTCCTGCGCCGGCCTGGGACGCCGGTGACGGTCC
This sequence comes from Planctomycetota bacterium, assembly GCA_023481165.1. GTDB lineage: Bacteria > Planctomycetota > Phycisphaerae > Sedimentisphaerales > Anaerobacaceae > PLanc-01. Next base: position 8,019 of record JAMCWO010000092.1, on the reverse strand, counting down.
TAAGCGATGCCACCGGCACGGTCTATGAAGAGGGCAAAGACTTCGCGCCCATCAAGGATGAGCAACTCAACTTCCGGTTCGATCACGAGCCGCCAACGATCAAACTGTTGCCGGGTGGGCGGATCAAAGAGGGCGAGCGGCTCAAGGTCAGCTATTATCACGGCATGGGCGTCAATCGCGGCCAGGTCACCATCTGCATGTCCGAGCCGGAAGTGTACCAGATTTGGGCCCAGCAGGCCGAGCAGATGCACAAGCACCTCGCGCCTACAAAGTACCTGTTGAGCATGGACGAGATCCGGGCCGGCGGCGCCTGCCAGGCCTGCAAACAGCGGCACCTCAGCATGGCCCAGATCCTGGGCGACTGCATCACGAAACAAATCGACATCCTCCGGCGCTCCGATCCGAAGACCGAGGTCTTCATCTGGTCGGACATGCTCGATCCAAACCACAATGCGCACGGCAACTACTACCTCGTTGAGGGCGACTACACCGACTCGTGGAAGTACGTGCCGAAGGACCTGATCATCGTGTGCTGGTACTACGAAAAGCGCAAGGAGAGCCTCGGATTCTTCTCGTCGCACGGCTTCAAGACGCTGGCCGGAGCCTACTACGACGGCGATACGCTGGACAACCCGCGCGGCTGGCTCGACGTGCTCGATCAGACGCCGCAGGCGGTCGGCATCATGTACACGACCTGGCAGAACAAGTACAAGCTGCTCGCTCCTTTCGGCGATCTTGTCCGGGAGCGCAGTAAGTAGCACGGGCATCCTGCCCGTGAGTAGCATGGGCGTCTCGCCCATGAAGACGAGCATTCAGGGGCGGGACGCCCCTGGTACTCATGGGCGGGGACGCCCATGCTACTTGAGAACGCAGATCGCCTCCGGCACCTGGACCCAGAGGGCCAGGCTCTCGATGATGGCGAATTCGTATCGCGCCGGTCCCGGCCCGGTGAAGCTCGTCGCCATGTCCTGACCCAGGACGATGCTCGCATAGGGCCCGCTGGTATCGATCAGCAGGCCGCCGCCGGAAACGGCCGGCGCCTTGACGACGAGATCCGTCGCGATCTGGCGGACGTGCTCCAACTCGGTCAGTTCGCTGTGGGGGTACAGTTGGAACAGGTGGTTGTAGGAGGCTGGGGTCAAGGCCAGCGAGTAGGGACCCGGAAAGCCGGCACGATCCAACTCCGCGACGGCGTTGATGATGTCCCCCACGGCATCGCCCGGCTGGCTCCAGGGCCGCAGCTTGACCGAACGGGCGCCGGGAGTGTTGAGCAGGCCGACCGTACGGAGCGGGGGAAACCCTTCAAAGATGAGCTGATCTTCCTGGCGGGCCACGGCCAGCGCGGCCTTGACCACCTGATTGATATCAAGCGGCACCCCCGATTCCTCGAAAGCAGCCACATCGCGGGCGGACAGGCTGAATTCGCTCTGAATCATCGCCACGGGGATCATGCAGCTTGAGGTTACGGTCACGCCTGCGACGGTCTTGTCGGAGATAGGCGTATCCCGGAAAGGCAGGGTCTTGAGTCCCAGGCCATCGGGACTGATCGTGCGCAGGAGCCGCCGGCCGGTCAACTGCCCCTTGGCGGCCTCGACCACCGCTTTGTCGATCTCCTCCCAGACGCGCTCCCCAAACGGTGCATCGCCCCGATTGAGATACTCTTCCGATGCCATGGCCTTCCTCATTCTTGATTTATGATTTATGATTTACGATTCGAGATTTGGCGTATCCATTACAAGCTCTCGAACCGTAAAGCCCTATCCTTCCCGTCCTTGGCCTTTGAGATCGCCGATCGTGGAGGTCGGTCCTTTCGTGGGCCGTTCCGCTGGGGCGGTCTGATCCGGCGGCTCTTTTCCGGCCGCCATGGCGTTGACTTCGTCCGCTCCCTCCGCGAGGAAGCCCTCCTCCTCTTTCGACAGGAGGTTGATCAGCCTCTGGAACTCGCCCTTGTGGACCCGTTCTTCCTCGGCCACATCCTGCAAGACCTTCTTCGCCAGTTCATGATCCGTGGCGTCCGCGTGAGACAGGTAGATGTGGACGGCCTCCTCCTCCGCCGACAGATCCAGTCGCAGGGCCCGGAGCAACTCCGACTCCGTCATCTTGCGTCCGGGGACGACACCGATAAATGGATTCGTGAATTCCGGCATGCATTGATCTCCTTTCCATTGGCTGATGATAGTAGGGTAGGGCGTCGGACGCCGCGCCGGAATCGGGGATTGCCTTATTCGGGCGAGATGAAATACCTACGAGAAATTGCGGATTCGGTTGCGGCCTGTGGAGGGTGTGTCATCCTGAACGGAGCGACGCGGAGTGAAGGATCTGGGCCGCGATGTTGAGTAACTTCTCCTTCGCAGGCCCATTCCTTCGCTCCCTCAGGACAGGCTCTTCGCCTTCGGCTCAGGATGACAAGAATGCATGCGCGCTTCCGCCCGCACTGTCAGCGGCGGCTGCCGAGCAGTTTGTACGCCTCTGCGCCGCCGTTGATGAGGTGGATCAGCGGTTGTGGCCGGTCCACGCCTTCGATGAACGTCGGCCGGGCCGCCCACGGGGCGACGCTCTGCACGCCCAGCAGGTCCATCCAGTGCTGCAACCGGGCCACCGGCAGGTTCCAGGTCATGTGGAAATGGTTGGCCGGCGGATATTGCTTGTACTCGAGCATGCTCGCGTACTTCGGCACGACGAACGTGTGCGGCCAGGTCGGCGTCGTCAGGTTGCACATGGCCTTGCCCAGTTCTTCCGGCACCTCGGTGGTCTCGGCCTCGTCCCAGATCAGGCTGAAACATCCGCTGACGCAACTGTACGCCATGCGGGCGGCGATGCCCTTGATGCCCGCGGGTGTCATAAAGGTGACGGAATTGCCGCCGCCGGGGAAATAGAAGCGGTCGGCCAGCGGCATGGAGACCCGCTCCATGATCTGCTTGACCGTCGCTCCCGGCGCCGCCGCCCAGTCGAAGGCGGCGCTGCCGGAGTTGTCGCCGTCCACCAGGCCCTTGGTGTACCAGTCGGCGCTGGCGTCGAGCTTCTTGAGGCCGAGCTTGTCCGCCAGGTCCTTGATCTCCCAGGCCTCCCAGACCTTGCGGAAGTCCATGAACAGCGGGGGATTGCCGCCGCTGAGATAGGTCATGAACAGCATCGTCAGCAGGCCCTGGACATCGGCCTCCGTTGCGAAGGGCACGGCGGGGGAGTTGCCGTTGTGGTCGAACGTGCTGTTGAAGAACGACTCCATCACGTCCGCCACGGGCAGCGGAATGCCGCGCGGGTCGCTGCCCCATTCGAGCTGGCTCATGAAGCCGCCACCAACAGCGTTGAGATCCGCCAGCAGGTCGCGCACAACGAGGTACATCGCCAGGGACATATTGAACCGCTCGCTGTCCTCCTCGCTGTTGATCGCCAGGCGATTGCCGACATAGCGATCGACCCAACTGCGCAGGTCCTTGAGCTCCTTGTCCTTGTAGGCTTTCTTGTTGAGCATGTCGGCCAGGAGCTTCATATCGAGCCGGGTGATCTCGAGGCCGAAGGTGTTGCGCGTCGGCATGACATGCGCCAGTGCCGTCTCCATGCCCATCGAGTCGTGCCCAAAGATGACCACGCGCCGGCCGCGCAGCGCCACGGCGGTCACGGCAGCGTAGCACCAGTCGATGAGGTTCTTGGCGGTCTGGTCGGTCATCTCCGGCTCCAGACCCTTGTCCGGCCAGGTCCCCACGTTCAACGCCGCCATCCGGCCGTACTGGGCCAGCGCGCCGTTGAGGGCGTGAGCATAGACCACGCCCGGCTTGGGACCGCTGTTGCCGCAGGTGATGTTGATCGGCGTATCGGCCGGGAATTGCTGAAGGAGCGAGATCGTGGTCAACTGCGGAAAGGCCCACGTGTCCGGCACGCAGACCAGGATATCGACATCGGCCTTGCGGAATTGCTGGGCGACGATGTCGGCCTGGGCCTCGCCATCGACCAGCACCGTCGAGTAGACCACCGGCACCGGGGTCTTGTCCGGCATGACCACCGCGCCGCTGATGGTCTCGGCCGCCATCTGGGCGATGTTCTGGCACCGGGTCCGGCTCTCCTCGTCGATCCGCGGGTCGCTGGTCGCAAACACCCCGATTACGGGGACCTTCGGCGTCGCCTTGCGGATCGCCGGCAATCTCGTTGCTTCACCTCTCTTGGCCATGCGAGACTCCTTTCGATCTATGATCTACAAATCATAAATCTCAAATCGCAAATTGCTTTGGGTCTTCCAGCATCTTCTTGACGAAGTCCAGGAACTGGGCGGCGTAGGCGCCGTTGGTGACCTTGTGGTCCGCCGACAGCGTCATGTTCATCAGCTTGCGGACGAGGATATTGCCGTTGTCCGGGACACACGTGTCGGCGATGCGCCCGACGCCCAGAATGCTGCACTGGCCGGGGACTACAATCGGAATGAACGACTCGACGCCGAAAGCGCCCAGGTTGCTGACGGTGACGCAACCGCCTTCCAGATCCGACAGGTCCAGCTTGTCCGCCCGGGCCCGCTCGATCAGAGCCTGGCTGTCCCGGGCGACCTGGCGGACATCCTTCTTATTGACGTCCTTGACCAGAGGTGCGACCAGGCCGTCCGGCACGGAGATGGCCAGACCGACGTGAATGGCGTCGGCCAGCTTGATCGCGTCGCCCGCGAGTTGGCCGGTCATCATCGGGAACTTCTCCAGCCCGGTGGCGACCGCCTTCATGATGAAATCGTTGAATGCGACCTTCACGCTGCCCGTCTCGTTCATCTTGGCCCGTGCCGCGACCAAGTCCGTCATGTCCGCCCGGACGGTCAGATAGAAGCACGGGATTTCCCGCTTGGATTTCAGCATTCGCTCGGCCGTGATGCGCTGAAGCCGATTGAGGGCAACTGTGGACCCGAGCTTGGCCCCCGCCACCGTGATTGTAGCGGCAGGGCGAGTCGTCGGGGCCGGTGGTGCGACTTTGGCAGGCTTAGCTTCGGCGGCGGTGCGGATATCTGCCTCCGTGATCTTGCCGGCCGGTCCCGTGCCTTTGACGGTGGCCAGATCGACGCCCATTTCCTCGGCCATCTTCTTTGCCCGCGGCGAGATCATGATCTTGCCCATCGGCTTGCCCGGCCCGACGGGCTCGGGGGCCGTCGGGGGCGTGATCGTTGTGGGCATCTGGGCGGCAGGGGTCAGCAGCGTGCCGGCCGCCAAGCCGACGCCGCCCGTCAGGGCCTCCACGAAGCTCATCGGCACCTGCTCATCCTTCTCGCCGAGAACCATCATGGGCGCCCCGACCGGCAGGGTTTGGTTGTTCTGGATCAGGAGGTACTTCACAAAGCCGGTGACGGGCGACTCCATCTCCAGGGTGGCCTTGTCCGTCTCGATCTCGAAGATGACCTGGCCCTTCCTGACCTCGTCACCAACCTTCACCAGGCAGTTGACGACGGTGCCTTCCTCCATCGTCTGGCCCATCTTCGGCAGGTTGATCTCTTTTGCCATCGATTTCGTCCCCATCCCTTCGGATTTATGATCATCGCTTTATGATCTTACTGGCCTACGGACTGCTTCACGGCCTCGACGATCTGGTCCACACTCGGAATACTGGCTTACATGAGTTTCTCGCTCATCGGCGGGGGCACATCGCGGGCCGCCAGGTTGATCGGCCGGCAATCGAGATAGTCGAACCCGTGGGAGCCGTCGCCGAAATCATACGCCATGTATTGTCCCGCGATCTCCCGGCCCGCGCCGCACCAGCAGAACCCTTCGCTGACGGTGATCAGCCGGCCGGTCTTGCGGACGGACTCGGCGATCGTCTTGATATCCAGCGGCTTGAGGGTCCGCACGTCGATCACTTCGGCGTCAATGCCGTGTTCCTCCGCGAGGATCTTGGCGGCGTCGAGGGCCCGCATGGCCATCCGGCAGTAACTGACGATGGTGGCATCATTGCCCGGCCGCTTGATGTCCGCGACGCCGAGCGGAATGATGTAGTCGTCCGTGGGCACCGGGCCGGTCTGGCCGTAGGTCGCTTTGTGCTCGATGAAGACCACGGGATTGTCGCTGCGAATGGCCGCTTTGAGCAGGCCCTTGGCGTCGTAGGGCGTCGAGGGCATGACGACGTACAGGCCCGGCACGTGCATCAGCCAGGCTTCCAGCGATTCCGAGTGGTGGGCGGCGATGCACCGGCCCACCCCGCCTTCCGTACGCAGGACCATCGGGACTTTTGCCTTGCCGCCGAACATGTAGCGGTTGTAGGCGCCGACATGGACGAGCTGGTCCATCGCAATGGTCACGAAATCGACGTACATGATCTCCGCGACCGGCCGCATGCCGCGCAGCGCTGCACCGACCGCCGCCCCGGCGATGGCCGCCTCCGAGATCGCCGTATCGATGATGCGCTCTTTGCCGAATTCCGCCAGCAGGCCGCGGGTCGCCGCGTAGGCCCCGCCATAGAGACCGACGTCCTCGCCGAAGACGAAGACACGCGGATCGCGCCGCATCTCTTCGGCCTGCGCGAGTGAAACCGCCTGCGCGATGTTCAGCACGTCCATGCCGAATTGGGACTTGATCTGGGCCTTGGCTTGCTCGGCCGCCTCCTTCTTGGTCTTGGCGGTGGAGGACGCGACCAGCTTTTGAAAGGCCGTCGTCGCCTCCCGCACCTTCTCGGCCCGTGCCTTCTCGCTCTCGACCACCTGGGCCGGATAGCTCTCCGGGACGTACACGTCCTTATCCACGTCCGCCGGATTCGGCAGGGGGCTGTTCAGGGCGAATCGCGTCGCTGCTTCGATGGTCGCAAAGGCCTTATCCCTGATCTGGTCCAATTCCTGCTCGGTGCAATGTCCTTCCGACACGAGCTTGTTCCGCAGGACGGTGATCGGATCGCGATCATGCCAAGCCTTCTCCTCGTCCTTGGTCCGGTACTCCCGCGGGTCGCTGCGGCTATGGCCGTACCAGCGGTAGGTCTTGCACTCGATCATCGTCATCTGGTTTTCTTTGCGGGCCTGCTCGACCGCCTTCTTGACCGCCAGATAGACCGCCAAGACATCCATTCCGTCCACGATCATCGCGGGCGCGCGGTACGCGGCGGCCCGCACCGCGATGTCCTCGATACTGCTGGCACGCCGCGTGCCCTCCACGGGACTGCCCGAGAACGGCACGCTCATCCCGTACAGGTTGTTTTCAATGATCGCCACGAGCGGCACCTTCAACGTCGCGGCCATGTTCATGGACTCATGGAACGTGCCCGTGTTGCAGGAGCCGTCGCCGAAGAACGAAATGACGACCTTGCCGCTTTTCTTGAACTTCTCGGCCAAAGCCGCGCCTACCGCCGGCGGCTGGTTGCCGCCCACGATACCCGTCGAGCCAAGGTTATTCTGTTTCTCCACCTCCGCGATGTGCATGGAGCCGCCGCGGCCCTTGCAGTAACCGGTCTCTTTGCCCATCAACTCGGCCATCATGGCGTTCCAGTGATTCTGCCGGTCCTCCTCGCAATCGCAGTACTTATTCCCGATGGCCCCGCAGTGGCCGTGACCCCGGTGGGTCGAGCCAATCACGTCGCCCCGCTCGATCGCCGCGACAGCGCCCGTCGCCACCGCCTCCTGTCCGGCGTAGAGGTGCGAGGCTCCCTTGATGATGTTCTGACCGAGCAGGTCGTAGACCTTCTCCTCAAAGAACCGGATCTCGTAAATCGTTCGCAGCCAATCCTTTACGTCCGCGAGCGTGACCGTACCCGCCCGGATCAGCTCCTTGACCGTGGGAGCGGTTTTCTTGCGTGTATCCTCGACCGAGAAACTCATGCAGCGACTCCTCAAACGAGTTGTGTCGGGCCCCCAAACGGGACCTACCGCACTTGGGGTCCCTTCCCGCCCCCTTGGCGGCCATCACCGAACAGCCTCCGCCTGGGGCATCAAAAGACCCGTACTATAGCAGATTCCTGTCCCGCCAACAAGCGCCCGGTCACAATTCCCGTTTTCCCACCGGGGGTCTTGCCCTGGTCAAAAAGCTCGAGGAGTTGCACGGAATCGACATCGACCGCGACGGCCACGTCGGATAA
>JAMCWO010000178.1 GCA_023481165.1 Planctomycetota bacterium | reverse complement strand
GGATGCTGATGGGCCTTTAACGGAAGGAACCGGTCGCTTGTCCTGGGTGCCATGCTTACGCTCGCGTAAGCATGTCTTGTTCAGCCAGTCGAACATGTCTACGCAAGCGTAGACATGGCACCCCGCCAAGCGGCGGAGATGCAGAATGCTCAAGGGATTCCTGCGCGTGATCGAGCCGGAGCAGATGGAGAGGCTGCACCGGGGTACGCTCCAGGTGCTGGAGCGGACCGGGCTGCGCCTCCAGGGCCAGTTTCTGCTGCGGGCCCTGGCCGAGGCCGGTTGTCGCGTGGATTTCGCAGCCCGGCGGGCCTGGTTCCCGCCGGAGCTGGTGGAGCGGCAGATCGCCGCGCAGCGGGACCGCTACCGGATGGTGCGTTCCTCGCTGTGGTATCCCTTCTGCCGGAGTCTGCCGGCCGACGATGTCGCCACGCCGGAGGAGTTCATCGTGGACTTCGGCTACGGGGCGCCGTGGCTCTACGACTATCCCCAGGGCCGGTTCCGCAAGCCGACGATTCAGGACCAGGTGGACATGATCCGGCTGGGCGAGGCGCTGCCGAGCGTCAAGGCGGTCAACGCGCCGCTGATTTGCAGCGAGTTCGATTCGCGTATCGAGACCATCGAGTCATCCCGGCTGCTCTTGTTGAACTCGCGCAAGCCCGGTTGGGTCGGTACGAGTGCCGCGCAGGAGGTGAAGTACCTGGCCGAGCTGGCGGCCCTGGCCGCGGGCAGGGACCGGGACAGTTGGCGCACGGGGCCGCCGATCTTCGTGGCCGCGTACTGTACGACGTCGCCGCTCAAGCTGGACACGCGCTCCTGCGGGGTGCTCGAAGAGGCGCTCAAGTACGGCTTTCCCGTCAACTTCGCCCCGATGCCGATTCTCGGCGCGACCGCGCCGATGACGCCCGCCGGGGCGGCGATCGTTGCAGCGGCGGAGATCCTCGGCTGCCTGACGGCGACGAGCCTGATCAACCCGGATGTTTATTACTTCTCCACGAGCATCACGGGCGAGATGGATATGAAGACCACGCAGGTCTGCTACGGCACGCCCGCGGCCATTCTCACCGATGTCGCACTGCATCAGCTCTTCCGCCGGCGCTACGGACTCGTGCACAATGTCGAGCCGGGTTACGTCGAGGCGAAGGTCCCCGGCCTGCAAGCGGCGTTTCTGAAGACCTACCGCCAGATGGCCTTCGGCGCCACCGTCAGTCTGCCCTTGCCCATCGGGGCCCTGGACAACGCCGCCGCTTTCTCCCCCACGCAGGCGATGCTCGACCTGGAGATGAATGAGGCGATCTACAAGTTCACGCGCGGCATCGAGGTCAACGACGACACCTGCGCGGTGGACCTGATCAACGAGCTGCTGTTCTGCGAGCGGGGAACCTACTTGGAGAGCGAGCACACGTTGGCCCATTTCCGGGACATCGGGTGGAATCCCCGGCTCTTCGACCGCCGCTACTTCGACCACACGCAGCCCGCCCCCTGCGGCGACGAGCGGATACTCCAGCAGGCCGACCAAGCCTGGCGCCAATTGGTGGCGCACCAGCCGACGCCGACTATTGACTCCACCATGAGGCGCGAGCTGGACCGGATTGTCACAGCCGCGCGAAAGGAGCTCCTCGCGACATAAGGAGCTACGATTGCCGCGTCAAGTCCCGGAGACCCGGATGTTGCGAGCGGCCGGGACTCCCTGCTCTTGGTCCCCGCGCCGCCGGCTCGCCTTCGTCAGCTACCGCCAAGCGGCTTGATTCCATTTGCGGTTCCGCCGGCCCGCTTCTACAATGGTACCCTTATAGGAGGCCATTATGGACAAGGAAGAAAGACTCTCGGCTCCCAACGGCATTTCTCCGTTTGAACGCATCCGGCGCACGAACGCCGCCGGGGCGGAATACTGGTCCAGCCGGGATTTTGCGCAGGTGCTCGGATACACGGACTATCGCAACTTCGCGCAGGTCATTCAGAAAGCGCGGGTGGCCTGTTTCAACAGCGGCCAGCGGATCGAGGATCATTTCGTTGACATCACCGAAATGATCGAGATAGGGAAAGGAGGAAAGCGGCCGGTCAAGACCATCCTCATGTCGCGTTACGCCTGCTATCTCATCGTCCAGAACGCCGATCCTTCGAAGGAGATCGTTGCCCTCGGGCAAACCTACTTTGCGATCCAGACTCGTCGGCAGGAGCTGACGGACCTGGCGACGGAGGAAGACCGCCGTCTGCTCCTGCGTGAAGAGATGAAGCTGCACAACGTCCGGCTGGCGAGCACCGCCAAGTCGGCGGGTGTCGTCGCACCGAAAGATTACGCCATCTTTCAAGACCACGGCTACAAGGGCCTCTACGGTGGCCTGGCTTCCCGCGATATCCACGAGCGACGAGGTCTGAAGAAGGGCCAGCAAATCCTGGACCACATGGGCAGTACGGAGCTTGCCGCCAACCTCTTTCGCGCCACGCAGACGGAGGAGAAGCTCCGCCGCGACAAGATCACGGGAAAAGAGCGTGCTAACCGTACCCACTTCCAGGTCGGTGCCAAGGTCCGCCAGACGATCCAAGAACTGGGCGGAACGATGCCGGAGAACCTGCCGCCTGCCGAGAGCATTAAGAAGCTCGAGGCCAGGAAACGAAAGCAACCCAAGGCGATGCCGGAACCACCCGATGAGTCCTACACCGCAGGCGACCCGGATGCAGAGGGCGGACTATGAAATGCGTGGATGTGACTTTCGGTATTTCGGAGGCAAAGGCGTCGGTGTTGTGGCGTCGTTACGAGTGAACGAAACGAGTAAGGCCCCGAGAATCCCGAGAACGCCCTGAACAGCCATCTAATGCTGCTGCTTACGACTCCGGGAATCGACGTCTGCTTGTAGTATTCCGTCCAGTACTCCGAGGGGAAACGCCCGATGTCGATCGAGGGTGGTTCTCATGATGGACGGAAACGAAAGATATGGATATGAGGGTGATGAACTGCTCTTTTACAGGATGGACTTGTTCGGGCCGCACAAGGGCTATGTTTCTCCTGAGGATCGTATTGAGCAAGAGCCAGACTCGAGTGTGGAACACTGAGCGGAAAGCGGCGGCACCTCGAAAAATGCGAGGGTATCTGGTGGAATTCTGCGGAATTCGGGGCGGAATTCTCGGAACGCCTTACCTCTTTCTGTCTCGGAGTTCCAGGGCCATCCTACCCATTGTTCATCGGGCAGCCGACGTTGTTGGCGAAGACGTAGCCGTCGCCGTGATCGCCGAGGTCGACAACCATTTGGTCCATGAATCCGCGGTAGAGCGTGTTGTTGGCAATGACCGAGTGGCTGAGTTGGCGCAGAATGAAGCCGACCTGCGGGGTGTATTTTCCCTGGCCGCCATCGTCGCGCCCCGCCGCACACGTGTTGGAGACGAAGCTCAGCCCGCGGCATTCCTCCAGGCGGACCTGGCAGGAGCGTTCTCCTTCGGCGAGCAGGTTGCTGTCCTTGCCACAGCGCCGGAAGACATTGCCGGTGATGGTGGTCGTATGCATCTTCAGGGCGCAAATTCCGGCGCCCCAGTTCCGGTCGAAGCAGTTGCCGGTCACGTTCCAGGCGTCGCCGGCGCAGAGGTACAGGCCGTAGCCCCGGTTCCATTCGACGCGATTCGCCGTGAACATGACGGTGGCACCCACGCCGTCACAGCCGAAGCCATGACCGCCGTTTCCGGAGAACTGATTGTCCGTCACGAAACCGTCCCAGCCGGTGATCTGCACGCCGCAGCCTTTATTGCCCTGCAGGATGCTGTGCCGGAGGATGAATAGCCAGATGCGCAGCAGGTGCACGCCGTGACCGGAGAAGCCGGCGATCTTGCAGTCGTCAATGACGATGGCGTCCTCCTTGGGGCTGTATTTTTCCGCATTATTGAGAAAGACACCGTGGATCGCTTTTTTTGTCCCGCGCCGACCCTGCAGGAAGAGTCCCCGCAGATGGACGCCGAAGGCCCCGGTGATGTTCAGCAGGCAGTCCGCTTCCTCGGAATCCAGGAGCAGCATGGCACCGGCGTCGCCGCGATATCCCCACTGGGGCTCGGCCAGGACCGTGGTGTGCTGGTGGACCTTGAGGTCGTGACAAAGATACCGTCCCGCGGGGAAATAGGCCGTACCGCTGACCGTGCCGGCCGCGTCCAGTGCTTTCTGCACCGCCTCTGAGTCCGGCGTCTTACCGTCGCCCTTGGCGCCAAAATCGCGAACGTTGAAGACGGAAGGACTTTGAGCACCCATCTTTTCCGCCGCGGAGGCAGGGGTTGCTCCGGCGAGACTCGCCATGGTGAGAAAGCCGGTTCCCCGGATGAAGTCGCGCTTGGTTATCTTCATGGAGATCCTCCTTCATGGAGCCTGTTGTACCGTGACGTTCGGATCCAACCGCTGGATGCGAGGGCCACTCCAGCACAATAGCACATCAGACGGCAAAAAGCTACTTCCCGCGCGTTGGGTGCACCGAAGGCCGCCGGGGAAGGGCGACAAGAGGGATCGGTGGGCGAAGCCCACCCTGCCGGCTCACCCCGGTGCCCTGCTCACCATCCGGGAGCAGCCGGGCCGTCTTCCTGGACCGCCTGCGTCGCGGGATGGCCGCCGCAGCCGTGATCGGCCTGGTCGTCACCGATGTCGTGGGCTCCTGTGTTCTGCTCGGCAGACTTACGCTCGGCGTGTGAGTCTGCCGTGGCTCGAAGGAATCGGGGATTGCCCACGCAGGACAAACCCAGCGAGTGGAGTCGCCTCTTGACCGGCGGCGGCCGGGCGGCTATAAGAGGGCCGGTGAACCAAAACGACCTGTCCCGCGCCCAGGCCCGAAGGGCCGCTGTGCGGCCGCTCCTGCGCGTCGGGTGAGGAATCCCGTACATGGCTGATCAGGAAAAAAATACCTGGGGCGCCAGGATCAAGAGGACGTTTACGTCTGTACTGCCGGTTTCCGCGCAGCGACGGGGCCAGTGCATCCAGTGCGGCGCCTGCTGCAAGCTGCCCAACGTCTGCCCGTTCCTGAAATCGAACGGCGATGGCCACATTTATTGTCGCATCTATCCCATCCGCCCGCTCAACTGCCGCAAGTATCCCCGGACGCCCTCCGAGCACATCACGGCCGATACGTGCGGCTTCCACTTCGAGGATTCCTGATCCGGCTGACCCAGCGTGGCCCACGCGGCGAAAACTGACAGCAGCGGCGAAATCCGTCGGCACCATCCCGTTTGCCCGTTCATCCGCCGCACGTACCCCGGGTTTCATCAGGGCAATCCACGACCGATCCCCGCAGGATTCGAAGGGAGCCGCCTGCTTGCGCCAGGCCGCTCCGGCCCATCTGTAAGCTTCTTCCCCCCTGCAAAATAGGTGGATCACTCATCGCAAAGCCGCGCACGGTTGCTAAGGTGATAGAGCCGAGTCCGAGAATTGTGCGGGAAGTGCTTTCGCAGAGTTTTGCGGACCGGTTCTGCCTTGAGACGGACAAACAGAGGAAGACGATGCTATCTCCTTCAGCCATTGCTGGCTGCGCGCGCAACGTACGACTGTTGTATCCAACGTTGCGCGGGCGGGCACCCCCATTCCCCGTCCATGCCCTGCGGCCCCGGCGCACACCACGGTGGCTGAGCCCGCGCCGGGAAACGGCATCGAGCATTGCACCCGAACGACCGGGTGCTTCCTCAGAAAAGGAGAACCACGATGAAAACGCATGTTGTTGCACGAGCGATGATCGTAGGCACTGTCGCACTACTGATCTGTGCCGTCTACCCAAACCAGACCGCACGTGCCCAAAAAGAAGAGCCCACCGGCACCAACAACCTGTCCTATCCGGTGATCTGGGCCGATGGCACCCCTCTGGTGAGTTTCGTCACTGAGTCGTGGACCGGATCCTATTGGATCGAGTACCAGTGGACAGCAGAGGATGACACTCCGATGATTCTCCTATGGCCTGGTGATGAAGATCCCCCGGCGGACGTCCCCGAGGATGCTACGCAAATCAAATGGTATGTGCAGCAGGATCCCGGAAACACCTGGCAGGCCGATACTGTCATAGGGTCGGGCGAGACGTTTACTGTTGCCGAGATTGATTGGGGAGACAACCTGGAATCCAACGATTGGACCACACGTTCGACCGTACGCGTCGAGACGGTTCTCTTCAACGACGACGTGCCCGATATGACAGCTTACACCATGAAGCTGCTGGAGGGCCTGGGGACCGACGAGATGTGGGGTGCGGACAAGACCAGTTATGAAGTTTATGAAGCATCCAAGAAGCCCATCGTTTACTCGGACGAAGCTTGGCTCACCATTCAAAAAGTCCCGGAAGAATCGACGCTTACTACGTGGTCGCAGGACGATCACGCCTGGCAGACTGAAGACCCGCAGATTCCCGCCGAGCCGGTCGTCTGGGAGAAGGCCTCGGCGGAGATCAACATACAGGGCAAAGTGGTCTACGGCTACAACTGGATGAGGACAGAGCACGCGATTCCGGGCATCTACCGGATTACCTTCAGTTTCACCTACCCGCCGGCAGCACGTACGGTGGTGATTGACAGCGCGACGACAATCACGGCGTTGAGCCCCGAAGCGGTAACCATCGCTGCCGAAGGCGGCGGCGGGACCGCGTATATCGACATCGCCAACAATCTTACCTACATTGATGTCAACATTGTGGCTGGTGGCGGTTCCGGCGGTGGTGGCGGAGATGGCGGCGGCGGTGGCGGGCCCAAGAAGGGCCCCCGGTAGCAGGACTTCGTCGTCTGCACACTCTTGACACTCTTCGTGGGCCCTCCGTGGGCTGCGTACGCGGAGGGCCCGCTTTGGGCGGTGGCAGAAGCGGAGCGGGAGGGTCAGCCACACGCCACGAGACCCTCATTCCTCTTGCGTTCCCTCCCTCGCGGGGCATCCGATAGGCACGGCAACCCTTCTGTATACGGCCGGAGCCGGGGCTTGGCGGCTTCTGGCGAGGCCCTGTCGCTGTACGCTGGCGGCAGGCAAGCTGGCGAGGCGGATACTCCCCCCTGGTAAAGGGATCGGCGGCGTGGCGAGCGCGGGTGTGCGCGGGGAAGCAGGCATAATTTTGCGCGGACGGGGCAATTTCTCTGCATCCACTTTCACTTTCGATTAGAATGGTCGGGCCTTTATAGAGCTGGGGACGACGTGAGTATGGGTAAGTACTTGGACAAAATCAACGGCCCGGCGGACCTGAAGCTGCTGCCGGTGGCCGCGTTGGAAGGACTAGCGGAGGAGATCCGCCAGTTCATCTTGCGCTCTGTCAGCAAGACCGGGGGACATCTGGCCAGCAATCTGGGAGCGGTCGAGCTGACCCTGGCGCTGCACTACGTCTTCGATTTCCAGCGCGACAAGCTGCTGTGGGACGTGGGCCACCAGTGCTACACGCACAAGATCGTCACCGGCCGCAAGGCGGGTTTCGACCTGCTGCGCCGCGCCGGCGGCGTCAGCGGTTTTCCCAGTCCGGCGGAGAGCGAGTACGACCAGTTCACGGTCGGGCACGCCGGCACGTCGATCGCCACCGCCCTCGGCCTGGCCCTCGGCGAGCAACTGAAAGCCGCCGCAGGTCGGAAGACGGACGACGAAGGACACAAGACGGAGGAAAAGGAGCGACCTCCGCAAGCCGCAATTGCTGCGTCTCCGAAAATCGTTGCGGTGGTCGGCGATGCCAGCATCGTCAACGGGACCTCGTTCGAGGGACTCAACAACCTCGGCCTGGTCAAGCGGCAGATGCTGATCGTTCTGAATGACAACGCAATGGCCATCGACGCGACCGTGGGGTCGGTGGCGAAGTACTTCTCCCGGGTGCGGCTCAGCCATACCTACGACGACCTGCGCCGCACGACCAAGAGCATCCTCGAACACCTGCCCGGCATCGGCCGGCGCGTCGATGACGCCCTCGAAAAGATCAAAAAGAGCATCCGTATGGCTCTGTTGCCGAGCCAATTGTTCGAGAGCCTCAACATTCCGTACTTCGGCCCGGTGGATGGCCACGACACGGAGTCCCTGATCAAGCTGTTCAAAGTGCTCAGCCAGGTGGACCACCCCGTGCTGCTGCACGTCTACACGAAGAAGGGCAAAGGCTTCCATCCCGCCGACAAAGGTCCCGCCCAGTTCCATTCGACCGGTCCCTTCAAGATCAACGGCGACAATACCGTCGAACCGACGGCCGTGGATCATCGGCCGCACTTCACGCATGCCTTCGGCGAGGCGCTGACCGACCTGGCCGGGCGGGATCACCGGATCGTCGCCATCACCTCGGCCATGTGTGACGGCACCGGCCTGATGACCTTCCGCCGGAAATTCCCGGAGCGGTTCTACGATGTGGGCATCGCCGAGAGTGCGGCGGTGGATATCGCGGCGGGGCTGGCCAAGAGCGGCCTCAAACCCGTCGTCTGCATTTATTCGACCTTCCTGCAGCGCAGCTTCGACCAGATCGCCCAGGAGGTGGCGTTGCAGAATCTGCCGGTGGTCTTCTGCGTGGACCGGGCGGGCATGGTCGGCGCCGACGGCGCCACGCATCACGGCCTGATGGACATCGGCTATCTGCGGATGCTGCCCAACATGGTCTTGACCGCCCCGGCCGACGCCGGGGAAATGCGACAGGCCCTGGAGTTCGCCTTGGACCACCCGCAGCCGGTGGTGATCCGATATCCGAAGGACTTCGTCCCGACGGAGGAACCGGCCCAGACGGCATCCGAGACTCCGTTTGAGCTGGGCAAAAGCCTCCTGGTCCGGCGGGGACGCAAAGCCTCTCTCACCATCATCTCTTATGGGACGGTTTTGACCGAAGCCCTGGCCGCCGCCGAGATCCTCAGCTCCGAGAAAATCCCGGTCGATGTCATCAACGCGCGGTTCGCGGCCCCCATCGATGATAAGCTCATGCATCTGCTGTCGCGCGGCAAGAAACTGATCACGGTCGAGGATCACTACCTCTCCTGTGGCTTTGGCTCCGCGGTGCTGGAGAGGGCGGCGACGAGCGGCCATGACATCGGACTTATTCGCGTGCTGGGCGCCCCGCGCAGCTTTATAGGGCATGATTCCCGGGCCGCCCAGCTTATGGAAGCGGGCTTAAATGCCGATGAGATAGCCAAAACGGCCCGGGAAATGCTGGCGGGTCGCTACGTCCGATCCGCCGGATAGCTCGGGACTAAGCCGCCGCGGCGCCGAGGAAACCGTAGGGGCAGACCGGGTTCCCAAACGCGATGTATCGCGTTTGGGGTCCCGACCCTGTGCCTGCCCTATCAAGGGCAACCACGGGGGGGTGCCCCTACCCGTGTGTTCCCTGCGGTTGGACCTCGGAACGGAGTCTTTATGAGGAGACATGTATCGCTGCCCCGCGTAGTACTCTTCGGCGATCCCCAGAAAGGGCCGGTCGCCGAGACCATGCGGGAGTTTTCGCTGTTTCTGCAGGACAAGGCCCAAATCATCGCCAGTTGCCATCTGAACGAATGCCGGCCCGAGGTCCTGCGCAAGAGCGATTTCGCCATCGTGCTGGGCGGAGATGGCAGTATCATCTCGGCAGCGCGGCACCTGAGCGCAGCGCGGGTCCCGGTGATCGGCGTCAATCTCGGCCGGCTGGGATTTCTGGCCGAATTCAGCGTCGCCGAGTTCAAGCACTATTTTGAGGACATCAGCGCGGGCCACGCGCGGATCGAGCGGCGAATGATGCTGGGCTGCCGCGTGGGTCCCTCGGGGGGCCGGGAGCGGTTCTCCTCGAAGGCCGTCAACGATGTGTTCATTACGGCGGGTCCGCCGTTTCATGTGATTGAGATGGAGATCGCCGTGGACGGTGAGCGGCTGCCCAGTTGCGTCGGCGACGGCCTGATCGTCTGTACGCCCACCGGCTCGACGGCGTACAACCTGTCCGCGGGCGGTCCGATCCTGGCCGGCTCGATGGAGGCGATGGTCATCACGCCGCTGTGCCCCCACTCGCTGAGCTTTCGGCCGATCGTGATCGACGCGGCCAGCGTCGTCGAGATCCGCTGCACGCGGATCAATGAAGGCACGACCGTCTCCGTGGACGGCCAGGTCGCGACGAAGCTGGCCCTCAACGAGGTCTTGAACGTCGCGCGGGTGCGCAGCAGCTTCCTCGTGGTCGAGAACCCGATGCGGACCCGCTGGGACACCCTGGTGACCAAGCTCGGCTGGGCCCGAAAGCCCAGGTACGCGCCCCAGTAGTGCGGGCACGGGAGTGACATGAGATGGCACATGAGGATCGATGGCGGATGGCGGATGGCGGATGGCGGATTCGTGCTGCGCCTCCAGCCCGAAATCGTTGGCGTTGGTGCTTCTTCGTCGTCCTCTCCTGTGTCGGTTTGATCCGGACGCAGTACGGCGGCTCGGCGGCCGGTTCGGCGAACCGGGGAACGGTGCCGCCCAGCGCGTACGGCGCCGGCCTGGTCAGCATGCCCAGCCCCGTCGACAACACGAATAATCTGGTCATGACGGGCAATGTCAGCGGGGGCAAGTCCTTCCGCGGCAATGTCCCCTATGGCTCGACCACCAGCTTCGGCGCCCCCTTGGGCTCGACCTCGCTCGATCCCTTCCTGCGCTACTCTTCCATCCCGGAGGGACTGGGCAACGGCCCGTCGGATTATAGCCCCTTCTACTCGCCCACGGGGACCGTCCCGAAGATGCCGCCGGGCGCTAGCGGCGTGTTCGCGCCGGGCAGCCCGCGAGTGGTGGCCGGGAAAATGCTGTCTCCACCCGAGCAGCCGGCGGAGGTAATCTCCTTGCCGCAAACCCCGCCGCCCCAAGTCCCGCCGGGCCGGACGGAAACGAGCGTCCAGGCATGGCAGGGATTAAGGCCGGTGCCGCTGACCGCGACGCCCGACGAGATGCGGCAGATCCTGGCCGGCGCGTCCCATAATCCACCGGCCGGGGACCGGCCGTCGACACCGAACATGCAGCCCCTGTCGGCCGAAGAGTACCGGCGGCAGGTGGACCAGTTGCAGCGCGACTTCGAGCGGGTCAAGACCAGCGCCTCGGAATTCGAGCAGAATCTTCGGGCCGACCGGCAGTCGTACGCCGCGGCGCTCGGGCAGACGCCGGCGCAAACGACGCCGCCCTTCGCCACCGGCGAAGCTCTGCGCCGGATCGTCCTGCCGCAATCGCAGCTACAAACTCAGCTCCAGTACCCGATAGTGGACCCGGTTCCCGGCCAGAGCCTGTCATTGGGCAACGACGGGATTTCTCAATCCCAGGGGCAGCTCACTCTCCAGGTTCCTGGCAGTGCCGCGCTGGACGGCGGGGCCCCGCGTGCGCCGGGATCGGCGCTCGGGTACCTCGAGGCGGACCCGCCGGGCCAGGCGGCGAGTCTTCCCGAACTGGCTCTGGTGTCGCCGCAGGGTTCGCTGACCGGCGCGCGCGGGGGGGCGGCCGCAGAGCCGCGCGTTCCGCTGTACGTCCCGCCGGCTGCTCCC
>JAMCWO010000016.1:542-11418 GCA_023481165.1 Planctomycetota bacterium | reverse complement strand
ACGGATGTGTACCTGAGTCAGAAAGGCTGCGCCGGCCGCTGCAACCTGGAGCCGACCGTCGAGGTGATCGAGGCGGGCAAGAGTCCCGTCAAGTACGGCCGGGTGGACAAAGAACGGGCCCAGCAGATCATCGACCGTCACCTCAAGAACGGCGAGATCATCAAAGAATGGGTGATTGATTGAAGAAGGGAGAAGAAAGTGTGATTTCTGAAGTATGATTTTTGATTTCAAGAAGAGTCGCGACTCCCAAATCAAAAATCAAACATCAAAAATCAAACTTCCCCGGAAAGGACAGACACTGTGAATGTAACGCCCTATAGAATTATCCTCTGCGACGGGACCGCCTGCATCAACAGCGGGTCGCGCAAGCTGGCGGCCGCCCTGCAGGAGCAATTGGCCCAACACGGGCTGACCGACAAGACAACCGTCGGTCTGTCCGGCTGTCTCGGCATGTGCGACAAGGGTCCGATCCTGGTCGTCAACCCCGGCTACACCATCTACGGCCGGGTGACGCAAGACGATATTCCGGAAATCGTGGAAGAGCATCTGGTCCACGGTCGTCCGCTCGCGCGGCTGGCGATTCAAGAGGACCATCTGTACAACCGCTTCTTCCGCGTCTTCGGCGATGCGAAGTTTTTCGGCAAGCAGATGCGGATCACGCTGCGCAACTGCGGCATCATCGACCCGGAGAATATCGACGATTATCTGTCCCTGCGGGGCTACGAAGCCCTGGCCAAAGCGCTCACGGACATGACGCCGGAGCAGGTGATCGCGGAAGTGGAGAAGGCGGGGCTGCGCGGGCGCGGTGGGGCGGGCTTTCCGACCGGCCGCAAGTGGAAATTGACCGCCGCCGAGAAGGCGGCGCCGAAATACATCATCTGCAACGCCGACGAGGGCGACCCGGGGGCTTTCATGGACCGCAGTGCCATCGAAGGCGATCCGCACACAGTCGTGGAGGGCATGGCCATCGGCGGTTACGCCATCGGGGCTCAACAGGGGTTTGTCTACATTCGAGCCGAGTACCCCTTGGCGATTCGGCGGATCAAGCGGGCCATCGAAGATGCCCGATCCGCTGGTCTGCTGGGCAAGAATATCCTGGGGTCCAATTTCTCTTTTGATATCGAGATCCGCCTCGGAGCGGGTGCGTTCGTCTGCGGCGAGGAGACGGCGCTGATCCATTCGGTCGAGGGGATGCGCGGCATGCCCCGGCCCCGGCCGCCCTATCCGGCCGCCGTGGGACTCTACGGCCGGCCGACGGTGATCAACAACGTCGAGACCTGGGCCAATATTCCCGTCATCATCCTGGACGGCGCCAACTGGTTCCGCACGGTCGGGACCGAGACGAGCAAGGGCACCAAGGTTTTTGCCCTGGCGGGCAAGGTCGTCAATACGGGATTGATCGAGGTCCCCATGGGCACGACCCTGCGCGAGATCATCTACGATGTCGGCGGCGGCATCCCCTTCGGCAAGAAGATCAAGGCGGCGCAGACGGGCGGTCCTTCGGGCGGCTGTCTGCCGGAGCAGTACCTCGACACGCCCATCGACTATGAATCGCTGGCCAGGGCCGGCTCGATCATGGGTTCCGGCGGCATGATCGTCATCGACGAAGACTCCTGCATGGTCGATGTCGCCCGGTTCTTCCTCGAATTCACGCAGGATGAATCGTGCGGCAAGTGCACCCCGTGCCGCGAGGGCACCAAGCGGATGCTGGAAATCCTGACGCGGATCACGGCGGGCAAGGGTCTTCCCGGCGATATCGAAAAGCTCGAACGCCTGGGCACCATGATCAGGAAAGCCTCGCTCTGCGGCCTGGGACAGTCGGCGCCCAACCCCGTCCTGAGCACGATCAAAAACTTCCGCGAGGAGTACGAGGAACATATCCACGACAAGAAATGCCGGGCCAAGGTGTGCAAGAGCCTGATCAGCTATGAGATCGGCGAGAAGTGCATCGGCTGCGGCGCCTGCCGGCGGGTTTGCCCGGTCAGCGCCATCTCCGGCGCCGCGAAGACCCGGCATACCATCGATCAGGACAAATGTGTTCGCTGCGGCATGTGCTTCAACACCTGCAAGTTCGAGGCTATCGCAAAAGGATGATGAGGAAGTTTGATTTTGGAAGTGTGATTTTTAATTGAAGAAGTTGCGAGCGCGAATTTGAAATCAACAATCAAAAATCAACAATCAAACTCCCCTGGAAGTCTGAGGAATGACAATGGACAACAGCAAAAAGATCACGATTACGATCAACGACAAGCAATACAAGGTCGATCCCGGCCAGACGATCATGCAGGCCGCCGACACGTGCGGCTACCGCATCCCGCGCCTGTGCTACCATCCGAAGCTCTCGGTCGAGGGCGCGTGCCGGGTGTGCATCGTGCAGGTCGAAGGGATGAAGAACTTCGTGGCCTCCTGCTGCTACCCGGTGGCCGACGGCATGAAGATCTATACGAACACCAAGGAGGTTCGGCAAGCCCGGCGGGACATCGTCGAGTTGCTCGTGGACAACCATCCGGAAGACTGCCACACCTGCGAGCGTGACGGTAACTGCGAGCTCCAGCGGCTCGTGTACGCGATGGGCATTCGCCACCGCCATTTCACGGGCGAGCGCAAGCACTACGAAAAGGACCTGTCCTCCACCAGCGTGATTCGCGACCCGGACAAGTGCATTCTCTGCGGGCGCTGCGTTCGCATGTGCTCGGAAATCCAGGGCGTGCACTGCCTGGGCCAGGCGTATCGCGGCTTCAACACGGTGGTCATGCCGGCCTACAATATGCCCTTTGCCGAGAGCGTCTGCTCCACCTGCGGCCAGTGCATCAACGTCTGCCCGACGGCAGCCTTCGTCGAAAAGAACCACACGCAGGAGCTGTTCGAGAAGCTCAACGACAAAAGCCTGGTCAAAGTCGCGCAGTTCGCCCCCTCCGTCCGGGCGGCGATCGGGGAAGCGTTCGGCCAGCCCATGGGGCGGAACATGGAAGGCCAGCTTGTGGCGGCGCTGCGGCGGCTGGGGTTCGACTATGTCTTCGACACCCAGTTCTCCGCCGACCTGACGATCATGGAAGAAGGCAGCGAGTTGCTCGAACGGCTCCAGTCCGGCGGGCCGCTGCCGCTGATCACCTCCTGCTCCAGCGCCTGGATGAAGTACATGGAGCAGTTCTATCCGGAATTCATCGAGAATATCTCGACGTGCAAGTCGCCCATGTCAATGGCGTCGAGCTTGTTCAAGACCTACTGGGCCGACAAGATGAAGCTCGACCCGAAGAAGGTTCTGAGCGTGGCGGTCATGTGCTGCACGGCCAAGAAATTCGAGGCGGCCCGGCCCGAGCTGGAGGTCCACGGCCTGCGGACCACCGATATTGTCGTGACGACCCGCGAGGCGGCGTGGATGATCAAGTCCGCCGGCATCGACTTCGTCAACATCCGACCGGAGAAGTTCGATGAGCCGCTGGGCCTGTCCTCCGGGGCCGGCACGATCTTCGGCGTCACCGGCGGCGTGATGGAAGCGGCCATCCGCACCGCCTACGAATTGTACACCGGCGAGACCCTGGTCGATATCGAGGTCAACGACATCCGCGGCCTCAAAGGAGTCAAGGAAGGGCGGATCACGATGGATGGGCAGGAACTGCATGTGGCGGTCGCCCACGGTTTGGGCAACGCTCACCAAGTCATGGAGATGGTGCGCGAGGACCGCCATCGCTTCCAGTTCATCGAGATTATGGGCTGCCCCGGCGGCTGCATCGGCGGCGGCGGCCAGCCCTACGCGACGGCCAACTCGATTCCGCTCGATGAGGAATGTCTCAAGGCCCGGGCGCAGGCGCTGTACGACCTGGATCGCAGCAAGACGATCCGCCGCAGTCACGATAACCCGGATGTCCAGCGGCTCTACCGCGAGTATCTGGGCCGGCCGCTCAGCGAGAAAGCGCACGAGCTGCTCCATACGCACTACAAAGCAAAGACGCCGCGCGGCATCGTTTCGCGGAGTCTGAAGGTTGTTTAGGATGGTGAAAGCGACCATGATTACGAAAGATAGAAAGCCCGTCGCCGAACGGGGCGGCTGGATCAGAAATAGAATCAAGCCCGAGCAGATTGAGAAGTATCTCGATCAGGGGCGGGAGTTCATCGACGTCCCGGCTATTGAGCAGGCGTTGGCGGCCAACGCGAAGCCCGATCCGAAACGGGTGCGGGAGATTCTGGCCAAAGCGCTCGCCATCGAGACGTTGACCCCGGACGAGACGGCCTGTCTGCTCCACGTCCAGGACCCGGCGCTGCTGGCCGAGATGCGGCAGACGGCGGCGGCGGTCAAGGTGAAGGTCTACGACAACCGCATCGTGACCTTCGCGCCGCTGTACTTGAGCAACCTGTGCGTCAACGATTGTCTCTATTGCGGCTTTCGGTGCAGCAATACCGAGGAGAGCCGGCGCATTCTGTCTCTCGACGAGGTCCAGCGCGAGGTTGAGGTCCTGGCCGGTCAGATCGGACACAAGCGTCTGATCCTGGTCTACGGTGAGCACCCGAAATCGGGTATCGACTACATCGCTTCGACCCTGCGAACCATCATGGACGTGAAGGTCAAGACGCGGCGGGGTTGGGGGCAAATTCGCCGCTGCAATGTGAACGCCGCTCCGATGTCGGTCGAGGAGTTGCGCGTGCTCAATGAGGCGGGTATCGGTACGTTCCAGGTCTTCCAGGAAACCTATCACCGCCCGACCTACGAGAAGCTCCACCCGCGGCACACGATCAAGGGCAATTACCTCTGGCGGCTGTACAGTATGCACCGGGCCATGGAGGCCGGGGTCGATGACGTGGGCCTGGGCGTGCTGTTCGGCCTGTACGACTGGAAATTCGAGGTGATGAGTCTCCTGTACCACGCGATTGAACTGGAGAAGCGGTTCGGGATCGGGCCGCACACGATCTCGTTCCCTCGGCTCGAACCGGCGCACAACACGCCCTTCGTGCAAAACCTGCAGTATGCCGTCAGCGACGAAGACTTCAAGCGGCTGGTGACGGTGATCCGGTTGGCCGTGCCGTACACGGGCATGATTCTGACCGCCCGTGAGAACGCGCAACTGCGCCGGGAGATTCTGCCCCTCGGCTGCACGCAGACCGATGCCTCGACCCGCATCGGCATCGGCGCCTACGCCGACCAGCTCGACGGGGCCCAACGCGGCGAGATCCAGCAATTCCTGCTCGGCGATACCCGCTCGCTGGACGATGTAGTGCGCGAATTGGCCGAGGCGGGTTCCATTACCTCGTTCTGCACCGCCGGTTATCGTTGCGGGCGGACCGGGCAGAAGATCATGAAGCTGCTGCGCAGCGGCAAGGAAGGCCAGTTCTGCAAGCTCAATGCCGTCATCACCTTCCGCGAATGGCTCGATGACTTCGCCAGCCCCGAGACGATGGCGGCCGGAGAAAAAGTGCTTGCGAGAGAGATCGCTCAGGTCAAGCAGCAGATGCCGGAAGTTTTCGAGACGTTCATGAGCTATTACGAAAAGACTCGGACGGGCGAGAGAGACCTATATTTTTAGAGATTCACGAGGACGTTGGACATGGCAAAGACTCAACTGAAAGAGAAAACCGCGCCGGTGGTTGACGACAAGCGCATCGAGCTGCGCAAGTTCATCGACGAGATGAAGACCAAGGAGCATGCGGATTCGCACCTGATCGATGTGCTGCACCGGACGCAGCATCTGTACGGCTATCTGCCGACCGAGATCATGGACGAGATCGCCCAAGCGATGCAGATTCCGACCGCTCACATCTGGGGCGTGGCGACCTTCTACCACTATTTCAAGCTGACGCCGCCGGGCAAGTACGAGATCTCGCTGTGCCTGGGCACCGCCTGCTACGTCAAAGGCGCGACCCAGATCCTGCAGGTGATCAAGGACGAGCTCAAGATCGATTTCGGGGAAATGACGGACGATGGCTTGTTCTCCCTGGGTCCCGCGCGGTGCCTGGGCGCCTGCGGTCTGGCCCCGGTCGTCATGATCGGCGAGCGCATCCACGGCGAGCTGACGCCGAAGAAGATTGTGCAGGTCCTGAAAGAGTACCGCAAACAGGCCGGGAAAGAGGACGGCAAGTAGATGCACGCACGGGGCGCAAAATCGCGCGATTGCGGATTGCGGATTGCGGATTGCGGATTGAAACAAAACCGCAACGCGCATTTCGAGGAGTCCCTCAATAGGATCTATGCTGCCGAAAGGCCGGAATTGGCGGATATTGAGGCGGTTCTGCGCATTGGGGATCCGGAGGAGCTACACACGCTCTTCGATTTTGCCGCGGCGGTGCGGCGGCAGTTCGTCGGGGATGGTGTGCTGCTGCGGGGAATCATTGAGTTCTCCAACATTTGCCGCAACACGTGCCTGTATTGCGGTTTGAGCCGGAGCAACCACCGGCTCCCGCGGTACCGGCTGACCCGCGCGCAGATCCTGGCCGCTGCCGAGCAAATCCGGGCCGCCGGTATCAAGACCGTTGTGCTTCAAAGCGGTGAGGAGGACGACCTCGACGCCGACTGGCTCCGCGAGATCATTACATGGATCAAGTCCTCCCTCGACCTGGCGGTGACGCTCTGTGTCGGCGAGCGGAGCCGCGCGGAATACCAGTTGTGGAGAGCGGCAGGGGCCGACCGGTACTTGCTCAAGATCGAGACGTCGGACCCGGACCTCTATGGGCAGTTGCATCCGGGGATGAGCTTCGCGAACCGGAGAAGGTGCTTGCAGGACCTGGCGAAACTGGGCTATCAGACCGGCTCGGGCGACCTCGTCGGCCTGCGGGGCCAGACCGTGACGCATCTGGCCCGCGATGTGCAGTTCTTCAAAGAAGGCAACTTCGACATGATCAGCGTCGGTCCTTTCATCCCGCATCCCCAGACTCCGCTGGCCCAGGAGCCGGCCGGGGACTTGCAGATGACCTTGAAGATGACGGCGCTGGCCCGGATCGTCAGCCGCAGCGTCCACATTCCGGCGACGACGGCGATCGGGTCGCTGCACGGCCGGGATGAGCGGCCCAAGGCCCTGGCCGCCGGGGCCAACGTGCTGATGCCGAATTTCACGCCGGCCCCGTATCGCCGGCAGTACGAGATCTATCCGAACAAGCGCTGTATCAGTGAAGACGTGGGCGCCTGCCCGGCCTGCATGGAGCAGATGGTCGCCCGGATCGGGCGCTGGGTGGATTATTCCCGCGGGGACAGTCTGAAGAATGCAGGGTGTGCATCGCACACCATCAACTTGTGAACGCGATTCGTGTGGTGTGCCGTGCACACCCTACCCAATGAAGGAG
Source organism: Planctomycetota bacterium (assembly GCA_023481165.1). Lineage (GTDB taxonomy): Bacteria > Planctomycetota > Phycisphaerae > Sedimentisphaerales > Anaerobacaceae > PLanc-01. Next base: position 4,149 of record JAMCWO010000016.1, on the reverse strand, counting down.
AAATGGACGATGACGAAAAAGGTGCTGATGATTGATGATGATCCGGAGTTTGTGGAGGCGATCTCGAATCTGCTCGACGCCAAGGGCTACGATGTTCACACGGCCTCGAACGGCAAGGATGGGGTCGCGAAGGCCAAGGTCGAGGACCCGGACATCATCCTGCTGGACGTGATGATGACGACCAAGAACGAGGGTTTCAATGTCGCCCGCGAGCTGCACGACGACCAGAATCTCAAGGACACGCCCATCATCATCATGACCGGCATCCGGCGGGAGATGAACCTGCCGTTCGGTTTCGAGCCCGATGAGGCTTGGCTGCCCGTCAAGCGCGTGCTGGAAAAGCCCGTCAAGCCGGAAGTCCTGCTGTCCGCCATCGCCGAGACGATCCGCAAGAAGTGAGGCAAGCGGTCCTGTGGTCACCCGAGGGTGTGTGGATCAGGTTCTCTGCGCTCGCACATATTCTCTAAATTACCCTTGACGACTCGCCGTAGAGTCGTTTTATTAACAGCCAAGGCCGAACGGGCTGTATGTGATTGGTTGCATGAGGTCCTGAGCAATTCGCTCCCTTGGGCTCCTAGACGCGGCAAATCGCGTTAAGGGGAGCCTTCTTATAGGACACACAAGAAGGATTTGTCGTTTGGAAAGGATTCGGCAATGCGGAGTGTCAAACTCTCAACTGTCCTAATGGTGCTCGGTCTGTCGGCAGGGGTAGCGTTCATCGGAGGCTGCGAGCAGGGGGATTTGGCGACCCAGAACCAGGTGCAGCAACGGCGCATCTATGATTTGGAGAACCAGTTGCAGGCGGCCCAGATGCAACTGGACCAGCTCAAGAGAAAACTGGAAGCGGCCGAGGCCACCGGCGGTGTTGAGGTCGAGACACTCCGCCAGAAGGTCGCGGCCCTGGAAGAGGACGTGGCCAAGAAGGCCGCTCTCATCAAGTCCATGCAGGACCGGTTGCTGGGCGGTTCGCCGCTGCCGGTCGAGTTGAATACGGCCCTGGAGGACTTCGCCAAGGCCAAGCCGGATCTGGTGGAATACGATTCCAGTCGCGGCATGGTCAAGTTCAAGAGCGATCTGCTGTTCGACAAGGGCAGCGACGTCGTGACGTCGCAGGCGGCCGCGGCCATCAAGAGCCTGTCCGAGATTCTCAATGGCGAGCAGGCCAGGAAGTTTGACATTATCGTGGCCGGTCACACCGACGACCTCCCCATCCTGAGGGCGGAGACGCTCCGGGCTCATCCGACAAACCGCGCTTTGTCGTCTCATCGGGCGATTTCCGTCATCGAGCAGATGGAGAAGGACGGGATCGAGTCGAAACGGTTGAGCTCGCGCGGGTTCGGCGAGTACCGGCCGCTGGAGCCGAACGCCCCGAACAAGAAGGGCAATCCCAAGAACCGCCGCGTCGAAATCTACATCGTTCCGGCGGGCGCATAGCCACTCGCCCGATCTTCATCAGCACCCCAGGCTGCGAGCCTCTCTCGCAGCCTTTTTCATTGCGGACGAATCGTCAGTCGGCGATTCGCTCGCCCGTGACTTGGACGTCGTCGAGGTTCCAGCCGCCGTAGGCCACAGAACCGTTGGTCGGGCCCAGACCCCAGCGGAAGTAAAGCGTCGGCTGGTTATCCCCTATGCCCGCGGGGACCGCATAATCGACGGACGTCCAACTCTCGTCCATCAGCGGGGACTGGTCCGGCGTCCATAGATCGGCCCACGTTACGCCGTCCTGGGAGACCTGCAAACACACCCGGTCGTTGGGCCATTCGACCGTCAGGCGGCGCCAGAAACTCAGATGGATATTCCGGAAGCCGCGGCAGTCGATGGCCGGCGTGGTGGCATAGATTGTCTTGCTCATATTGTTCAAATAGTTGCCGCGCAGGAGTGCCCCGATGACGTTCGGGCCTGTATGACCGGAGTTCGGATCGTACTTCGCGATGCCGCCCCTGGCCACGGGCACTCCCCACTCCCAGCTCTTGTCGAGCGTCCAATTCGGGTCGGTGTCCATATTGGTGGAGTAGATGGCGTCGGGCAGGACCTCCACGGATACGGTGCGGCTGTCCTGGCGGATGCCGTCCGTCACGGCCAGCGAGAACGTATAGCTCTGGAAAGCCTGATCGACCCGTGGCTCCCAGGAGACGGTGCAGTTGTTGGCATCGTAACGTGCCCCGTCGGGCAGACCCTGGACGAGCCAGCGCAGCGGCAGGTTCGCCGGATTCAAGGTCGCCAGCGGGATCTCCAGGATCTGTCGTGCCTGGACTTGGCTCGGGACCGAGAGGGGGTGGTCGATCTGCGGGGCTTTCGCGGTCCAACCCGAGTTCTGCGGATCATGCCGGATCATGCCCCAGTCGATCTTCTCCGTCGCATACGGGGCCGGCAAGTCCACGACGTGGAACCGATAGTCGTCCGCGGGGACCATGATCTCCATATCGCCGTCCTGGTCGAGGTCCGCCAGCGCCGGCGTGCACTCGATGTCGGGTGCCAGAGCCAGCATGGGGAACCCCGGTGTTACCGAGCCGTCGGCCTCCCAGGCCATGATGGGCTCGTTCGACGAGCCAACGATCAGCTCCTTGTGTCCATCCCCGTCGATATCCGCGATCAGCGGAACGCACCGCGTCGGATCGCCCATGATGGTCTTGGGATAACCGGCTTCCGTCAAAAGACGGCCTTTATGATCGAACGCGTACACGCGGCTGAACGTGAATTCCTCCGCCTCGACCACCGTGACAACATAGACTTCCCCCAGACCGTCCTCGTTCAGGTCGCCGACGCAAAGTCCTCCGCCCAGGTCCAGTGGGTCGGGCACTTTGGTCTTCCAGGCGGTGCTGCCGGTGGCCCGGCCGGCCGCGACTTCCTTGTCCGTGCAGAACACCACCTCGAACTTGCCGTCGGCGTCGAGATCGGCAAGGGCGGTCCCCATGGGACTGCCCCCCAGCCACCGGGTGAGCTGCTGTCCATCGTGGTCGAGAAGGAAGGTGTAGAAGCGGTTGAGTCCGGCGAGTCCGGGCCGTACCCGGACAGGGCAATCTCCACTTGGCCGTCTTTGTTCAGGTCGGCGGCGCTGATGGGGCCGGCGGAAGTGTAGCGCCGCTGCCACAGGAAGGTCCCGTCCGCCTGAATCGCGATCAGGCCATCGGTATCCGGCGATTCCATATCCAACCCGATGAGGATTTCGCTGTCGCCGTCGCCGTCAAGATCGGCCAGGACCGGGCCGGAGGGGATCCAACCGTACCATCCCCCCACGGCGGCCGGCCACTGACCGGCCACGAGCTTGCCCGTTTCGACGTGGTAGGCATACACCTCGCCTTCATACTCGCAGGCCACGATCACTTCGTAGTCGCCGTCGCCATCGATGTCCCCCACGGCGACGCTGGTAGGCCAGGCGTACTCCAGCGTTACCGGCCAATGATGAAGCTCGCGACCCTCCTCGTCCCAGATATTGATCCTTCCGCCGCCCAGGAAGTCACTGTAGTCCACGGACATCTGAATGATCTCATTGCGGCCGTCGCCGTTCACATCCAGGCAGAGCGGGCTTCCCAGGAAGTACTCATAACTGGTGCCGCTGCCATAGTCCGGCATGGGCCAGTGAGCCTGGTCCGCCGCCCGCCAGGCC
>JAMCWO010000016.1:0-461 GCA_023481165.1 Planctomycetota bacterium | reverse complement strand
CGCCCAGGGGATAGTCCCGGTCCGCCGCCCGCAAGGCCTGGTATGCATTCACCCGCCCGGTGCCGATGTAGCACAGGTTGGGGTCGAGCTCCCCGTAGTTCAAAGGATCGGCCGTGTTCTCCAGGATGGCCCGGGCCTGGAGGTGAGTCAACTGAGGGCGATGGGCAAACAAAAGGGCGGCGACCGCCCCTACATAAGGAGACGAGAACGAGGTGCCCGCCGTGGCGATGTACTCGCCGCCGAGGTCGGTAGTGACGATGTCCGTCCCCGGCGCGGCGATATCCACCCAGAGCCCGAACGTGCTGTGGCCGGTTTTGTTGTCCTCTGCGTTGGTAGAGGCGACCGCCAGGACGTTGTAGTAGGCGGCCGGAAAATTCGGCCGGCTCGAATCGGAGTTGCCCGCGCTGGCAACCAGGAGGACGCCCTGGGCGAAGGCACGGTCGGGCTCTGGGTGGATATCG
>JAMCWO010000070.1 GCA_023481165.1 Planctomycetota bacterium | reverse complement strand
AGCCACTCGATTCTGTGAGCTTCTTTCTTGGGGAGCATTCAGGATGGCTTCTTCACCCTGGACCGGGATTGGCGCTTTGTTTATGTGAACCCGCGGGCCGCCAAGAATCTCGGCCTGAAGCCGGAGGATCTTCTGGGCGAGAACTTGTGGAAGAGATTCCCCCGCATCGTGGGCACGAGCCATGAGACCTCCTATCGCCGCGCGATGGAGACGAGGGAGATCCAGCGCTTCGAGATACGCGGGGTCCTGACCGATCAGTGGTCCAGCATTACCGCCTACCCTTGCGACGAAGGGATTTCGGTCTATTGGCAAGACATCACCGAACGCAAGCGGACCGAGGAGGCCCTGCGTCGCAGCACGGAACGGTTCAAGCTGCTGTCGGAGACGGCGGGCCGCCTGCTGGAGGCCGGGAATCCCCAGGAGGTGGTCAACGAGCTGTGCCGCAAGGTCATGGAGCACCTGGATTGCCAGGTGTTCTTCAACTTCCTGGTGGACGAGCGGGCGGGTCGACTGTACCTGAATGCCTGCGCCGGCATCCCCAAGAAAGAAGCTCACAGAATCGAGTGGCTCGACGAAGGCGTAGCGGTCTGCGGCTGCGTCGCCCGCGACGGCGCACGGATCGTGGCGGAGGATATCCCGAATGCGCGCGATCCACGCACCGACCTCGTCGCCTCCTACGGCGTTCAAGCCTACGCCTGTCACCCCCTGTTGGCTCAGGGAAAGGTCATCGGCACCCTGTCCTTCGGGACCAAGACCCGGACGCATTTTGGCGAGGAGGACCTGTCGCTGATGGAAACCGTGGCCGACCAGGTCGCAGTGGCGATGGACCACATGCAGGCACGGGAGGCGTTGCGGCGGGCCCACGAGGAACTCCAGTCGCAGTCGCAGGAGTTAACCGTGGCCAACGAGGAGCTCCGAGTCCAGTCGCAGGAGTTGCAGGAGAACGAGCAGCGGCTCCGCATGGCGCTGGAGGGCGGGCAGTTGGGCCGCTGGGAGTGGGACCTGGCGACCGACTCGATGTTCTGGTGCGAGCGGACGTACGCGCTGCTCGGGCTCGACACGTTCCGGAAGGCCGGTGTGGAGACCTTCCTGGATCGCATTTATCCGGACGACCGACAGGGAGTAAAGGAGCTGATCGCCAGGGTGATGAATGAAGCCCAAGACTTCCAAGCCGAGTTTCGGGTTCTCCCGCACCGGCAAGAGCCGCGCAGCGGGGTGAGGTGGCTGGCCTTGCACGCGCAGGTGATCCGCGATGAACAGGAGCGGGCGGTCCGCACGATCGGCGTCCTCTACGACATTACCCAGCGCCAGCAGATGGAGGCCGAGCTGCGCCGGCTGAACGAGAAGCTGAAAGAGGAGGTGCAGGCACAGACGGACGAACTGCGGGTCTCAGTCGACCGCCTGCAGGATGAGGTGGTCCGGCGGGTCCTGGCCGAGGGCAAGCTCCGCAAGAGCTCCCGGCTGCTCGAAGCGTTCTTCCAGCACACGATCGCGCCGCTGGCGTTCCTGGACCGTCAGTTCAATTTCGTCCGGGTCAACGCAGCGTACGCGCGGGTCCAGGGCCAAACCCCCGAGTTCTTCGTCCACAAGAATTACTTCTCCTTGCATCCGAGCGAGGAAGACCGGACCATCTTTGAGCACGTCGTGCAGACGAAACAACCGTATCAGGCGTACGCCAAGCTGTTCCCGTTTTCTCATAGTCCGCAGCACGCCCTGACCTACTGGAACTGGCGCCTTACGCCCCTGCTGAACGACGCCGGCGCCGTACAATTCATCGTGTTCAACCTGGAAGACGTCACCGAGCGGCAGAAGGCCTTCGGCGAGCTGGAGCAGCGCGCCGGCCAGCTCCAGAAACTGACGCTGGAGTTGGCGCAGGCGGAGGATCGCGAGCGCCGGCGCCTGGCGGAGATCCTCCACGATGACCTGCAGCAGGTGCTGGCGGCGGCCAAATTCCACCTGGGCCTGTTGCACCAACGCGTCAAGAACGACGCCGAGGCGAAAGAGTTGGCCGACCATCTGACCGGAATGCTCCGGGAGGCGATCGAGAAGTCGCGCAGCCTGTCGCACGAGCTCAGTCCCGCCGTGCTGTACCAGAGCGATCTGGGCGAGACCTTCGAGTGGCTGGCCCGGCAGGCGCAGGCGAAGCACGGCCTGACCGTCCACACCGAGGTCCACGGCCGGATCGACTCGGCCTCCGAGCCGATCAAGGCGTTCCTCTTCCGCGCCGCCCAGGAGATCCTGTTCAACGCCGCCAAGCACGCCCAGGTCAAGGAGGCCCGGCTGCGGCTGCAACGCCGGCGCGGACAGTTGTGGCTGACGATCGCCGACCGGGGGCGAGGGTTCGACCCGCAGATGCTCGGCCAGACGAGCGGATTCGGCCTGTTCAGCATCCGCGAACGGGTCGAGCTGCTCGGCGGCCGCATGAAGATCCGCAGCGCCAAGGGCCGCGGGGCTGTGTTCCTGATCACCGTCGGCGATGGCGCCCGGGAGCGCGGCGAATCCGGGGCCCCAGACAAAGAACGGGCACGGGAGGCGGTCGCTGCTCCCGCTGCCATCGCCCCGCGCCCCTCGGACGATTCGCGTCTGCGCATCCTGCTCGTCGATGACCATAAGATCATGCGCGACGGCTTGGCGGCCCTGATCAGTGAACAGGCGGACCTGCAAGTCGTCGGTCAGGCGGGCGACGGCCACCAGGCGGTCGAGATGGCGCGCGGGTTGGGACCCGATGTGGTGATCATGGACGTTGCCATGCCGACGATGCCGGGCGATGAAGCGACCCGGCAGATCAAAGCCATTCTGCCGCAGACCCGGATCGTCGCCTTGTCCATGTTCGAGGAGCCGGGCGTTGCCCAGCGCATGCGCGACGCCGGCGCGGAGATCTACCTGCCCAAGACCGGCCCCTCCGACGGCCTCCTCGCCGCCATCCGCGGACAAGAATAACCCAGATTGATGATGGATGATTTGAGGTGATCCCGGGCGTCACAGCCAGATGACCTCTTTGAGGATATGCTGAATCCACGGCGAGCCGTCGCGCTGGAGGCTTTCGATTTCGCCGGTCGTGTAAGGAAAGACATCCCAGGGCACGGAAAGACCCGAGGGCAGGAACTCCGGAATGCGGTCACGGAAAGGTCTGTCGCTGGTGCGAAGCAGGATCAGTAGGTCAGCATCGCTGCGCGGCCCGTACGTCCCGGTCGCGTAGGAGCCAAAAAGGCCAACTTTCTCCACGTCAGGACGCTTCTTCAGTTGGCTCGCCCAAGTCCGAAGTTCCTGCAGAACCCGGTCCTTGTCCGCGAAGAAGACCTTCACAGAACTTTCCAGGCAAAGGGTTTGCCGGTGAGGCGCTCGTAGGCTTCGATGTACTTGGCGCTGGTCTTGGCGACGATGTCCGGGGGCAGCTCGACGCCGGGGCCGGACTTGTTGAAGTGAATCTCTTCGAGCCAGTTGCGCACGAACTGCTTGTCGAAGCTCTCCTGGTCGCGGCCGGGCGCATACTGGTCGGCGGGCCAGAAGCGGGATGAATCCGGCGTGAGGACCTCGTCGATCAGGATGATTTTGCCGTCCTCGGTCAGACCCCACTCGAACTTCGTGTCGGCCAGGATCAGGCCCCTGCTCTCGGCATAGGCGCCCGCCTTCTGGAAGACCTCGAGGCTCTTGTCGCGGACGTAGCGGGCCTTCTCGGGTCCGATGATCTTGGCCGCTTCCTCGAAGCTGATATTCTCATCATGGGTGCCGCGCTCGGCCTTCGTCGAAGGCGTGAAGATCGGCGCGGGCAGTTTCTGGCACTGCTTCAATCCGGCCGGCAGCTTGACGCCGCAGACGGTGCCGCTTTGCTGGTACTCCTTCCAGCCCGATCCGGCCAGGTACCCGCGCACGACGCACTCGATCGGCAGGACCTGCACCTTGCGGACCAGCATGCTGCGGTTCTGGAGTTGCTGGGCGTAATTCGAGAACGGCTTGGGCAGGCTGGAAACGTTGTCCGAGAGCAGATGATGCTCGACCTGGCCGGCCAGGAAGTCGAACCAGAACTTGGAGATCTGCGTCAGGACGATCCCCTTGTAGGGAATCCCGTTGGCCATCACCACATCGAACGCACTGATCCGGTCGGTGGCGACGATCAGCAGCTTGTCGCCGAGGTCGTAGATGTCGCGTACTTTGCCGCGCACCGGCTTACGGCCGGGAATCTTCGTCTGCAGGATGGTCTCCATGTCAACCTCCTTAGTAGCACGGGCCTCTTGCCCGTGATCCTCAGTAGCATGGGCCTCTTGCCCATGACCAAACCCGCATAGTAAATTGCCCACCGCCTTTAGTCAACCGGCAGCACGAACCGGCGGGACCAATCGCCGGGTATAAACGATAGCGACAGGTATATGCGGAGGAGTTCGGATGGATGAAGTTAGGCAAAGGGGTATCTTATGAAAGTGGCAATTTCTTCCCAGGACAAGAGGCGGAATTCGCCCGTGGAGCTGTGGTTTGGCCGGGCGGCCTATTACCTGATCGTCGACACCGACAGCATGACCTTCGATGCTATCGAGAACGAGAACGTCGGGGATTCGGCGGACATCGATGAGATCAACGCGGCCCGGCTCATCATCAATGCCGGGGCGCAGGCGGTGCTGACAGGCAACTGCAGCTACGAGGTTCGGCGGATGTTCGCGGATGCCGGGGTCAAGCTGTTCCAAGTCAACCCGGGGACCGTCGCGGGCACGGTCGAGCAGTTCAAGGCCGGCAAGCTCCTGGAAGTCTCCGCGCCCGGGATTCGCGAGCCCGTCGAAGCCGGCGTCACCAAAGATTGGGAAATCTGAGAGGCCCGCATTACCCCACGCCCTGGTGGATGCGGGTTTCGACGTAGGCGAGGATCTTCTCGCCCAGGCGCCCGATCTCCGGCGTCGCGGGCAGGAAGCTCAGCGTCTGCTCCAGGAAGCCCTCCTCGCGCAGCCGCGCCAGCGTGACGGCGAAATTGACATCATAGACCCAGCTCAGCTTGCAGAGCATCATGTCGTTGAGCGTCTGCATCATGGTATGTTCGATGAGCTTGCCGTTCAGGACGGCGTGGAAGACCTCGGGAGAATAGCGCGGCTCATCCGGCAATTCGAGCTTCCAGGGAAAGCCGGCCGGGTCCGCACGGTAACGTCGGTACAGTTTGAGGATCACCCGGAAGATGTCGATCTTGTCCGCATCGCGAATCAACTTGGCGAACAACAGCGCCGGGCCGCTCAGGTTGGCGGGCAGTGCTTTGCGGCCGTGATGCTCGACGGCCGCTTCCACGCACTGCCGGTCTTCCCGCCGCAGCACGTTCAAAACGCCCTCCTGCCGGAGAATCTCGACGGCCAAGTGCGAGTGGTCGATGCTCCGGGCATCGTTGAACGTGCGATACTCAGCAAATTGGGGAAACCGGCCGACATCGTGAAACAGGGCCACGATTTCGGCGATCTGCTTCTGAGGATCGTCCAAAGCAAGCTGCCCGGCCAGAACGAGAATCTCCTGGCAGGTCCGTTGCGTGTGCTCCTGCTTCATCCGCAGATGCTCGTTGACGCACTCATCTTCCCCGAAGAAGCGGCTCGTGTAGGTATCGAACCAGCGTCGGAAATTGTCCAGCGAATAGGATTCCATGCCATTTACTATTTGCCGTCTACCCTTTACTATTTGTGACCGGTTGATGTGCGGCCGCCGCCGGCCCCGGCGCATCGCCAAATGATAAAGGGTAAGTGGGAAATCGCAAATAGAAACTGGTGAGACGGACATGCCGACAATCAAGGACATCGTCATTCGCAAGCCGACACCGCAGGAGACGGATCGGTGCAAGAGCTGGCCGATCTGGACGTGCGAGCCCAGCACCTTCGACTGGTCCTACACGGAGAAGGAGACCTGTCTGATCCTGGAGGGGAAAGTCAACATTTCCGACGGCAAGGAATCCGTCAGCTTCGGGCCGGGCGATCTGGTTGTTTTCCCGCAGGACCTCGACTGCATCTGGAACATCGAGAAGACGGTCCGCAAGCATTACAGCTTCGGCTAGGACACGACAAAGTCCTCGGGTTTGAACTCCAGCCGCCGGCCGGCTTCGGCGGCTTCGTTGACCTTCAGAACCGTCACGGCGGTCTCGTAGCCGACCTCGGCGGGACAGGTGAGCTTCGCCTTGCCGCGAATGGCGTCGAAGAAGTTCTCCAGATGCGGCAGGTGGATCAGTTTGTCCATCTGCACCTGCGCCGGCAACTGGTAGCACGGCGGCGGTACGGATTCGCCGGCTGTCCAGCGACGTCGCCTGGGCCGCGGGCTTCTTCTCCGGCTCTACCGCATCGCCCAGATAGCCTTTGTGCGTCCAGGGATCCCACTTGGCCGGCTCGACCCAAGTCTCGCGGTAGGCCCGGCAGCGCGAGGCCCGCTCGGAAACCAGCAGCGTCCCCTCATGGCCCATGAACATCTCGAAGTAGCCCTGGCCGCTGTTGGTGGTGATCGTCTGGTAGTACGCGCTGACCGGGCCCGCGGCGGTGATGTACTCATAGATGGCCATCACCGTGTCGAACCACTGGTGGGTCTTTGGGTCGTAGTAGTTGTTCCGGCCGCTGGCGAGCACGGAGGCCGGTCGGGCCCCGAGGAACCAGTTGTAGACATCGATCTGATGCGAGCCGAGATCGACAATCGGCCCGCCGCCCAGGCCCTTGTACCAGCGCCAATTGCGGAGTTGGTGCATCGACTCGTAGCCGTACTTTTTGAGCGTGCTTTCGTCGAGCGCGCTTCCCTTGGGCCAGCCGACCGGCTCTTGGACCGAGCGGTTCCACTGGCCGTTGACCGCCGTAATGCGCCCGAGCAGCTTCGCCTCGCCGAGGAGCTTCTCCCGGCAGAAGTTGTAGATCGGGTTGCTGCGGCGCTGGTGGCCGATTTGCAGTAGGGGCGAAAAATTTTTCGCCCCTACACCGCGGGCGGCCTCGACCATCTTGCGGGCTCCCTCCAGTGTGTTGGACATTTCCTTCTCGCAGTAGACGTGCAGTCCCGCGTTGAGGCAGGCAACCGTATGCTCGGCGTGCCAGCAGTCCGGCGTAGCAACAATGACCGCGTTCAGACCCTTCTCCTTGTCCAACATCTCGCGGTAGTCTTCGTACATGTTGGACCCGTGCCGATAGGCCCGCAGCCGGCCGGCTACCCATTTACGATTGTACGGCCAGATGTCGCATACCGCCTGGAACCGCACGCCCGGAATCCGCCGGGCTGCTTCCATGAGCACCTTGCCCTGCTCCCCCGCCCCGATCAGGGCGACATTGATAGTGTCTTTGTGCTCGGCCGCACGAAGAGGGCCGAACACCGCCGGCCGGAAAGCCAGCATAGCCCCCGCTGCCGACTTAAGAAGATCCCGCCGCTCCCATTGCCGCTGTACCCCGTTCGCGTTCATGGTTTGCTCCTTTCCCATCGTCCGGCGAGCCAGACTCGCCGAAACGGCGCAATGCGTCCCCGATGCGTAAAGCAGGAGCTCCCTGATCGGAACCGGCAGGCGTGTCATACGGTGTTGCCGTTCCGAACATACAGTTGCGCCGGCGAACGGAGTGTTACAGCGCATCATCACGCGCCGGAAACATCGCACTCACGGGATTGACACGCAGGGCGGATCATCTACGATAACCGCGCTCGAAAGCATCTAATCCGGCAGGAGTGATCATTATGGCCTCAACGAGCTGTCACAACGTGCGCGTCAGAATCCACAGCGGCATTCAGCGACTGATCCTGGGCTGGCTGGCAATCGCCGCCGTGGGAGCCAGCGGTTACGCAGCAAGCAGCAATGGTCCGTCGCGTGCGTTCTTGAAGGCGCCCTATCCGCGCATCGCGATGCTCTGGGCTTCGATTCGCGGGGATAGCTCCGTCGAGAGCATGGCCAGGCACAATCTGGTCATGGCAGGCGCCGGAAGCCTTCGCCTACGGTACGACGGCAAGCCGCAGGGCTTGGCCGATGGCTTCACGGCCGACTCGATCGCCGCGGCGAAAAAACGTATCGCCGAGATTCGGACGCTCAACCCGGATGTGGTCATCATCGGCGATCTGCTGTTCTACGAATATCACGATGACTGGCTGCTCGAGGATCATCCGTGGTGGCTGCGCAAGGACGGCCAGCGCCAGCAGTTCTGGCCTGGGACGCACCGGATGGATTGGTACAATGAAGAGTACCGCCGGCACGTCGTGCGCCAGACAGTGTCGCTGAAGGAGACGGGTGTCGATGGAGTCTTCTATGATAATGTCCGCAACGAGCCGCAAGCTTGGGTACCCTTCCTCAAGGCCGTCCGCGAAGCGGTTGGCAATGACTTTCTGGTCCTGGCCAACGCCGGCTACGCGGTGGGCGAGTACGACTTCGCCGCCCCCTATCTCAACGGGATGATGTACGAGTCCGGCTGGAGCCACAACCGCACGCAGTGGGACGACTGCATCGCCAAAATGCAGCACACGCAGTTGCTGTTGCGGCAGCCGACGATCAGCCTGATCGAGCGGTTCGAGGAAATCCGCTCCCGGGCAGGCTGGCCGGGCGATACCAAGCGCGGCCAAAAGCCCCCCGCCGACCCGCAGGCCCGGCGCTGGAGTCTATGCTACGCCCTGACCATCGGCGATTTCTACTACCTCTTCTCCGATAACACCAGCCATCGCCACGACTGGTACCCGGAATATGACGTCAAGATCGGCCTCCCCACGGCGGTGGGGCAGCGCCTCAGCTCGTACGTCTGGCAAAGGCAGTATGAGAAGGCTTTGGTAGTGGTGAATCTGCCGGGCGCCGCGGGATCCTACGAGGTTAAGCTCGACAAGCCGGCGCATGATTCTCTGACCGGCGCCAGCGGCACGAGCTTCACGATCCCGCCCGGCGACGGCCGAATCCTGCTGACTACGGGCTCATCGACAGCACGATGAAGCCGAGCACAACCAAGCCGATGGCCATGTACGCCTGGACCGACAGGATCTCGCCGAGCACCAAGATGCCGAGGGCGTTGACAACCATGATGGAGGTCGCCCCGAAGAGGGCCATGGTCTTGCCGAGTTGCAGCGCTGAGAAGACGTAGAGCTGGCCGAACATCGCGACCTGGCGGATGAGGAAGTACAGCAGGAACCACCCGCTCAGAAAGGTCGAGAGCACAAAGGGATGGTGGCGCATGTTCGCGCGGGCGATCAGGTCGCCCGTCGTGAAGAGCAGTTGCGTCGCCACAATGATCGCCACCGGCGATTTGATCCAGGTCATAGGATTCCAACCCACAGAAAGCCGAGCAGCGTATCCCGACCTCGCCCCCCTGTCAACGTCCCATTCGCCGGGAAAAAGTTGCGATCCGGGGGCATTTTCTGTGTAATTGGGGTACCCGCCGTGTGTCTCTACTGTGGATTGGACCTCGCCAGGTACTGCGGAGTTCCGATTGGAAGAACGTAGCGACAAAGAATTAGCCTGGGCGTCGGATCAGGGAGACCGGACGGCCTACGCCGTGCTGGTCCAGCGGTACTACAAGTCTGTCTTTCTGGTCTGCCTGGGTGTCCTGGGGAATGTCCACGATGCCGAGGACGCGGCCCAGGACGCGATGATCAAGGGATTCGAGTGCGTCCGCCAGCTTCGGGACGGCTCGCAGTTCGGCGGCTGGATCGTCGCCATCGCCCGCAATCTGAGCATCAATCTGCTCCGCAAACGAAAGACCGCCGCCAAGGCACCGGTCCCCGATAGACCTTCGGAGTCGGAGCAGACCGAACCGAGTCACGAAGGTTTGCAGCAGGCGGTAGCCGGGCTCCCTTGGGACCTGCGACTGCCCCTGGTGATGTACTACTTCGACGGCCAGGACGTGAAGACGGTCGCCCAGAAGCTCGCCATTTCGACTTCCGGCGTCTACCTGAAACTGCGAACCGCTATAAGAGAATTGCACGAAATCCTTACGGCACAAGGAGATACGCCATGAATGGACCCTGTCCCGAGATGCAGGATAGAATCGCCGATTATGTGCTCGGGGCCTTGGATACCGAACAGGCCGAAGCCCTGCAAAAGCACCTTGACGGCTGTGAGGCGTGCCGGCGGTATGCCCAGAGCCTTCAGGATGAGACGCAATCGTTGGTCGCGCTCGGACGCCAGTTTGACGCCGACATGGGGGCCCGCCGGGATAAGGTGATCGAAGCTTTGCAGGACATATCGCCGGTCCAGACAGACACGCTGCGGTTATTTCCTCCTGTCGGCGGCTTTTTGAGAATGAGCGTTGCGGCGGTTCTAGTCCTGGGGGCCGGCGTGCTCATCGGCCGGTCGACCGCCCCGCGTCCGGTGGATGTAGAGCAGCTTCGCACTGATTTACAGGCGTCCCTCGTCGCCTCGCTCAAGCCCGCCGTGCAAGAGAACGTGTTGGCGGAGGTAGATCGGCGTTTGGAGTCCGGCTTGGCGGCCAACGAGGCGAGCTTGCGCGACCAACTGGCGGAGCAACTGCGGGGCGACTTGCAGCTCTTCGCCACGCAGTTCACCGCCGGCTCGGAACAACGGCTGGAGAAGAGACTTGCCGAATTCATCCAGCTTATCGAAGAGGCTCGTTTGAAAGACCGCCTGCATGTGGTCAGGGCCCTGGAGCAAATGGAGCAGAATCGCTACCGCGACAGGACCCAGATCCAGACCAGCCTGGCCGCTCTGATAGATAAGAAGCCAACCGCGATCCAACAACTGGGAACCTCCGAAAGGGCAGTACCATGATAGGCATCAAGAAAATCATCACGACTGCGGTCATCCTGGGATTGCAGGGGCCAAACCTTGGTCGAGCCGGGCAGCCTCAAAATGCCATCACCGAGGGCGCTTCCCCGAAGGCTCTGGTTATCTGCGGCAATGTGGGTCTGCCCGGCATCCTGCTCAGGGGCCTGCCCGGCGATCCTCTGACGGACGCCGATGGCAGGTACGCGGCCCAGGTGCCGTATGGCTGGAGCGGCAAAGTCACTCCGGTCGGGGAGGGCTGCCGATTTGACCCCCCGAGCCAGGAATACCGGAATCTCACCGCCGACATATCGGCACAGGATTATACCGTCACCGGCCTTGCGGTTCCGCGTCCCTCGGGCCTGGCCCCGGGCGCCCCGAACGTCCTGGTGATCCCCACCGCGTCCGCCGACGTCGAGAAGCTCGCCGAGACGAGTGAGGACATGCGGGTCATGCTGCACATTCTGCGGGACAAGCTCCACGAGCCGCGGCTGATCCAGGGCGCCTTGATCGATTACGGGGACTACTTCGGCGATGCGGACCGATCCGCCGAGGCGCTCTACCTACAGGAGCATGGCGCCGTGTTCGTGCTGAGGGTCGACTTCCCCTTGTCACCGGCCGCGCTGCCGCCGGCCCCGGAAGGCGCAGGGAGTCAAAGCGCTGCCGATCCGATCTGGCAACGAACCCGGCAGAAGCTCTATTCCCCCACGAAACCCGCGCCGCGCGGCAAACGCGACCTGCCGGGACCGGCCCTGGAGCAGGTGAAGGGCGAATTGCTGCAATCGCTCAAGCACGCCGCCAACATCCGCCACATGGGGCCGAACGAGCTGATTATCCTGACAGTGATCTCGCAGAATGGGCCGAGCGGCTGGCCGTCCCCTGCCGGTGTCGGCGGATCGTATTCCAGTCGGGGCGGCCTGTCCTTCGAAGGCAGCAGCTACAGCGGCGCCGGCAGCTCGTTCGGTCCCGGCGGCGGCAGCACCTATGCGGATTCCCGCACCCGCTCCAGCGGCACGACGGTCGGCCGGGGCCGCCCCGCGGCCGTGCCGCCAAATCCCGCGCCGACTGCCGCCGGCACGGTCCTGACCCTCCAGGCGAAGAAGGCCGACATCGACGCCTTCGCCAAGGGTGGTCTGAGCTTCGAGCAGTTCCAGCAGCGGGCCAAAACGTTCACGTACTGAGAAGGGAAGCCTGCCATGAAAGGAGCGATCATCTCGCTGAGCCTGATCCTGTGCCTGCTGCTGTCCGCACTGCCGGGCCGGTCCCTTTCTCAAGGACGCGGTCTCCAATCGCCCGCCCAGTTCCAGCAGCAGATGGAAGAGCAGCGGCGCCAGTTTCAGCAGCAACAGCAGGAATTCCAGCGCCAGATGCGGGAGCGGCAGTCGCAGAACGAGGCGATGCAGAAGATCAAGGATGAGTACTCTGCGGAAGCATATCAGCAGGCCCTGGACGCCACGGCCGAGCAGTGGCAGGCCATCCAGCCGAAGCTGGCCAGAATCAAACAGCTCAAGAACCTGCCGTGCCTCGACATCTCGATCTACGCGGTCGGCGGCTCCGGCAATTATCAGTTCGGAGCTTTCACGGAGACGTCCGATGGCGGCCGCAGCACGGCGAATGCCTCCGGCGGCTTTTCGGCCACGCGCGGGGTCAACTCCACCTCCGACAGCTCCACCCGATCCGGTACGGCAGGCGGCTCCGGCCGGTCTTTTGCCGAAGGCGGCGCCAATCTTCACGTGCAGACCCCCGGACCGGTCCGAAAGCAGGTAGGCGACGTGAACCTCGGCCGGCAATGGCAGCGACCCTCCCTCGACAAAGGCCCCGACAGACTGACCGAAGGCGACAAGGCTTGTGAGCAACTGCTCGATGTGATGGAATTGAAAAATCCCGATGTCGCGCAGGTCCGCCAGCGCATGGAAGTCCTGCGCAAGATCCGCGAGCGAAGGCGGACCGAGCTGCGGGAGACGCAGCAGCAAGTCCGCGCGCTGGTCACGCCGGAACAGGAGGCGAAGCTGGCCCTGATCGGGTATCTCGACTGAGAGGAGAATGCGGTAATGAGAAAAGCAACCACGCCACCGAGCATAATCTCATGTCTGTTATTGTGTACGTTGCCGGGCGCGTCGCTTTCTCAGGCACAGGAGCCCCAATCCCCAGAAGAGGCTGCGCGGCAGCAAACGCAGGAACGCCAAAAGGAGTATCGGCAGCGTGTGGACGAGCAGCGCGAGCAGATGATACGACGGCAAGAGGAGTTCAATCAACGCGTCGAAAAACAGGAACGCCAACGCCTGCAGGAGTTGTGGCCAACCCTGAGCCCGGAGGAGAGGCAGCGCCGAGAGGAGGAGCAGCAGCGGAAGGAGGAGCAGCGGCGGCAGACGGTACAACGCCAACGGGAGTTTTGGCAGCGGACGAAGGAGCGGGAGCAGGAGCGGGACAAGGAGCAACAGCAGCGGATGGAGGAGTTGCGACGCAAGGCGGCGGAGCGCCAGAAGGCCATCAGGAAGGTGGCCGGCGAGTATTCGGACGAGGTCTGGCAGGAGGCGCTGGGCGCCACGCCCGAACAGTGGAAAGAGATCAAGCCACGCTTGGAGAAGATCCACCGGCTCAAAGATTCGCCCTATGTCGATGTCTCGATTTATTGGATCGCCGGGTCCACCAGTTACCAGGCCGAGTCGCTCGTGGAGTCGCCGGATGGAGCCTATAGTATGGCGAAAGCCTCCGGTTGGTTCTCCGTCACAGCCGGGGTGGGCACTACCTCCGAAAGCTCCAGTGGGTCCAGCGGGTCCGGCAGGTTCGGTACCTTGCCATCCGCGCAGTACTCGGCCACGACGAGAACCGCCGCCGTCCCTAAAGACCCCAACCGACCCGACATTAGCATGGAAGCCCATCGTGTTGGAAGCGGACGCGGCCAGGCGGTCGCCAGCGGGACCATCAAGTTCGACATGCGGATCCCGGGGCCGATCAAGAAGAAGGTAGACGATATCGCCCTGGGCTGGCAATGGGAACGGCCTTCACTCGACAAGAGCCCGGATGCGCTGAGCGAAAGCGAGGAGGCTTGCGAACGATTGGCCGAGACATTCGAGATGGGAAACCCCGATCCCGCGCAGCTTCACCAGCGCATTGAGGCCCTGCGCCACGTCCGCCAGCAGCGGCGCGCCGAACTCGAAGAGGCCCGGCGGCAGCTTCTCGCGCTCGTCACGCCCGCGCAGGAGGTGAAGCTGATCTCGATGGGTTACCTGGAATAGAGACGAGGGGAGAAAGAACCGAAAGCGCTCCGGGTGGACTATGCCACTGGGGAAGGAACGAAACCATGGTCCGCAGGCGAACCGCAGTGTTTCGGCAAAGGCACGCCCGACTCCGGGGCGAGTCGGCGGGAGGTGACCCTGCGGGTTTCACCCTCATTGAGTTGCTCGTGGTTATTGCGATCATCGCTCTACTGATGGCCTTTTTGTTCCCGGCACTGCAGCGGGTCCGAAGGCAGGCCAGAACGATGATGTGCCAATCCCACCTGCGGCAATGGGGCATGGCCCTGGCCGCCTACACGGAGGACAACCAGGGGCGCTTCCCCGCCACGATGAGCGGCATCGACGCCTTGTGGCTGCTCCGGGGCGCATTCATCAGCAATAAGGATCCCAACGGGTCAGACGACTCCCTGCACGGCTTCCGCACCAAGGACATTGTATGTTGCCCGATGGCTGCACAACCCTCGGGCAGGGGAAGCTCCGGCGGCGGGGTTGGCGGCGTGAGCTGGTTTGGACGGTCCTACAAGTTCGAGTGGGCACAAGGCTCGGCGTTCGAGGCCTGGGAGATCACGAGCCCCACTCCGGCGTTTCGAGGCAGCTACGGTTTCAACCAGTGGCTGTTTACAGGTTTCCATCGGTTCTTCATTGACGCTCCCATGTTGCGTGACGGCCGACTCGACTTCAACATTCTGTCGCTGCGGGGCCGCTCTGGTATTCCCGTCCTGTTGGATGCCATGAGGCCCTTTTCCGATCCCATTGACATGTGGTCGCCGCCGATGCGGCCTGACGTTGGCGGCCTGGGGATCCAGAGCTTCTGTCTGAATCGCCACAACGAGTATATCAATGGCCTGTTCCTCGACTGGTCCGTGCGGAAAGTGGGCCTCAAGGAGCTTTGGACGTTGAACTGGTACACGGAGTTCAACCGCGCCGGCCGCTGGACCAAAGCCGGCGGCGTCAAGCCGGAGAACTGGCCTCGCTGGATGCGGAGATTCAGAGACTATTGATCGTGTCCTGAGAGTCGGCGGATTTCTGCGACAGGAAACTGTGTAACGAAAGGGGCCGATCCCAGACTTAATAGGAGAGATTGAGCCGGGCAGCGGATTTCTGTAATTGGGCCCTTGCGGCGTGTCCTATATCGAGAAGAGAGTGTAACGCAGGCCATCGGTCACAGACTGGGACTGTGGCAGGTCGGGTGCCGGGGAAAAGCGGTTCAGCGCTGGTGGCGGACAGTCACAGAAGGGAGGAACGACTATGAGCGACGGATAGCGGGGGCGTCGACAGGCGACGGGAGATTCACGAACCATTCTCGAGATCTTGAAGGAGGTACGACCATGAGGAAAACCAGCATCATCAGTCTGATCGTGGTCGCTCTGGGCGCGAGCGTCGCGGCCGCGGGGCAGCCGGTGCCGGGGATGTATGGAAACATTCGCATCACAGCGGCGGGCGAGCCGAACGATCCCAACGGGCTACCCGCCGCACCCCCAGCGGAGCCCAACCAGGTGTGGGACCCGGCCGCACATTTTGTGGCGACTTGGGAGTCCCTGACGTCGATGTCGAAGCTGTACAACCCCGCCAGCAAGAAGCTCCCGGACCGGTCCTTGTCGATCGCCGCCCGGGTGGATGTCCTCGACCCCAACGGGGTGATCGGGTTCGATTGGTCGGAGAGGAAGACTCTGGTGCTCGATGAGAAAGGCCGCGAGGTCTACAGCGGCAAGCCCCTTTCGAGCAACTACTGCCACTTCTATTGGACGCCCCGCACCCTCAAGAAGATGGTCGCCGGCCAATGGGTCTCCGAACTCCAGCCCTACAATGTGGCGGTGGAGATACCCATGGACCCCAACCGTCCCTATCCGCTGGTGCTCAGCAAGGTCGAGTGGTCCATGTTTGCCCTCGTCGTCGGCGAGACGAAGACCGTAGACGTCCCCTTCCGCCCGACCACCGACTGGATCACCCTGGCACCCGGCCTGGAGATCAAGGTGGACAGCATCACGGCGGAGAACGGCAAGTTTGACTATAAGCTGTCGACCCGGTATAGCCGCAGCAAGGTCGACTGGTGGGCCGGCGTCGCCGCCATCGCGCTGTGGACCAAGGACCCCACCCCGGAGGTGATTCTCACGAAGCTCGATGTCCTCGATCCCCAGGGAAAGTCGATCCTGGACCAAGGCGGCGGCTTTACCAGTGGGTCCAGCGGCGGCGGGTCCGGGGACGTGACGATCGGTACCGCTCACGGCAGCGGCAACTGCAATATCTGTGGCACGGCCACGATGTTCCGCTTCACCCTCGTTCTCCAGCCGGCGCAGCAGGAGCTGCGCTTCGTCCTGGAGAACGTCCCGGTGCCGCTCCTGTGACATAGCCCGCAGATCATCCGGACCCTTCGCGCTCCGAGCGGAGGCGCGGAGCATAGAGAGAAGAAGGTGAGAAGGGAAGAAGGCAGGGATTTCCCATCCCGCCCTTCCGTTTCTCACCTTCTTTCCTTCCGGCCTTTGTGCGGCGTACTACCCTTCCTCCTGTAGGCGCCAGTGTGCTCTGCTCAATAGTCCCTGAAGTTCCGCATCCAGGGGGGGGGCCAGTCCTCGGGACCTCGCTCTTATTATCCTGTATTATAGCACGGCAGCATGGGTAGGGAACAAAAGACGAAAAAATTCACTTTTTTGCACCATATCCAAGTCCTTTCTAAAAAAGGACTTAGGTAAGAGACAATTCCGCCCGTAAAGAAATTTTGGAGAAAATTCTCGTTTTTCTCTTGGCGCCTTCTACGGATGTAGTAGAATCTTCTACGATTGTAGAAGGAATAGTGCAATGAAGCTGACAGAAGCAGAATGGCAGATCATGAACGCGTTGTGGCAGAAGCACCCGGCCACCGCGCGGGAAGTGATGGACCGGCTGCCGGCCGGAGTGAATTGGGCCTACACCACAATAAAAACCCTTTTGACCCGACTGGTAGAGAAAAAGGCTGTAACCGAGGCCAAGCACGCCAACACCAGTGTCTACGAGCCGCTGGTGTCGCAGCAAAAGGCCCGACTCAACGCCTTTCGGTCCCTGCTGGACCAGGCTTTCGATGGGGCCATTGGGCCGCTGGTCCATTTCCTGGCCGAGGAAAAGCAGTTCACGGCCAAGGAAAAGAAGGAATTGGCGAGGATTTTGGAAAGCGAAGCGGAAGATAAGGGGGAATAGCCATGGTCGAGCTACTGAACCACATCGCCCGCCTCTGGTGGGATTGGACGGCGTCCATGTTCTGGCAGGTGGGCCTGCTGATCCTGGTGATCGCAGGCATCGACCTGCTGATCCGCAAGTGGGCCTGGCCGCAGTTGCGGTACGCCTTGTGGTCGCTCATCCTGGTCAAGCTCCTCCTGCCGCCCAGTTGGTCCTTGCCGAGCAGTATCGTCCCGGAGTTGCAGCCGAAAGTCGCACAGGTTCTGCAATGGCTGAATTCCGACAAACCGGCGGTGAGCGAGAAATCTGCCGTGATTGCACATCTGGAATCGCAGATTTCAAATCTTGGCCTCGTCGCCAGCCCACAATCCGGAGAATTTGCGACATCCGCGAATGGCATCGTCAAGATCGAGGATCTGGGCGATGGCTTGTCCCTCAGCATGGAAAGCCATCCCCAAGCTGCGCTTGAGGCTGCCACCCAACAGACTACGGAGATACCGTCTTCTGTCCTCCGTCCTCTGGCCTCTGTTGGGCTTATCTGGCAGTTCTATGCCCTGACCATCTGGTCCTTGGGAACGTTGATCCTGGGAATATGGCTCTTTCTCCGATTGCATAGCGTCGCCGGCCGGCAAGGGTATCAGGCGGCAGCCGCTTCTCTGCCGCAATCCTTCTACAATCACCTGGCCGACTGCGCAAAGCGTCTGGGACTGCGCCGGATTCCGAGGGTCGCCGTGACCAGGCGGCTCACCAGCCCGGCCGTGTTCGGGGTCTTGGCGCCGGTATTGCTCATGCCGAGAGGCTATCTGAGCAAGCTGTCACGCCGGGACACCGAGCACATGCTCCTGCACGAGCTGGCGCACATCAAGCGGGGCGATCTGGCCATGCACAGTCTCTACATGCTGCTCCAGATCGTCTATTGGTACAACCCGCTGTTATGGCTTGTACGCCGGCACATGCACCATCTGCGCGAATTGTCGTGCGATGGGACGGTGGCGGAGCTCCTGCGGGAGCGGACGCTGGCCTATCGCCAGACGCTCCTGGAGACCGCCCGGCGGATGCTCACCACGTCCGTCGAGCCGGGCCTGGGCCTGCTGGGCCTGTTTGAAGATTCCAACCACCTACTAGTCCGTTTGAATTGGCTCACGAAGCCAACCTGGAGGTATAGCACTATGAAACGTGCCATCGTAGCAACTATCGCCCTGGTGATGTTCGCCTGCGTGCTCCCCATGGCGCAGGGACAGGAGCCGGCGTCGAATGAAGTCACACGCGTCAACACCGAAGAAGCCGTGCCCGTCAACGTCGAGGCAGTCGCGCCGGTCCGCGTCGAACAAGATGACCGGCGGACCCAAGATCAAGTGTCGCAGGATATCGAGAAGCTGCAGGCGCAACTCGAAAGACTCAAGGCCCAGGAGCAGGACCTGCAGAACCAGCTTAAGGCCCTGGCCGAACAGCGGCATCAAATGCGGGCCGACCAAAGAGAGCCGCGGGCAGGGCGCGAAGGCACCAGAGGCCGAGCGCAGAGAGCGCGAGCCGGAGGCGGCGGAGCGCCGGGCGACCGAGAGGGGATGCCTCCGGAAGCGCGGGAACAGGTCCGGCGTGCTCGGGAGCAAGTTCAGCAGTGGGAGCAGTGGGAACAGAGCGAGCCGATGAAGAACTGGGAACGCGACATGGAGAAATGGGGCAAGCAGATGGAGCAATGGGGCCAGGAATTCGGCCGGCGCCAGGCCGCGGCTGTGAGCGGCTCCGAGAGCGAATCCGAGACTCGTGAGATGCCGCCGATGCCCCCTATGCCGGCCATGCCCGCGATGCCGCCCATGCCGCCCGCCTATCCGGGCCATGCCTTGGCCGCCGGCGCGCCCGGCGCTCCGGAAGTTCACATGCCAGTGGTCTCGCCGCCGGCCGCTCCGAAGGTAAAGGACAACCGGGAGGAGGCCGTGTCCCACCTGGAAAAGACCGTCGATTTGGCGCCGGGACAACTCTTGGAGGTGGCGAACGAAGTTGGCTCGATCAACATTCGTGGCGGCGATGAGCCGGGCTGCAAGATTCTCGCCACCGTCAAGGCCAAGGCCGACACCAAGGAAAAGGCCCAGCAGATCGCCGATCAGATCAAGCTCGTCGTGACGCCCTCGGACGGCAAAACCCGGATCTCCATGACGAAACCTGAGCAGGAAAACCGGCGGGAAGGCTACAACTATCAGGTCACGCTGGATATCACGGTCCCCCGTAAGGTTCAGCTCAAGGTCAGCGATGCGGTCGGAAGTATCCACCTGACGAATCTCCGGGGCGACATCGATGCTTCGGCGAAAGTAGGCTCCATTCAGGCGACCGACCTCGCCGGGCAAGTCAATCTGACCACGGATGTCGGTAGCATCGGGTTCTTCGCCCCGCGGGACTTCTCCGCAAAGGTGCAGGCGAAGGCGGCCCTGGGGTCGGTGCGGAGCGACTTTCCGCTGAACGTCGCGAAGCCGCGCGGTGTCGCCACGGGCAGCAGCGCCTCCGGCACGATTGGCGACGGCGAAGGAGAGGTCTCTCTCAAGGCGAATGTCGGTTCGATCAGCATCCGGTCCCAGGATGCCCAGCCGCGGCGTGCCGAGCGCAGCCGGGCCGAGACCAGATCCAGGTCGGAGTCTCGTTCCGAGCCCCGACCGGAGCCTCGTCCGGAACCCCGCCCGGAAAGGGAACTCTGACAGATCGTCCCCGCCCCAGACCGGGCGGATAACCATACCAGAGCGGTCGCACGAAGGCCGGGCCAAGCCCCGGCCTTCTTCATGCGCTCCCGCTCGTAGTGACGCCGCAAGGCGTTTCAGTAGCATGGGCATCTTGCCCATGCCACTTGATTTCTGAGTCTGTCCGGGAATCCTTCTATACGAGAACGGGTGGCGACGTTGTTATATAGGCGAGAACCGATGGTTCCATGAGAGCGGCCGTCCGATGCTGGAAGACAGGTACCTGATTCTGAGGTTCAATCGCGGCGACAGGAGCGTCCTGCACCGCATCTACGACAAGTACAAAGACGACCTGGTGTCGTTGGCGGCGGCGCTGCTGCTGGATGTCAGCCTGGCGGAGGACGTCGTGCACGATGTGTTTATCGCGTTCCTCAATTCCGCCGAACGGTTCCGGCTGACGGGGAGCCTCAAGGGCTATCTGGCAACCTGCGTGGCCAACCGGGCCCGCAACGTCAACAAAGCCGTCTGGCGGCGTCATAGCATGCCCTTGGATAGTGTGCCGGAGATGGCCCGTGAGGACCCGCCGCCGGAACAGGCGGCAATCTTCGGCGAGCAACTTGGGCAATTGGCTGAGGCGTTGCAGCAACTGCCCTACGAGCAGCGTGAGGTGCTGCTGTTGCGCTCCCACAGCGGCCTGCGGTTCGCCGCCATTGCCAGGACGCAGGGCGTCTCGATCAACACCGTGCAAGGGCGCTACCGGTACGCCGTGGACAAATTGCGGTCAATGCTCGATTCCGAGGCTCCATTATGAACAGCGTCGATCCCTGGATCAAACGGTTGCACGTGAGGGCCAGCGGCAGTCTGGATGAGCGTGTCCACGCCGACATCGACAGAGCGCTGGCCGACACACAAACGACAACACCTCTAACGACAGGGAGAACGATTATGATCGGCTCATTTACGAAGCTGGCGGTAGCGGCGGCAGTGGTCCTTGCCGGGCTGTTCGGCTGGAATCTGCTCAACGGCCCGCAGGGCAGCGGCGTGGCCTGGGCCGCCATCCCCGACCACATCAAGACCATGGATACTTTCATGTTTCGACTGACCATCGGCGTCCGTGGAGAGGATGACGCCAGCCCCTCCGACCAGCACACAGGCCAATTCACCTTCTACCTCTCGGAGCAGTACGGCTTCCGGATGGACATCAACGGCAATGGCACCGTGATCTCCTGGTATGTCGCGCCCGAGTCCGACACCATGACCATGGTGATCCCGAGGGAGAAGAAATGGTCCAAGATGCCCCTGCCGCCGGAACAGCGGGACAAGATGCCCGAGGAATACGAAGACCCCGCCGAGTACATCCAACGCTTTCTGGCGCGCCCGTACAAAGAGCTGGGCCGCTCTGTTATCGACGGCATTGAAGTCGAGGGGATCGAAGTGACGGACCCACCGCTCAAACAGGGCAAACTGGCGAACGGCATCGGCCGACTGTGGGTGGATGTGGAAACGGAGCTACCGGTCCGAATCGAGATCGAAGGCACGGCGGACAGCAAGACCGTCCACTGGCTCATGGAATTCCAGTGGTCCGAGGCAGTGCCCGCCTCCGTCTTCGAGCCCAACATCCCCAGCGACTACACGCCTCTGGGCCAGTAAGTAACCATCTCAAGGCGTCAAATGTCATTGTGGGGAGCGCAGCGACGAAGCAATCTCAACCCCCCGGGTGGGAGATTGCTTCGTCGCTGCGCTCGCAATGACAAGCCACAACAATTCTCCTCATCGAAAGAACCTGCTCAAAGTAAAATCACTGTTGGTATCGTCATATGGATGACGGTCGATTGTCAAGAAACGTGCCGGCAGGTTCGTGATGCTCGAAGACAGAAGACTTCTGCGGCGGCTGAAACGCGGCGACAAGGACGCCTTATGCCGGATCTATGAGAAGTACGACGGCGATCTGGTGACGCTGGCGGCCCATCTCCTGCACGACCCGAATAGTGCCGAGGATGTCGTGCAGAAGGTGTTCATCAGCCTCGCGCGGACCGCACCGGTGTTGTGCCTGCGGCGTACGCTGCGGGCGTACCTGGCAACGGCGGTGGCGAATCGGGCCCGGGATCATTATCGCCAGCGCTCCCGCGCGCGGCTGGCGCCCATTGACGAGGCCGGCCAAGTGGCCGACGGCAGCGATCCCGACACGTGGATCGACCACATCTGGTTCGACACGCAAACCCGGTTGCCGGTGCGGATCGAGCAAATGGGCCGCCCAGTCACCGGCGATGCCACTCGGACGTTCACCATCATCATGGACCAGTTCGTCTACGATGCCCAACTCCCGGCGGACACGTTCCTGCCGCCGCCCGAGGGCTTCATCAATGCCCACCCGGACGACCTGCGGCGTCAGCAATAGCCCCAGCCCAACCAAGAGTACCCAGCCGCGCGGCGAAGCTCGGCCTTGGTTGTTGGTGCTGCAGGCATGGATGACTAGTCTCCATTTTTTCCTGGATTCTCGATGTCCCTGGCGATACAGTTTCTTCTATCGTCGGTTATCCGTTTTGTTATTAGTCATTGGAGCTTGGCAGAAAAGGTGAAGATACCGAAGAGCAAAGCGGCGCTCCAGCGTCCGCTGAGCGAGCGTCATGCGTTCTTGCTGATCGAGAAAGACAACGCCTGGATCACGAGTCCCAATCGTGAGCTCGCGGAGACCTTCGGCGCGATGGTCACGCGGGGCAATCCTGTCACCGTCGCGAAGACCGGTCGGGTCATCGTCTGGGGGATCTACGCCGGAGAGCCGCAGGAGTCCGGCTCGCTCGTCCTCGATCGCAAACCGGACGGCCGCTTCAAGCTCGTACCGCAGAGCGACACGCCGAATACGCTGCTGACGCGCGTGGCACACCTCGTCGGACGCCCGGGCAGCGTGACCTCCGAAGAAGGGCAGCACGGACTCGTCTTCCGGGGTGAACTCCGCAGTCCAGGCGAGCCCAGCGCGACGGAGGCAACGGCTCAGGAGCCGCAGCCCGAGGTCGCGCCCGCCGCGGCAGCACCGGCAGGTGGATTCGAGAAGATCACCGGGGCCGATGCCATCGCCGCCCTGGGGCAGAAAGTCACCATAGAGTTCATCGAGAAGGGTGTCAAAGTCCGCATCCGAGGCAAACAGGCGGACTGCGAGAAGACCGCGAAACGCATTCTCACGGGCAGCCCGACGGTGGCTTCGGAGCAGGGCTCGAAATACATGATCGAGGGCAACCTCAGTAAGTCTTTTCTCACGAAGGGAGCCAACCAGCAGGGTCCCGACGCCAATGGCGTGTATACCAGGGACGACAGCTCGGAGCGTACTTTCACGGCCCTGGGAGAGAACCTCACCGCGGTCCAAGCCGCCTGCCGCACCGGTTGCAGGCAAGACTCGATGTTCACGATCGTCGTCAACGACCGCTCGGCCGGTCAGTTCGTGATCAGCTCAGGCAAACGACGCTCCGTGTGACTCCTTTCCTCCGCTCGCACATCCCGGGTTGTTGATGCCGGTCAGGGTGTGCCTGACGACTCAGGGGTCGCCAGGCACAGACTCCGGGTAGGCCCGGGAGATGGGGCGGCTCCCGATGCGTGGAAAGGTCCCACCATTCCCGCCCCCTGAACCGCCTCTTCTCTTTTCCGGGGGGCACACGGGGTCAGGTCCTGCATTAGCAGCTATTCGCCGACGAGAGGCTGCCGCTCCCTATCTCCTATCCCTCAGTTGCCCGTCGGCGTGGCAAGATTCTCCCGATGAGGGGCCTCGTGGCACTGCACGCATTCCATCTTACCGTTTGTGCTCGGCGGGTTGGTGGCCGTGGGTGTGTGGCAACTTTCGCAAATAGCAACGTCGGCGGGAGGGACGTAGCCGGCCACGAATTTCGCGCTGAAATGATCGTTCAGGATTTGCACGGCATACGCCACCGTATCGCCGACCAGGCGGGCGCACCTTTCCGCGCGCTTGGGATCGTTGGTCGCAACTCCGGCGGCTTCGGACCACAAACTCACCGAAACGTGGCAAAGCGGCGAGCCGCTCACATTCTGCGCCAGCGTCTCACTGACCTTGTTGACTCCGTACGCGTTATTCACCGCACACTCGTTGCTGAGGGCGCTGGGGAGCTTCGTTTGGGTGTACCACCCGATCAATTCCGAGACGAGCTTGGTGCACGAGGCCTTGTCGCAGACCAGAGAGATGGCCGCCGATGCGCCATTCAGCGCGCCGCACAGCGTTCCCCAGCTCGCGGCACCACCCAGGGCGAAATACATAAGCTGAGGCGGAAGAGTTGTGTAGGGGTCTCCCACGGCATCTTTGAGCGCCTGAAGGATCGCGCCGAAGGCGCCATATCCGCAGCCTCCCCCGTTGGCGCTGTCGTAATAAAGGTCGTGGCCGAGGATTCGTACCTTTTCGACGTCCAACGCCTGGTACGGCCAGGGCCAAGCCGGCGCTGCGGGGGCGCCAATGCTCTTGTTTCGCAGCAGCACGTCGATCGCTGCTCCGCCGGCCACGATGCCTGCCGCGCACTTGGCCGATCTGGTCAGAAGCTCCTTACGCGTGAGTCTCTCTGTCATTGTCTCTTCTCCTTCCCTCCCGGAATGTAGTATTGTATTTCTCCCCCCTCCCGGAACACCCGAGACCCGCAGCCCCCGTCTGCCCTTGCCAACCGCCTCATGGCCTGCATTTCGTTCTTCCGCCTTCTTCCATCAGTTTGGCGCCAACCTGTGAATGTCTTCGCGGGGGTCGCCAGGGGCACCGGTCGCTGCGTCGCAGCCACCGAAGTTGATGTGGCTATCACGTGCAAATGGCGTGCCAGCAGGCAGGAGCAGTGTCAGCTTATGCTGTTTTGATGGGACCCTGTGGAAACTACCATAAACCCTTTGCAGCCAACGGGTTATACCGCACCATCATCCTGGCGTCGCGACGAGCTTGCCGCCGAGCTGATTTTGTATTTACCATAGTTGAGAATGTAGGCGTCCGCTCATCCCAGTCTCGGGAAACGCGGGTCCCATCTACCTGCCGGAGAGCCTGTGGGGAGAATGGGAAGAATGGCGATAGCAATAATGGGCATAATAGGCATAATGGGGAATGATTGGAGGGAATGATAGAGACGCACCAAAATGCCATTGCTCATGAAGCAGACCGTTCGAGACCCCGATGGTGCCCGTCGAGATGAACTCCTCGTCTCCCTCGATGAACGTGGCACGCCCGGGGGGCTCGCGCACGAGGAGTCCCCGGTGTCAATGTCCCAGGGCTTGATTCCAGACTCCCAGAGCGGTCTTCAGCCGTAACCCAAAGCTTGAAAGCACGAAGAGCGCGAAGAGCCCAGCGCGGCCCTCGGCCGCAACCAAACGCGTTTTTCGCTTGGCGGCTACCAGCAGGATCAAGAAGACGCCCGGGGCAAACAGTATCCGCCTCAAGATGCCGTGTGCGCAACGACAAGCCTGCTGGTAGCCCTCCAGGCGCTAAACGCAAGACCCCGGTCCGAAATTTGCGCAAGAGAACAAGATTCTGACGGGTAGTAGTACGAAGAAGTCAATGGGCAGATATGACCGCGTTCTTTTCCACCACCCTTCGTGCACCTCATGTCCTTCGTGGTTTCGACTGTCCCCCGTTCTTGGCGTTCTTTGCGCCCCTTCGGCCTCACTCAGGGCAGGCTTTGGCGAGAGGTAGGTTCTGCTTACGGCCACATTTCTGCAACAGTTGAAAAGGTAAAACACCCTGTGTGCAAGAAATTCTTTATGCCTTTCGGCCTAAGGAGTTACGCGACTTTCAGGCCTTGTGCGCGCACAGAATTTCGCCACGGTTCGTGCAACACGGAGCAAGGGTAGAGGGAGGCAGTGATTTATGAGTTACGATTCATGATTTGAAAGCGGAAGCAAGAGTCGTCAGGACGCGGGTACGATTATGCAAAACAAAGCCAATTCGCCCTGCGGGACACGGCCTGCGGATCGAAAGACGCGGGTGCGATTGTGCGAAACAAACCCAATTTGCACCCGCCCAGAGGAATTGGTGGGGCAAGCCCCACCCTACCAATGGGCCTGGCGGAAGGCCGATCGTGCGAAACAAAGCCAATTGGCCGGCGCGGAGCCGGTCCCGGAGATACCCTACCGTTCCACTATTCTATTATTCCAGCATTCCAAGCCGATGCCGATGGTGCGAAACGAAGCCATTGTGATAAGGCAAAGCGGCCCTTCCAGTTGTTATATTGGTGTCAACTTTAGAAGGACCTTTTCGGTGCATGTGGAAGATCGACTCCTAATCTGGCGGCTGAATCGCGGTGATGGGACGGCGCTGGCGCGGGTGTACGAGAAGTACCGGGACGATCTGCTGCGGCTGGCGCTGTCGCTGCTGAACAATGCGGCGGCGGCGGAGGACATCGTGCAGGATGTCTTCGTCCGGTTCGCCGGCTCCGCACGGGTGTTCCGACTGACCGGCAGCCTCAAGAGCTACTTGGCGACCTGCGTCGCCAACACCGCCCGCAACGCGCTCAAGGCGGACCGGCGCCGGCAGGCGGACCGCGCGGACGAGGCGACGGAGCTGGCCGCGGACGGCGACGGCCCGGAGCACGAGTTGATCTGCAGCGAACAGTTGGGCCTGGTCTGCCGGGCGCTGGAGGTCTTGCCGGCGGAGCAGCGCGAGGTCGTGAGTCTGCACCTGTACGGCGAGATGCCGTTTCGAGAGATTGCCGGCTGGCAGAAAACGTCGATCAAAACCGTCCAGAGCCGCTACCATTATGGGCTGACCCGGCTCCGGTCTTTGCTGAACGGTGAGGTATCCCAGTGAAACCGCAAAACGAGGTAGAACAATTCGTGAGGAAGGCGTCCTTGGAAGCCGACGCCGCCCTGCACGAACGCATGTTGCAGGAGATGCAGGACGCTTACGGCAAGGCCGCCGCGGGTCCAGCGCGTCGGCATCCGGATTATTGGGGTCTGGTGTTCGAGAGCCGTTCCGTGCGGTGGGGCGCCGCGGCGCTGGTCTTCGCGGCCCTGATCATTCTGATCGGGGAGTTCGGCACCCTGCTGACCGGCAGCAACATGGCATGGGCCGAGGTCAGCCAGCAGTTTCAGTTCGAGCCGTTCTTCTATGTCTCGATCTACATGAAGGAAGGCACGCTGGCCCAGCCGCAACAGTTCGAGTTGTGGATGGGCAAAGGCGGGTACATCCGCATGCGGATCGGTCCCCAGGTGATCTTTGCCCGCCACGGACGGGTCAGCCATGCGTTCGACGTGCACCAGCGGCGCGAGGTCGAGGTCGATCCGCTGGCGGTGGACATCATCCGGATGCTCGCGACGCCGGATGGATTCTCCTTCGAGACGGTGATCCAGAGCATCTCCGGCGGCAAGCTGGTGGATATCACCCCGGCGATGAACACGCAAGCCGGGATCGGCAAAGAGCTGGTCGTCTTCGACGCCCAGTCGGCGGTCAGTCCGGGCTGGGTGCGGATCTACGCGCTGCGCCAGAGCAAGCTGCCGGTAGGCGTGCGGATCTGGGACCCGGCCGAGGGCTTCGTGGTCGATGCGATCATCACCTATTCGAAGGAGCAGCCCGCCATCTTCTTCGACCCGCACGCCTTCGCCGCGAACCTCAACGGCTCGGAGAGCGAGACAAGCCTCGCCTATCTGTTCCTGAAGGATCCCGGCGGCCGGGAGATGACACCGGAAGAACCCCCGCAGCGAGGGGGTGTACACGAATAACACAGTGCCATGATCAACCTCTATAGTTGCCCCTGCTCCCTGACCACGATCGGGGAGCAGGGGGCGTAATCCAGTCCTGACCCCAGCAACCACCAGGGCGATTACTTCGTCTACTACGACCGGGACAAGTAAGCACTACGCCAGTTTCCAGGCCTTGGCGAAGGCCTGGAAGCTGCGGTCGTAAGTCTTTTCCGCATGGGGCGGGAAACAACAGCCGGGAAGCTGCTTCGAGGCCAAGTGGTAGCTGATGCACTCGCAACAGATGCCCTTGTGATTGCACCCGGGATAGGTGCAACCGCAGTTCTTCAGGTTTTTCGCCTTCTGACATTCCATAGGCCCTGTCTCCTCTTGAACGGAACTCCGGCCATATTGGGTTCAGGAATCGCCTAGTGTAATGGAATGCGACGATCAAGGCAAACGGTGTTTGGTGCTCGGTGAACCCCCTTTCCAGGGGGCCGTAGTATGGACATGCGGTGGTTCTGCCGAAAAGGCCGCGCGCGAGCCGGGCAGGCCTGTGCGGGGCTCGGCATGGGGCGTTGATCTACGCCGCGACCGTGTCCAATTAAGGAGATGGGTCATGGGAGCAAAAGCGACCGGGGCATTGCCCGAAGCGGGGCACGAGGCGTATCGCGTCGGCATCTTCGCGATTGCCTGCCTTGCAACAATCTTCTCATCTATCGGTTGCCAGACAACAAGGGAGACGGCCGTCGATCCGACCAATCCGATGTGCCCCCTCTGCGGGCGTCCAACGCAAACGCAGGCCGCCGGCACGCCGGGTTACGTGCAGATGGCCTGTCCCACCTGCGGGGCCGTCTCGACCGTGGACCGGGACTTCCTTGACCGGTTGGAGGTCTTCATCGGCGGTCCCGTCGGCGACACCGTCTACGCCTGCGCCGAGTGCCGCACGGTGGTCCAGCAGTGTGCGGTCTGCCGCGCCGAGGGCAGGACTCTGACGAGTCGGAACATCCGCCATTGGCAGTGAAACCTGCCTCGGGTATGCTGGGAGCCTGTGGCCGTCGACGGCCCAGTGGCCATATCGATCGACCGCCCGTGGAAACTCTGTCACGAGAAGGCTCCCGATCCCGGAGGGCAGCATGCGCGATATCGAATACCGCACCACGATCCAGGATGAGCACTGGCGCGGTGAGGAACTGCAATGGGCGCGGATTCTGGCCAAGGGGCATCCGGCCAAGGGCATGGTCCTGCTCTACCTCCAGAAGGCCTGCACCGCCTTCCACGAGTTTGCGCCTGCCTTCCAAGGCGGCGCCCTCGACAGCCGCCACCTCGATTTCTTCCGCCGGCGCCTGGCGAACCGACTCCAGCACCTTTTGACCACCATGAAGAACAACGATCTCGACACGCTCGACGGGGCGGTGGAATTAGCCGAGATTCTCCGCCAGGTCGAATCCGCCCGAAGCATGGAGGCTCTGGCCGGCTTGACCGAGAAGCTTCACACCACGGGCCACGTCCTCCTCGATGCACTCGAATCTTGACTTTCCGCGCCCAGTGCGGACAATGACCGGCCTTCGCCTTTGGCCGTGGAGGCCCGGGAGGCGGTGGTAAGACAATTTTTGCTCGCGTGGTAGCGGAATGACCAACTTGGCGCCTATACCTCTGGCCTTGTTCTTCGATCTCGACGGCACGCTCAGCGATCCGAGCGAGGGGATCACCAAGTCCGTCCAGCACGCACTGCAGTGCCTCGGCCGACCCTATCCGGGCAAGTCCGAGTTGCAGCGCTACATCGGCCCGCCCCTGCGCTGGACCTTTCCCCGCCTGCTCGGCGCCGACGATGCGGCTCTGGTCGAGACTGCGATCAGCTACTACCGCGAGCGGTACGAGACGGTCGGCCTGTTCGAGAATGAGGTGTATCCCGGAATCCCGGAACTTCTGCAGCAACTGCAGGACGATGGCTACCCGCTTTATGTGGTTACCTCCAAGCCCACGGTGTACGCGGACCGGATCATTCGGCACTTCGGCCTGGACCGGTTCTTCCTCGAGGTCTACGGCCCCGAACTGGACGGCCGCTTCGACGAGAAGCGCGAGCTGGTCGAGTTCGTTTTGTGTAAGCGCTGCCTCGATCCGAGGCGCACCGTTATGATCGGCGACCGGGCGCGCGACGTCGAATCGGGCCGGAGCAACGGCACCCGCACCATCGGCGTGACCTACGGCTTCGGCAGCGTCGCCGAGATTACAGCCGCCCGGCCCGATGAGATTTGTCACCAGCCCGGCGAGATCTATCCGGCGGTGCGGCGGCAGACGGAGCGCCTGTAGGCGGCGACATCCATGCGGTACAATAGTCGCCTGGGCTGAGCCACGGACCAACGAGTTTGTCCGTGCCACCCATCGTTGTAGACTGTCCTCACGCTGGGTGGCACGCCCAAACTTGTTGGAGCGTGCTTTCCACGCAAGGAGAAAACATGAGACACTTCGGTCGCACCAGCATTCTATTGGCAGCGAGTATCCTGTTGATGGCTCTCCCGGGCTGGGCCCGGATCTGGGACGTCAACCAGTTGGGGGCACAAGGAGATAAGAGGAGCAACGATGCACCCGTCATCCAGAAGGCCATCGATAATGCCGCCCAGGCCGGTGGCGGGACGGTCTACGTGCCGGCCGGGAATTACCGGTGCGGGCAGTTGCAGCTCCGCAGCCACGTGACTCTGTATCTGGAATCCGGCGCTACGCTGTGGGTCAGCCCTGACAAGGCGGACTACCAGCGTGGCAATACCTTTCTGCTGGCTCAGGACCAGAATAACATCACGATCGGAGGGCGGGGGACGATTCACGGCACCGGCCAGGAAGACCTGCAGCGCAAACGCGGCGACAAGCGGCCCCGGCCGGACTGGCGGGCCGGCATCCTGAGATTCACCGGCTGCACGAACGTGGCCATCCGGGACATCACCATCCGCTACAGCGACACCTGGACGCTTGACTTGGAGCGGTGCGAAGACGTCGTGATTGACGGCGTGCGCATTCTCAACAATTACTATCGCGTGAACGCCGACGGTATCGACCCCGTCTCCTGTCGGCGGGTGCGGATCTCCAATTGCTCCATTGTGGCGGGCGACGATTGCATCGTGTGCAAGACCCGTGAAGGGCGCCCGTGCGAAGATATCGTCGTGACGAACTGTGTGCTGGAATCCATCGCTACGGCGGTCAAGATCGGCACCGAATCGCCCAGCGACTTTCGCAATATCCTGGTGAGCAACTGTGTGATTCGCAATTCGACGATCGGGCTGGGCCTGTTCATCAAGGACGGCGGCACGGCCGAGCGCATCAGCTTCTCCAACTGCACCATCGAGACGATCCGGCAGCCGGAACTGGCCAACGAATCCCTCAAGGACTCCATCTACCCCATCTTCGTGGATATCGAGAAGCGCCAGGCCAACTCGCGTATCGGCAAGATCCGCGCTCTGAGTTTCTCCGATATCTCGATCCTCAGCGACAACGGTATCCTGATCCAGGGTATGACCAGCGGCCGGATCGAAAATGTCTCGCTGCGCAATGTCACGATGCGAATCGATGGAGCCGCCGATTATGCCAGGCGCAAGAAGCACGTCGGCGGCAAGACCGAGAAGACCGAGGACCGCCGCGAAACAGTCTTCGCCCGCCAGCCGTCTTACGTCACGCTGGCCAACCTCGACGGCCTGACCGTGAATGGTCTACGGGTCCTGATCCCCGATGAGGTTTTCACCAAGTTCAACCGCTCCGCCCTGTCCCTGCACAGTGTCACCAAGGCCACCCTCACCGACCTCCGCCGTGACCCGCCGGGAGCCGATTCCAACACACCGGTCGTGATGATGGAGAACTGCCGTAGCACTCTCCTGACCGGCTGCCTCGCCCTGCCGAACACGGGCGTCTTCCTCGGCCTCGCCGGCAAAGAAACGGCCGACATTTTCCTCAAAGCCAACGACCTGACTTCTGCGCGAGAAGCCATGCATGTATCCGAAGGAGTCCCCCGTGGGTCGATCAGAGATTGATAGCCCGAACATGATATGGATGGGTCTGCCACAGAGAACGCGGAGGGCACAGAGAGAAAGGCAATTTCTGTTCTGCCTCGGTGTTCTCTGTGCCCTCTGTGGCAATACGCTTGGACGATTCTCCGGAGAACCTCAGCTTCGCCAGGGGCGGGTTCTTCCTTTGAGATTGGCCAACGTCTCGTTGAAGATCTTGACGTCCTCGGTGATCTCGAAGTCGAACATGCCGGCCAGGGTGTGGTCGGCGCCGTTCTCGAAGACGTACTGGAAGGCGTCCTTGGGCGGGATCGCGCCGGCCGCCATCACTTTGAAGGAGATCCACGGCTTGGTCACGTTCTTCATCACCTCGATCGTCCCTTGCGGATCGCGGCACCAGTAGCCGGGGCACTCATTGTAGGCACCTTTCAGCTCGTTCGGCTTTGGGGCGCTGGGGTACTTGTGGTGATGGAAGGTCTTGATGTAGAAGTCCGCCGGGATGTTGTGCTTCTCGCACTGGACGATCACGTTGAGGTCGTGGGCGCCGACGCCGGAGGGGACGCCGAGATCTTTGCCGATCTCGACGGCCTTGCGGACCAGGTCCATCTTCCCCTGGGCGCAGAGCGGATCGGAGCGGACGCCCCAGAGGTACAGGGCCTCGGTGCCTTCGTCGACCAGCTCTTTGGCCATATCGGCATACGCCTTCATATCGGGAGTGATCTCCGCGATGGGGCAGATGATCCACTGGATCGTGCCGCCGTAGCGCTGGCGATAGCGCTTCAGCATCGAGACGATCCCCGGCGGATTGTGGATGGACAGCGTGTTGATGCCGTGGGCTTCCGCGATGGCCATCGTCTCGTGAATCTTGTCCTCGGTGTTGTAATGGGCGGTGAGGTTGTAGACGTACTTGAGGTCACGGCTGTGCGTGTAGTGCGTCAGGAGGTTGCCGCCCAACAGCATCCGACTGACTTCCAGCTTGCCGATCTTGCCCATCGGGATCTTCGCCTTGGAGCCCGGCTCGACCTTGATCGCCAGCCCTTTTGAATCGGCAGCTTGGCCCAGATTCGCGGCCAGCACGCCCCCGGCAGAGGCGGCCAGCGACTGCTTCATGAAACTGCGGCGATTCACTTCATACGACATACGTTTCTCCTTCCTGCTCCAGTTCAGTTTAAATCGCCGGCGGCCCAGCGGATCGAGCGGACGACCAGCTCACGATAGTCCGGATTGGCGTAAGCCGCCGCATCGTGGCCGAGTTGGAGGAACACGACGCGATTATCGCTTGTCGGCCGTGTCCAGCAAACGGTCACATCACTTTTCGGATGGTTGGTCGTCAGCAGAACGTGATTGTCGCCGGCGAACCAGATACCTTTGTACACCTCATCATGGATCGCGAAGTCGCTCAGGCCGCGGGTGATCGGGTGCTCACGGTCGACAACCTTGATATTCATATCTTGGCCGTGCTCGTAGGTGCCGGTGGCGAACTGCTTGCCGTCGATCTGCTGGGGTTTGAGCGGATAGCGGGCCCCGATGATCTGGCGGTAGTCTTCCCACGTGTTGAACGCGCCCTCCGCGTGATGCAGCGCGACCAGCCCCACGCCGTCCGCCAGGAGTTTCTCGAAGTTCGCCTGTCGCTTCGCCGAGATGTTCTGGCTCATGTTGTAGAGCACGATGACATCGTAGTTCCAGTTGCTGATGTCTTCGAATAGCTCGCTATGGTCCTTCTGGGCGGCCTCGACATACTGAAGATCCTGGTAGCCCTGGAACAGCTTGAAGAAGGGGTCGTGCTCGAAATCATGCCCACCGGTAACGACTACGGCCTTGATCGGGTCCAGCGGCTTGATCGCGATGTTCTTGAAATAGACCAGGCTCTTGGGGTCGTGGCCCTGGATGGCGATGGTGCCCTGGCCGATCTTGCGGCCGGGCATGCCCTTGGGCGGAACATAGTTGTCCGGCTGGGTCCAATCCACGGTGGTCTTGCCGTCGATTTTGATGATGACGTGCTTGCCCTCGACCTTGATGTAATAGTTGAACCACTGGTTGTCCTGGGAGGGGGCGTTATCCATCACGTCCACGACGTTGTAGAGCCCGCCCGTCTTCTTGCGATCGCTGTGCGTCGTATTGACCTGGCATTCAAAGCCTTGGGCCGGCCAGTCATCCGGCTGGAACTGCGTGTGGAAATAGAGGCCCGAGTTGCTGCCTTTCGTCGTCATGACGTCGGCCCGGAACTCGAAATCCTTGAAGCTGTGATGCCGGACAGGGCCGTTGTAGTAGAGGTGGCTGCGGGGACCGTTCACCACGAGTACACCATCCTTGACGGTGAAGCTGCCCGGCTTCTCGCTGGCCTTCCACCCATTGAGAGTGCCGTCGAACAGGGAAATCCAGCCC
Source organism: Planctomycetota bacterium (assembly GCA_023481165.1). GTDB lineage: Bacteria > Planctomycetota > Phycisphaerae > Sedimentisphaerales > Anaerobacaceae > PLanc-01. Next base: position 9,798 of record JAMCWO010000070.1, on the reverse strand, counting down.
TCATCTTTGCTGCTTTGAGCGTTGCAGCAGGCGGCGAACACCGCACACACAGCCAGCAGAATCACGATTCTCTTGCACATCTGATTCTCTCCTCAACCGTTGTTGTAGGGTGGGCTGTGCCCACCATCTGTCTCATTCTTGATATCTGCCTACAATCGCCACGGACTTCGCATCGCTCGTACAAGCCGACGGTTCGCGGTGTCGTTGTTGACGAACTGCTCCTTCGTCGGGTCCCAGCGCAGCTTCTGCTCGGTCCGGATCGCAATATCGCTGATCTGGCACAGCGCATCGGCCTGGACCGCCACGTCGATGGGGCAGATCGTGTCCTTGCGACTGCGAACGCAATCGAGCAGGTTGCGCGCGTGATTGCTGCTCTGGTACAACTCGGTATCGTTCGGACCCCACTTGATGTCCAGCAACTCCTTCGGCTGGGCCTGGATCCGGGCCCGGTCCACGAGGACGCGGCCCTCGGTCCCTATGAACTCGGTGCCGTGCGACTCGGTCTTGTCGTACCGCTTGGTCCACTCCGGGCGCGTGGGCCAGCCGGTGAAGTTCAGAGTGATCCCATTGTCAAACTTGCCGGTCACGTCCCAGTTCACGGCCGTGTCGCACACCCCGTTGGGATCGGGCCACTGGCCCCTACCCTCGATCTCGAGCGGACCGGGGAGCTTGTCCCCAAGACCCCACAGGGCGATGTCGAGCGGGTGCACGCCCCAGCCGGCGACGAAGCCCAGGGCATAGTCCGAAATGAACCACCACCACGAGTTCGACTCCCGGCCCGGCGTGTACACGTGATACGGCGCCGGCCCCAGCCACATCTCGTAGTCGATCCAGGCCGGCGGCTGGGTTGGGTTGCGCGGCCCGCCGGAAGAGCTGCCGGGCGACCAGACATTGATCGTCTTGAGCTCACCGATGCGCTTGTTCTTCACCAGTTCGCACGCGAACCGGAAGTTCCGCTCGGACCGCTGCTGTGTCCCGAACTGGAACCGTGTGCCGTACTGCCGGCAGACCGCCCGCAGCGCCTGGTCCTCGGCCAGGCTCAGACCCATCGGCTTTTCGAGGTAGATATCCTTGCCCGCCCGAGCCGCCTCCAGCGCCACGAGAACGTGCCAATGGTCGCACGTCGCGATCAGGACCACATCGATGTCCTTGCGAGCGATCAGCTCTCGGTAATCCGTATAGGTGGCACAGTCCTGGTTCTTGTAGTAATCGTTGACCACCTTCTGCGTGGCCTCGCGGACAGGGGCCTTGAGGTCGCAGATCCCGATGACCCGGCAGTCCTTCTGGTTCAGGAAGTTCCGCATGTCGTAGGTGCCCTGCGGCCCGGTGCCCACGCACCCGACGGTGATCCGCTCGCTCGCCGCGACCGCCCCCGACTTGCCGAGAGCCGTGGAGTTCACAACGTACGGAAACGCGACCGCCCCCAAGGCAACACCGGTAGTTGTTTTCAGGAAGTTTCGACGTGTGACATTCGTGTGCCGGACCATGATGTTTTTTCTCCTCACAGACCCGAACTGGACCGCCCAAACGACGGTTCTCACCCCCAAAGTCTACCCCACGCCCCCCATCCGGTCAAATCAAAAGAAACCCCGTTCCGAGGGGAGCGTCCATTGCTTGTCCCAGCCAGCCGTGCTATTCTTGGGAATGTGAACCAGGAAAAGATCACCGTGGCGATTGGGAGCCGTACTTATGAGCATTGATGAACTAAAAGCCGAGGTCCTCCGCTTGGACCCTCAGACACGTGCCTATCTCGCGCGCGAGCTGTTGGCCAGCTTAGACACTCTGAGTGAGGCTGAAATCGAGAAGTTGTGGCTGGACGAGGCCATTCGTCGCGATGAGGAACTGAGTAGCGGTGCGGCCCAGGCCTATCCGGCCGACGAAGTGCTTGACCGCGCGCGGGCGCGCCGAAAATGAGCCGTCTCGTCCGAATCCATGAAGCGGCTGAGGCGGAGATTAACGAGGCTGCCAATTTCTACGATCTTGCCAGCCCCGGCCTCGGCAGCGAATTCCTTGACGAGATCGAGCGCACGATCCGAAGCATTTCGGAATTCCCCGAGGCGGGACCACTGGTGCGGGCACACGTCAGGAAGAGGACTGTCGCCAGATTCCCCTACTCGTTGGTCTATGCGGTCCGACCGGACGAAATCAGGATATTGGCGGTCGCACATCACAAGCGACGTCCCTTCTATTGGCGCGGCCGGCGCTGATTATGGAGGCGATAAGGGGTTATTGCATGATTGAACTGCCATACTCGTTGGTGATCGACGCCACGGGAGAGCCGGATTACTTCGGTTTCTATTCCCCCCGATCTCGAAGACTTCACGGGCATTGGGCATTCCAAGGAGGATTCCCGGTAAACGAGTGCCTCGCACGCGGTTGGTTCGGACGCGGAACTTCGTAGTGGCGGTTGAGGTTGAGGCCGTCATCCCGGAAGACGGCACAAGCGAGCCCTGCTACGAAGCCGAGACTGCGCAACTCCTGCGCGACGTCGAAGAGCATGCGGAACAGGGCGACGTCGAATGGCTTCAACAGCACGGCCGGGTCTATCAGGCCTCGGAGGGCGGATGAGCCACGAACTCGATCAGATTGTTGATGGCTTGAAGCAGTCACCATTGTTCTGGCTTTCGCTTGCGTCCAAAGAGCTATTCCACAGCAACTTCCTTGCCTGGCTGTGCGAGACTTATCCCGACCATGTGGGACGCCTCTTCGCGACCTTTGTGGGCCACGCTCCGCGAATCTGTGAAGGCCTCGGCGTCTATCGTGAATCGCACAACATCGACCTTCTGTTGCGGTACCCGGGCGGCGCGGAGTTGGTGATAGAGAACAAAGTGAAGAGCCTCCCCGTGGGAGAGCAGTTGGAGAAGTATTCGGCGGCGGTCCGAGACAAGGAGAAGACCAGCTTCTTGCTCCTAAGTCTGGCCCGGCCCGCATTCTTGCCCCTCAACAAAACGACGATCCAATTGTCTGACGGTACCGTCTGGCAATGCCTCACCTATCGTGAACTGGCCCACAAACTTCGTGAGGTGCTCCCGCACATTCAGAGGGTCAACAGCTACCACGGCCAATTGATGGACGACTATATCCACTTTATGACTCATCTCGATGCTCTCCGGACGTACTTCGCTATCGACTGGGATGATGAGCAACGAGACTTCTTCGGCATTCGCCGTGACATCCAGCGTGTAAAATCTATCCGCTTGCACAATCTGGTTGACAAACTGTGCTACGGCGAGTTGGAGCACCACATGGGGGATGTGTTGCGCGATGAGGGATTCCCCGTTATTCACGAGAAGTTGCGTGATCGACACGAGGGGCAAGAAGGACTGGTACTTCTCACCACCGACATGACACGCGGAGTGGTAAGGACGCCTCTGACTCCTCTGGTTTTGGTGATGAAGGAGAAACCATGACCCGAGAACAGATTCTGGAGTTCTTGAATGCCAATCCCGTGTGCCATCTGGCGACCTGTGAAGGGAAGCAGCCGCGGGTGCGCGGGATGATGATGTACCGGGCCGATTCGACCGGCCTGATCTTCCACACGGGCAACTACAAGTCGCTCGCCAAGCAACTCCTCGCGAACAAACGGGTGGAAGTGTGTTTCGACAGCCAGGGCACCCAAGTGCGGGTGGCCGGGATCGCCGAGATCGTGGAGGACATGGGCCTCAAGAAGGAGATCGTGGAAGCCCGGCCTTTCCTGAAGCCCTGGGTCGAGGAGCATGGGTACGAGCTGCTGGTGGTCTTTCGCGTGACGCAGTGCCAAGCCGCCGTATGGACGATGGCGACAAATTTCGAGCCGACCCAATACCAGAAGCTATAGCCCCAGAACGAGACGGATCAGAACCCGAGAGGATCAGGCACTTTTGGTGATGAACAGCGGCAGGCTGTCAGAGCATCTTTTGCATCCAGACGACGTCGAAAGTGGTGCCCTTTTTGGTGCAGACCTGGCGGAAGCGGCCGGCTTCGATGAAGCCGTGCTTGCGGTGGAAGGCGAGACTGCCTTCGTTGAGGGAAGAGATGCCGGCGAGGATCGTGCGAATGCCCTTTTCGCGTGCCCCTGCTTCGAGCGTTTGCAGCAGGCGCGTGCCGAGCCCCTGGCGCGTGTGGTCGGGGGCAAGAAAATAGGTGATCTCCGCAGTGTGGGCGAACGTGGGCAGCGGGTTGTGCAGGCGGAGAAGGCCGAAGCCCAGCAGGCGACCGGCTGGGTCTTTGGCTACGAGGGCCGGGTAGCCCTTGGCCAGATCCAGGAGCCGGTCGATGAACGCCAGCGGCAACGGCTCCTCGGGAAAGGCGGCGAAGCCATGCCGGACGTAGTAATTGAACAGGTCAAGCATCGGCTGGCGGTCGGCCGCCGTGAGGGCGGTAAGGCGGATATCCATTCGTGCAAGATTCTCCCTGGCGGCCACCGCGGCGCGTGGGCGGCGCCCGGGTCTCGTCGCTCGCGGGACCGCCGCCGCGAACAAGAAGTACCCACGAGGAGTCGAATAAACCCCTTTCTCAAAGATAAGAAAAGCGACGTCGGAAGTCAGCCGCACAGAGAGCGGCACACCACGCGCTGGGAACAGCCCAACGGACCCCGGGTCGGCACGGCTCATCAAAGCATGGCCGATACTGCCCGTCAATACCCGGGCGGCCATCCTGCAGGAGATGGCCTGGGACTACGATCCGCGATCTGCCGCCTATTCAGGACCGCCGGCCGGAGCTGTCGGAGCATGTCAGGGTGGCGGTCCCGGCGCTGGTCAGAACACCGTGAGATCGGGCAACCCGCGCGGGATTCACAGGGCCGGAAGTGAGGTGATAGATGGCTTTGCGTTTGCTGCCGACATACGGTACAATTCTGTGCCGATCGGTTGGACGGTCTGTCGATGCGAAAGCGTGCCCATGGAGCATTCGGGTCCTGCTCCGATGGACGCACGCGAGCAGAGGTTCACCTCAAAGGTCGTACTGCGGCGAACAGGCTGCCGATAGAAGCGACCCAGTGGTTCGGTGCCCGGAGGGGTAACCCGGGCGGGAGAAACAGTAGTTCTGCGTTGGAGGTATGTGCCATGAAGCGAATAGTCATTGTGACCCTGCTGGCGACCGGCCTGTGTCAAAGCGCCCTCGGCATGAATTACCTGGGTCCGCCCACGACGAAAATGCAGGCGGGTCAATGGGCCATCGGCGGCAGTTATACCGACAGCAGGCAGGACGTGGAGATTGAGGGAGGTCTCCTCTTTGATGATCTGAAGGAGCGCATCGGCCTGGGTCGGGTCGCGGTGGGACTGGTCACCAGCCGCGCGGAGATCTTCGGCATGGTTGGGGCGGCCAAACTGCATGAGGGTGAATTCGAGACCGACACGCAGATTCTCGGCGGTCTTGGTGCTCGGATCACCGCGCAGCCGGGCAAGGTCCTGTCCTGGGGGATCGTCGGACAGTTTACCTGGTTTCACACAGAGGACACGAGCACGATCCTCGGCGTGGTGCAACCGTACGAATTGGACATGCAGGAGGTCCAGGTCGGTTTGGGTCCCTGTTGGCGGCCGGGTCCGTTCGTCTTGTACGGTGGACCCATGATCCAGTGGCTCGGCGGAGACATCGAGACACCGTTGTTGGGCAAGCGGGACGTCAGTATCGAGTCGTGGCTGGGCGGCTATATCGGGGGCGGGTTCGAACTGGACCGGCACCTGATGGTCACAGCCGAGTTCCAGGTGACGCCGGACGCCCTCGGTTGGGGCGTCGGGGCGCAACTGAGGTTCTGATCGACGGCCAGTGAGGGCCGTCGGCACGGTTCGAGAGGTGCCGGTCATCCTCTGTATGAGGTGGGCCGGGACCGCCGGAACGGATGGGCGGCCTGATCGAGAAGAGATATGGCCTGGAAATCGGCGCTGGGCCGGAGATTCGAGTCTCCCGTGCAGCCGTTTATCCTGTCTTGCCTGCTGGTTCTCGTGCCGGCGGCATTCTGCCCAGCCCAGCCCGGACCGCTGGTCAGTTGGGGCGATCGCGCCCGCGGGGGGCACAACCCGGTGCCGGGCGAGCAGTACGTGGCCGTGTGCGCCGGCGGCTATCACGATCTGGCCCTTACCGCAGACGGTAAGCTTGTGGCCTGGGGAGAGAACACCCGGGGTCAATGCAGGGCACCGCAGGGCGGCGGCTTCACCGCTGTCGCGGCCGGACTCTACCACAACCTGGCCCTGAGGTCCGACGGTTCAATCATCGCCTGGGGAGACAATTCGCGCGGACAGTGTAATGTCCCACGCCAGCGGCGCTTTCGGGCGATGGCGGCGGGAAGCTGGCACAGCCTGGCTATTGCTGCGGATGGCTCGCTGGTGGCCTGGGGTTGGAACGAGCAGGGCCAATGCCGCGTGCCGCCCGGCAGTAATTACACCCATGTTGTGGCAGGCTATTCTCACAGTGTGGCACTCAAGGCGGATGGGTCCCTCATTGCCTGGGGCAGCCGCGGGGACGGCGAATGCGATGTGCCTGCCGGCCACGATTTCGTTAATGTTGCGGCCGGGTCGTTTCACAACATCGCTTTGCGGTCCAACGGCACCCTCGCCGCCTGGGGCCGCAACAGCGAGGGCCAGTGCAAGGCGCCGCCGCGGCAGGATTTGGTGTCTGTCGCCGCCGGCAGCCTGCATAGCCTCGCTTTGACGCGAGACGGCAGCGTTGTGGCCTGGGGTCACAACGGTTACACCCAGTGCGATGTGCCTCCCGCGGTACGCTTCGTCGTCATCGCGGCGGGCGGTTTCCATAGCCTTGCGATCCGTGAGCCTCGGGGAGCGCAGACCGATGCTGCTCCCGGGCAAGAGAAGACTGTACCGGCCCAACTGCCGCAGCGACGGCCGGCAGGGAGCCCCGCAGACCTGGTTGCCGTGATCGTAGTTGTCGCCTGTGTCCTCTGCCTTCTGTTCTACATCTTCGTGACGCTCTTCGGGAGATGAATCCGGCAACTGAGAGAAGATCTACCGATGTGCTGCCTGCATCATAGATTCCGCCAGGCACCGGGTCAAACCGATACACATGAAGCCTGCTCTGCCTATCGAGAAAGCAGGAGTGCACGCAGAGCTTCGCAGAACGTCGCAGGAGCCGGAGGACCAGGCAAACGACGCCGCGTCTTTCGGCCAAAAACAAGAGGGTGCGATCCTCTGCGAACGCGGAGAACCGCACCCTATACCCCCAAGGGGAGTCGAACCCCTGTCTCCAGGATGAGAACCTGATATCCTAGGCCACTAGACGATGGGGGCACTCATGTAGCGGCGGTCGGATTCGAACCGACGACCCTGGGCTTATGAATCCCATGCTCTAACCAACTGAGCTACACCGCCAGATTGCCTAAGCCATGTCATTCTATGGCTGCGCGGCAGGGCTGTCAACCGCCAATTCTCTGCTTTATCAAAGAGCCTGCGCGCCGTCCGTACGCACAACTTCAAGATCGCGAGGGTAGGTGAAGTATAGTAGTCTCAGCCGCGTCTAGGCGCGGGTTTCGCCGTGGGAGAATCGCTTGGATCAGGCGTCGTTTGTTTGTTGGGGTCTCGGTTGCGGATGATCGACGGTCTCGAGAAAGATGGCTCACTCTGCGCGATGCGCAGAGTGGTGGAGTTGGCCCACCGCCGGCTGAACGGCGGCTTCCAGAACCCCAATCTGTTCATCCTGCGCCCGGGCGAGGCATGTCCAGCGTCAGCCGCGCTCGGCTGGCAGCTTTGCGAATGGCTGGGCCGGGAGTTCCGGATTCTGGCTCTTGACCTGACCCTGCCGCGAGACCAGGCCGGCACCGCCGCCGAGTATTTCTGCGTCGCCATCGATTCCTCCCAGCCGGAGACGGTCAGGGATGTCCTCAAAGAGCGGCTCTGGCCCGCGACGCCGAAGACCCTGCCGCGGGCAACACTCGATGACGTGCTGCACGGCCGCCACGACAAGACCGCCCCGGACTTCCGGCTGGAAGAGTACGGCCTCTTCATCCCCTGCCGCACCCGGCGGCACACCGCGATTCGGACCCATTCCTTCGCACACCGGCCCGCCTACTACCGCTACCGCCTCGCCTTGGCCCGCACTGCCGGGCTGCTGGAGCCCATGGCGGATTATCTGCACAGTCTGTTCACAAACTGCCCGAACCACCTGTTCCGCGCGACGGTCTTTCGCGCCTCCGGCGTCAGCCGCGGCCGGCTCGGTGTCGAGATCCCTCTGACGAGGGCGATCGACCACGGCATCATCACCCTGGCGAGCCGCAGTCACGGTTTCCGCGAAGTCAGCAGTCGGCACGAGAACCTCCAGAAGTACTTCCTCGAACATGACTCTACCACGATCGCCTGCGAAGTGCCCGTCTGGATGGAGTCTTGGGAGTTCGCGGACTACCTGCGTATTCTGAAGACCCGCGAACCCCTGACCGGCCATATCGACGTCCTGCGCCACGAGAGCGACGGCCTGCTGGGCGTCTGGGACTACAAGCCGCACGCGGCCGCCGAGCGCAACGCTCATGTCCAGGTCTTTCTTTATGCGCTGATGCTATCCCTGCGCACGGGCCTGCCCCTGTCGGCTTTCCACTGCGGGTACTTCGACGAGAAGGACGCCTACCTTTTCCGTCCAGCGCAGGCAAGGCTCGCGCGTGAGTGAGAACCAGCCCGACAGGCCGCCCGTGGGACCTGCGGCAGGCAATTCGCGGCTCAAGACGGCAACTGTTGCCGGTAGGCTTGCCAGATGGCGTCGAGGGCGGGGGCGGCGCGCATGTTCAACTTGATGTCGACCAAGCCGCTGACCTCGCTGACGCCGGGATTGATCTCGACGGTGGGCCGGCCGAACTGGGCGGCCATGCGGACCGGCTCTGCGATGTAGGAAAAGAGGCTGCTGGTGCCAATCGAGAAGACCAGGTCGAAGCCGTCGTCCAGCTCCGTGAAGAGGATCATCAGCCGCTCCAGGGAAAGAGGCTCGCCGAACAGCACGACATCCGGCCGCAGCAGGCCGGGGCATTTCGGGCACCGCGGCGGGAACGTCAGCTCGCTGTAGTCCTCGACGGTCTGCCCGTACAGGCACCGCATGCAGCGCAGCCGGTGCAGGTCGCCGTGGATGTCGATCACGTTGCGGGCCCCAGCCTGGCGGTGCAGCCCATCCACGTTCTGCGTCAGCGTCCAGACCCGCTCGAAATGACGTTCCATCTCAACGATGACTTCGTGCGCCCGATTGTGCCGGGCGCAGCGGCAGGCTTTCTCCATGCGGGCCAGGTATTTCCAAGTCAGCTCCGGGTGGTCGCACAGGACATCGCCGGATAGCGCCCGCTCGATGGGCATACAATCCTCGGCCGTATCGATCGAATACAGCCCCTCGGGTCCGCGAAAGGCCGGCAGGCCGGAATCCACCGAGATGCCCGCCCCCGTGACGAACAGGATGCTATGACTGGTCGCCAGCAGATTCACCACCCGACCGATGGCCTCCTGGTTCTCCGCCGTCAGCGGTTCCCTGCTCTTGTGTGACGCACCATCATCCTCAGTACTGTCCAAAACCGTGGTTGAGGCTATCTTCTCCAGAAGTGGCATAGAATTCCCTTCCCTGGTTCCAAGTCAATCTCCGGGTTTCCTTTCGAATGGTACTCTCATCACGAACCTGACTTTACTATCAGGAGGGGGCACGATTTGATTGTACGGAATCGCCGCAAAATCGACTAAGCATTTCCCGCGTACCACCGCTTGACCGGGCAGCACGCCATCCTTACTATGGCCATCCACAGAGGGCTCTGACGGTAAACGCGAAAGCCCGCGCCCAGTGCCCTTCTGAACCTGCGCCGAAAGCCCGATTTTGCGTGGAAGGACACGATGGCCAAGCAAGAGCAGA
>JAMCWO010000063.1:1540-11470 GCA_023481165.1 Planctomycetota bacterium | reverse complement strand
AATGTAGTGGATGCCCATGTTGCCAAGATCGCCATTGCCGGTGTTCCAATCCCAATGCCAATCATAGTGCAGATACTGGCGCATCAGGGGCCGCTTGTCGGCCGGGCCGCACCAGAGATCATAGTTGATCGTCTCGGGAATGGGCTGCGGGCCGGCGACTTTGCCGATGCTCTCCCGCGGCTTGTAGTTCAGGCCGTGGGCATGGAGGACCTTGCCGAGATGGCCCTTGCGGACGTACTCGAACGCCTCGGCGAAACCGGTCCGCTCGCGCGGGCCGTGCGGGGCCTGGACGATCCGCTGGTATTTGGCCGCCGCCTCGACCATTTTGCGGCCTTCGAAGATCGTGTGGGCCGTGGGCTTCTGGACGTACACATCTTTGCCCGCCTGGCAGGCCCAGATCGTGGCCAGCGCATGCCAGTGGTTGGGCGTCGTGATGATGACGGCGTCGACGTTCTTATCGTCGAGCAGCTCACGCAGGTCGGTGTACGCCTTGATGCTCGGATTATGGGCGCGGAGCTTCTCGATCTCCGGCATCAGGTGCGCCTTGTCGCAGTCGCACAGGGCGGTGAACCGCAGGCCGGGAAGCTTCAGATGGGCCCGGATCTCGTTCTTGCCCATGCCGCCGATCTTCACGCTCGATCCGACGCCGATGACGCCCAGACGGACATCGTTGTTGGCGCCGAGAATCCGTGCGGACGGCAGCGCGAGCGCCGCGCCGGCCGCCAGCGACTTGCCCAGGAATTGCCTGCGATTCAGCCTGCTCATTTCAATCCTCCGAATCTGATGGTCATCTCGTGCTATCCAAGAAGCCTACCCCACCACCCTTGTCATTCCCGCGAAGGCGGGAATCCAGAAACTCCCCGAAGGATGATGGACCCCCGCCTGCGCGGGGGCGACAAGTCCGAGGCGGTCGTGACGTCATGTCCTGCGATCGGTTCAGATCGCGTCCTGCAGCGCCAGGAACGTGGCCCGGTAGTACTTCATCAGGCGGATCGGCTCCTTGCTCGCCTCGATTTCCGCGTCGCAATATCCGGTGTAATCCGCCTGCCGCAGCAGCTCGAAGAGCCGGCGGTACGGGTAGTTGTCGCACAGCTCGTGCAGGTGGACATTGGCGATGCGGTCCTTGACGGACGCGAAGTTGGTGTCGAGGCCCGGCCCTTTGGCGTCATTGGCGTCGCAGTTCCAGTTGACGTAGGCGTAGGGACAGTCGGCGTAGTCCACCATCTGCTTGACCTTGCCGACGATATTGGTCCCGCTACCGTGGACTTCGAGGGCGATCTTGACGCCGTGCTCGTGGGCGAACGGGCAGACTTCCGCCAGCGCCTTGCCGATCTGCCGCATCGTCTGCTCCTCGGGGATGCCCTTGTTCGCCAGCAGAGCATTGGGGAAGACGCGAAAGCCGATGGCCCCGACATCCTGCGCGAGGAGCACATACTGCTTCGTACCCTCGATCTCCTTGCGCAACTGGGCCGGGTCCGGGTAATGATAGGCGAAGCCGCTGGCCAGGCTGATCTTGAGCCCCGCGTTCTCGAACCGCTTGCGGACCGTCTGCCGCTGCTCCTTGCTCATCGTCACTTCGACGCCATGCGCGTGCGTGGTGCGCAGCTCGATGTGCTCGAACCCGGTCTGGGTGCAATTCCTGATGATCGTATCGATGTCCCAGTCCTTGGCGAGGTTATAGCTCATCAGGCCCAGCTTCAAGGGCTTGGGCGGCGCTGCGACCAGCTTGGGCGCGGCGGCGGTCGTAGCCGGCTGGGACGCGACTTTGGCATTGGACTCGCAAGAGGACACGACTACGGAGGTGGCGGCGACCGCGGCCGAGGATCTCAACAACTCTCTGCGGGTGAACGATTCGGACATGCTCTTCTCCTTTTCGTAATTCTGGTTTCGGGTGTCGCCCGATCAGACACTTATGGTACCGACCCATGGCGCATCGTCAATGCCAAACCCCGGTTCAGCGACTGGGCTGTTCCCCATCCCGTGAACTTGACGGCGTGGCCCGATTCCGCCTTCATGGCTTGGGCGCGGCGGCAGTCGATCCGGGGCTTATGCCCTGCTCTCCTGAGCAGATTCCTCGTGCACGCCATATTCGTGTTCTCGTATCGATTTATGAGAAAGTGCTTGTCGGAGGCTCGACAAGGCGAAGTGCTTGCGGCCTCGACGAGCGGATATGGATAAGAGGTTGGGGTTAGTTTTTGAGGGTGTAAGCCATGAAACGCAATATAAAACCCATTCCTGAGGGATATCGAACGATAACACCGTACCTGACGGTCCGCGATGCGGCCAAAGCAATCGACTTCTACAAGGAGGCGTTCGGCGCCGAGGAGCGTTCCCGCATGAACATGCCGGACGGCAAGGGCGTGGCCCACGCGGAGCTGAAGATCGGGGATTCCGTCTTCATGCTGTCCGACGAGATGCCGGGACAGAGCTGTGAGCCTTCGGCCGTGAGCGAATCGTGCGTCGGGTTCTACCTGTACGTCAAGGACGTGGACAAGGTCTTCGAGCGGGCCGTGGCCGCCGGGGCGAAGGTCAAGGAGCCGCTGAAAGACGAGTTCTGGGGCGACCGGGTCGGTCAGATCATCGACCCCGCCGGCCATATCTGGTTCCTGGCAACCCACATTGAGGACGTCAGCCCCGAGGAGCTGCGCCAGCGCGGCCGGGAAATGTTCGAGAAAATGATGCAAGAGACGGGCCGGCCTTGAAAGGTGCACGGGTGGCAGCCTCAAGAGCCCGCCTGGAGCGAAGTTGAAGGGGCGGAGGGTCTTGAGGACGGTTGGATGGAGGTGTCTGCCCACAAGGGAGGCCTTGGGCACCGGCGGTACTCTTGATGCTGCCACGCTGGCCCTGTATCCGGGCTCGGAGCGATGGCGTTGCCAAACCGGCTCGCGGCGGCTATCATGGCAGGGATGCCGAAGAAGATCGCAAAAGAGAATCAGACTCCGGCCGCCGTCAATAAGAAGGCCTATCACGACTACGAGCTGGTCGAGAAGTACGAGGCGGGAATCGAGCTGCGCGGCAGCGAAGTCAAGTCTCTTCGCGCTGCGGCGGCCGACTTGACCGGTTCGTACGCCCGGATGCAGGAGGGCGAATGTTGGCTGGTGGGGGCGAAGATCGCCGCATACCAGCAAGCCGGGAACACGGGACACGACCCAGCGCGTCGGCGGAAGCTCCTGCTGCACAAGGCGGAATTGCACCGCATCCAGATCAAGCTCGACCAGCGCGGGTTTACGCTCGTGCCGCTGCGGCTGTACTTCACCCAAAAGGGGATCGCCAAGATCGAGTTGGCCCTGGCACAGGGCAAGCGGCAATACGACAAGCGTCGGACGATCACCGAGCGGGCTCAGAAACGCGATGTCGATCGAAGTATGAAGAAATATCGAGGCAGATAAAGGGCATTGGCTATGGCGAAGGAAGAGGAACCGAAGAAGATCATCGTCGACGAAGACTGGAAACAGCAGGCGCAGCGGGAGAAGGAGTCTCTGGCGGCCCAGGAAGCCCAGGAGAAGAAGAAAGAAGAGGCTGAGGAGGGGCCCCGCCGCGGTGGGCCGCTGCCGCAGGGGAGTCTGGCGGCGCTGATCAGCATGCTGGCGACCCAAACGCTGTTTGCCCTGGGTTTCCTGCAGATCAAGGGCGAGGAGGAGCGGGAGCCGGACCTCGATCTGGCCCGGTACAACATCGAGCTGCTCGGGGCCTTGGAGGACAAGACCAAAGGCAACCTGACGCCGGAGGAGCAGCAGTTGCTGAAGAACACGATCAGCGACCTGCGGATGGGATTTGTCAGCGTGGCGAATCAACTCTCTTCCGCTTCCGAGAAGTAACTCTGGAACAGATGCGCTGCTCCGGCCGTAACAAGGGAGGGTACAGAAATTGAGGTTGGAGCCGGGAATGTGGAGTCGCTGTGGCACGGCCGCCCTTCTTCTCATTTTCGATTCCGGCCGTGGGCCTTTGTAGTGAGATAAGAAGCCGTGACGAACATTCTGGATGATATCATCGCCGAGAAACGCGAGGAAGTGCAACAGCGTCAATCCCAGGTCAGTCTGGACCAGCTCCGCGCCCGGATCGTCGACAAACCGAGGTGCCGCAACTTCTACAAAGCGGTGACGAAGCGCCACCCGCGCGGCCTCAACGTCATCGCCGAGGTCAAGAAGGCCTCGCCCTCCGCGGGCCTGATCCGCGAGGACTTCGATCCGGTGGCGATCGCGACCACCTACGAGCGGTGCGGGGCCGATGCGATCAGCGTCCTGACCGATGAGAAGTACTTCCAGGGCCGGCTCGAATACCTGGAGCAGGTGAAAGAGGCGGTTTCCGTGCCGGTCCTGCGCAAGGACTTCATCATCGACGCCTGGCAGGTCTACGAATCCCGGGCGGCCGGGGCCGATGCGATCCTGCTGATCGCCGAGGCCCTCAAGGCGGGCGACCTGATCGACCTGATGATCGCCGCCGCCGAGTTGGGCTTGACCGTCCTGCTGGAGGTCCACGAGGCGGACACCCTGCTGGCCGTTCGCAGCCTGATCGGCTTTCCGAAGAAGGGCTACAGCGTCCTGGGCATCAACAACCGCGACTTGGCGACGATGAACGTCGATATCCGCACGACGGCCCGCCTGTCCTCGCTCCTGGACGAGGATGGTGAGCTGGTGTCCGAAAGCGGCATCAAGACCCGCGCCGATGTACTGAAGCTCAAGTCGCTCGGCGTCCGCGCTGTCCTGGTCGGCCAGACCCTCTGCGAGCACCCCAACATCGAGGAGAAGTTCAAAGAGTTGTTCGGCTAAGCCTTGCCAAAGAGCGGTCTTCCTGGCACACTGAGGGGTATGAAGCCAAGGGTCTATATAGAAACAACGATCCCCAGCTACCTCGCCGCACGACCCACGAGGGATTTGATCGTCGCGGCTCACCAGGAGATCACACGACAATGGTGGCTTGAGCGCCGAAACAAGTTTGACCTCTTCATTTCGCAGTTCGTGATCAACGAGGCGGGCGATGGAGATCGTGAAGCGGCGAAAGATCGCCTTCGACTGCTTCATGGCCTTGCCGTCTTGGAGGTTTCTGATCGAGTGACCTCGTTGGCTGAATTGCTGATCGCTCGCTCTGTTGTCCCGCCTCGGGCGGCGGCGGATGCGGCGCATATCGCCGTGGCAGCCGTGCACGCGATGGACTTTCTCGTGACGTGGAACTGTGCACACTTGGCCAATGCAATGATGGCTACCGAAATCGCACGGGTCTGCGCTTTGGCAGGCTGTAAGTGCCCGGTCATCTGTACACCGGAAGCGCTCTTGGAGGACTAGAGCCATGTGGAAAGACCCTATCGTAGAAGAAGTTCGCTCGATCCGGGAGAAGCAGGCCGAATCGCTGGGCTTCGA
Source organism: Planctomycetota bacterium (assembly GCA_023481165.1). GTDB lineage: Bacteria > Planctomycetota > Phycisphaerae > Sedimentisphaerales > Anaerobacaceae > PLanc-01. Next base: position 6,113 of record JAMCWO010000063.1, on the reverse strand, counting down.
TATTCGCAAGATCGTTGAGGATGCCAAGGCCAAGCAGCGCACATCGGGCCATCCGCTCGTGTCCTTCGTGAAGGGCCGGCGGTCCCCGCGCCCCAAACGCAGAGTAACACGATCATAAGGAGGGCAATGCGCGCGGAACCGGATGAGTCTCGTGAGACGGCTGGCGAACGGTCGGTGGAGGCCACCGACGGGACCGGACGATCCTTGAGGCCGGAGGCTCGCGGCCGCAGGGCCCTGTACATCACCCTGGCCTTGCTTGGTCTTTGCGGCGTGGCCGTGGTTCTGCTGTGCACCTAGCGGTATGGCGTGGGCGCCTCGCCGGATTCCGCCGGCTATCTGGGCGCTGCACGGAGCCTGCTGGCGGGGAAAGGCTATCGCTATCCTGACGGCGGACTCTATACGCAATGGCCGCCCCTGTATCCCACCCTTTTGGCCGCGATGGGCCTCGTGGGCCTCGACCCTCTGTTCGGGGCCCGGCTCCTCAACAGCCTGGCGTTCGGCGGACTCATCTTTGCCGCCGGGATCCTGTTCCGGCGGTGCACAACCTCGCCGGCTTGGGCGGTGGCGGGAGCCTTGTCGGTCCTGTCCTCGGCCCCGCTCTTGGCCTGCTACCTCATGGCCTGGTCCGAGCCGGTCTTTATCCTTTTGGCCGTTCTGTTTGTATTGAGCGTGCCGGGATTCCTGCGCCGCAAGAGCTTGCCGGCTCTGGTGCTGGTCGGGGCGCTGGCCGGCCTGGCGTGTCTGCAACGATACGCCGGGGTCGCCTTGATCCTGACCGGCGGCGTTCTGATCGCCCTGAGCCCCTATCGCGCCTCCTTCCTGCGGCGGCTCCTGTATCTGGCCGTTTTCGGAGTTCTTGCCGCGACCCCGATAGCCCTCTGGTGCGTCCGCAACACGGTTCTGGCCGGGCAGACCGCCGGGGCTCATCACGCCTCCTCATTTGGCCCCCAGCGCCGAGCTCGTCCGCACTCTCCATGTGGCCGCCCGGATCGTGGCCCCCTGGCTCTGGCCCGCGCCGCGCGCCGGTCCGATCCCGCCGCTGATCCTGGGATTGGTCGTGGCGCTGGCCGCCCTTCTGGTCGTTCTGGCTCCCGTGGCCGAGACCGTCCAGCGCCGCTGGAACGGCGCGACCATCGGTGCCGGTCCGAAGAAGATCGATGGACTTCAACTCGGGTCGGTAGTCGTTTTTGGCCTGATCTATTTCGGCTTCCTGGTGGTTTCCTCGGCGGGACTGACTTGGGACCCCGAAGAGCGACTGATGGCGCCCCTGTACGTGTTCCTGCTGGTGCTGCTGGTGGCCGGCATCGACAGTGCCTGTCGGCTGCTCGCTCTGCCTTTCGGCCATGATAAGCTCATAGGACCCATGGTCTTCTTCTTGTGCCTGCTCTGGCTGCTGCGTCCGCTCCACGAGTTGCGCCACACGATCCGGTACTGTGTCCGCCAGGGCGCCGGCGGCTACAGCGCTGCGCCCTGGCAGGAGTCCCCTCTGGTCGCATGGCTGCGCCGTCACCCGCTGGACGGAGGCGTCTACAGCAATGTTCCTGATGCCCTCTACCTCTTGACGGGGGCCTCGGCCGATACCACGCCGCACTACTACTGGGATGCGGCCGAGTTCGCCCGCCGCCAGTTCGCCGCCGGGCCGAGCTATATCGTGTGGTTCCATAACCTGCGCCGGTACTTCCTGTACGATCTGCGGGAGTTGCTGTCCCGCTACCGGATGGAGGAGGTCGCCACCTTCCCCGATGGCCGCGTCTACCGCTTCGTGGGCGTGGGCGGCCCGGCGGTCGCGGGCGTCTACCACTTCTGGTGCGCCCAGGGCGAGAAGCATCGCTACACCATCCACAAGCCGGAGCGCGACCGGCTGCTCAACAAGAGCGGCGGCACTTGGACGGACGGCGCGCCGGCGTTCTACGCCTTCCCGCCGGATAGCCCCAGGCCGGCGGGCGTTCTGCCGGTCTATCGCTTCGCGTCAGCCGGTTCCGACACCTGCCTTTACACCATGAACGAAGCCGAGAAGACCCGGCTCCTGGAGCAGACCGCTGGCGGCTGGAGCCTGGACGGCATCGCTTTCTACGCTTGGCCCGAGGCTGGCGCGAAGGACCTGGTGCCGGTGCATCGCTTCTGGTCGGAGCGCCTGGGCCAGTATTTTTACACGGCTAATAAAGATGAAAAAGACCGTCTTATTACCGAATTCTCCCGGACCTGGACCTACGAGGGCATCGCCTGGTACGCCTACGGCCCGGAGCCCTAGGGACTATCCTTGTTGTTGGCTCTGCTGGATTTTGGCCCAGGTGTCTTTCAGCGTTACGGTGCGGTTGAAGACGAGCTTGTCGGCGGTGCTGTCGGGGTCGACGCAGAAGTAGCCGAGCCGCTCGAATTGATACCGGGTCAACGGCGCCACCTCCGCCACGGAGGGCTCCACGTAACAGTCCGCCAGCACTTCCAGGGAATTCGGATTCAGATTGGCGGTGAACTCCTGGCCTTCCGGAACATCCTCCGGGTCCGGCTTCGTGAAGAGGTTGTCGTAGAGCCGCACTTCCGCCGGCCGGGCGTGCGGCGCCGAGAGCCAGTGGAGCGTCGCCTTGACCTTGCGGCCGTCCGGGGCATCGCCGCCGCGCGTGGCCGGATCGTAGAGGCAGTGCAATTCCACCACGTTGCCCTGGGCGTCCTTGATCACGTCCGTGCAGGTGATGAAGTAGGCGTAGCGCAGCCGGACTTCGCGGCCGGGGGCCAGCCGGAAGAACTTCTTCGGCGGATTCTCCATGAAGTCTTCCTGCTCGAGGTACAGCTCCCGCGAGAAGGGCACCTTCCGCGTGCCGGCGGCCGGGTCCTCCGGATTGTTGACCGCGTCCAGCTCCTCGACCTGGCCCTGGGGATAGTTGTCGATGATGACCTTGAGCGGCCGCAGCACCGCCATTACCCGCGGCGAGGTCTGGTTCAGGTCCTCCCGCAGGCAGTGCTCCAGCAGGGTGATATCGACCGTGCTGTTGAACTTGTTGACGCCGATCAGCTTGGCGAAGCTCCACATGGCCGCGGGCGAATACCCCCGCCGGCGCAGGCCGGAGATCGTGGGCATCCGCGGGTCATCCCAGCCGCGCACGAAGCCTTCCTTCACGAGCTTGAGCAGCTTGCGCTTGCTCATCACGGTATACGCCAGGCTCAAGCGCGCGAATTCGATCTGCTGCGGGTGATGGATCTTCTTGCCCCACGGCCCCGAGCCGTCGTCGGTCCGGCCCTCGTTGACCGCATCGATGAACCAGTCGTACAGCGGCCGGTGGTTCTCGAATTCCAGCGTGCAGATCGAGTGCGTGATCCCCTCGAGGGAGTCCTCGAAGCCGTGGGCCCAGTCGTACATCGGGTAGATGCACCACTGGTCGCCCTGGCGATGGTGCGTCTCGTGCAGAATCCGGTACATGATCGGGTCCCGCATGTTCAGGTTCGGGTGCGCCATATCGATCTTGGCCCGGAGCGTCTTGGCGCCATCCGGGAACTCGCCCTGGCACATCCGCGCAAACAGCTCCAGGTTCTCGTCGATGGTGCGGTTGCGGTAGGGGCTCTCCCGGCCGGGCTGGGTCAGCGTGCCGCGATACTCGCGGACTTGGTCGCCGGTCAGATCGCAGACGTACGCTTTGCCCTTGCGGATCAGCTCGACCGCCCACTCGTACATCTGCTGGAAGTAGTCGGAGGCATAGAACAGCCGGTCGTCCCAGTCGGCCCCGAGCCAGCGGACATCCTCGATGATGGAATCGACGTACTCCTGCTCTTCCTTCTCCGGGTTGGTGTCGTCGAAGCGGAGGTTGAACTGGCCGCCGAACTCCGCCGCGATGCCGTAGTTCAGGCAGATGCTCTTGGCATGGCCGATGTGCAGGTAGCCGTTCGGTTCCGGCGGGAACCGCGTCGCCACGCGCCCGCCCCACCTGCCCGACTGCATATCCTCCACCACGATCTGCCGGACAAAGTCCAGCCCCCGCTCCCCGCGTTCCTCACTGCCGTTCGGGCTCTTGCCCGATATCTCTCTGTCCTTATCGATGCCCATAGCGCTCTCCTGCGAGATTCTACTTGCGGGGTGCCATGCCTACGCTCGCGTAGGCATGTTCGGCCTCCCAAACGCGAGCTATCGCCTCTGGGGACCTTTTCGCTGCCAGACCCGGCATGTCTACGCAAAACCGTAGACATGGCACCCATGCCCGACTGATCGGCCCGGCGGCGTGCTGGGGATTCACGATCAAATCAGTAGGCCATCTTAAGCCCCGCGCCCTGCACTGTCTACGAAATAGCGGCCGGATGCGTTCCTCTTCATAACGCGAGCGTCCGCGCTCGCGGAGCACGGGCACAGGCGCCCAACGCATTACTTCGCGTTGGGGGACTCCCCCTTGCCCATGATCGGGCTGTTCATAGTGACGCCGCCAGGCGCCTCTGGAGAGGCAGGAACTGTCAGGTCTGAAACGCCAACGGCAGGCTCACCGCCCCAAACCTCGGACTTTGCCGTTGCGACTCCCGGCGAAATTGGCTTTGTTTGGCGCCATTGTTCCTCAGCATCCGGCCAATCCGCCCTGGGACCGGAACGCGGACA
>JAMCWO010000063.1:0-1530 GCA_023481165.1 Planctomycetota bacterium | reverse complement strand
CTGGTACCGCAGTTGGCTTTGTTGCCGGAACGACACCGGGCAACGAGGCGTTGTCGCACGCTTGCTGGGCTCCCCCGTCCTGTTTCTCCCACGGCGCCGGCGTCAGCAGGGCTTCCAGAGCTGCCTCCTGGCGCTGATGCGCCGCCTGCCGCAGCTCGTGGAGCGCCTTGTAGAAACCGCTCTCGATCCGCCGTTCGTACCGCTGCAGCCGCTCCAGGACCGCCGCCCCGCAGAAGTCCTCCACGATCATCCGCCCCAGGGCGGTCGGCCAGGCGTCCGGCTCCTGCGGCTGGGGCTGGCCCTCCGTATACTTCTCGTACAGGGCCGCATAGGCCACTTCCTGGTCCCGGGCCGCCCGTCGGAGCCGCCAGGACAGATCGACGGCCCGCTCCGCCAGGACCTCCTCCAGCGGCGTGCCCGGCCGCAACTGCTGGAGCAGCCCCTGGCGGTGCGCTTGGAATTCGTGCTCATCTTCCCCCGGAAGGACGCCCGCGCGGGCCAGCAGGCCGTGCGTGAGGGCATTCCGGGCGACGACAGCTTTGCCCTCCGGCGTCCGCGGTCCGGTGGACTTCTGGGCATTCAGACGGTTGGCCTCAATTTGAGCTTCAGTGGCCATAGTGTGACCCCTCCACATCTGTGGGTGTTGATTGACCATTCTGCCGTTCGCTACCGACAACACTGGAACCATGATACAATGACCATGCCACGGTGTCAACAAGCAAATACAACAAAATGTCCCGGTTGCACGATTCCGAAACCCTGGTCTCGCCGGGAGTAAGGGAACAGGGAGGGAGAATCTTCCTTTCCCGAGTGACGGGAGGCGACTATGATGGACTATCGGAGAACGCGAAGGAGATGACTATGGCCACGTGCCCATACTGTGGGAGACCGGTCTTGTTGGAGGTCCATGGGCCCGACAAGATGAAGGAAGTCCACAAAGAGGTCGCGGGAACCCTCAAGAAGGAAGTCATGTACTCTTGCCCGCATTGTGACAAGGTCCTGGGATTCGGCTTCTTCTTCGGGGGCCTGCTCACGGGGAGGCCGTGAAGCAAGCGTATATTCTCGTCGAGCGATGTCCAGTGACACCATAAGCAATTCGAAACCGAGATAAGTAAGGCGTCTCCCGGAATTCCTCTGCGGACACTTTAGCGTGTCATCCATCACTTGTGGGCCCTGTCATTTCCTGCGTCTGCCCCTTGACTTTTCGGGGGTTTGCTCCTATAATAAGCACAGCCGTGGAGGCTACACGGAAGGAACTCGACGATGATAAAACTCCTGATCGCAGACGATCACGGCATTGTTCGCGCAGGGCTCAGGCGAGTGCTAGAGGACCAACGGGATTTTGAGGTGATCGGTGAAGCCTCCGATGGTCACGGGGCCGTCGTGCTCGCCAGGGAACTCTCACCGGACGTCGTGTTAATGGACGTGGGTATGCCCGACCTGAACGGGATCGAGGCCACACGGGAGATTGTCCGCGAGTCTCCCGGCACGCGGGTCATCGCCCTGTCGATGCACTCGGCGAAGCGCTAC
>JAMCWO010000115.1 GCA_023481165.1 Planctomycetota bacterium | reverse complement strand
CCCCGCCTGGGCAGCCAGGCACGTCAAAAGAGAGCCCAGAAACCCGATGCCAACGATGGCAACCGTGGAGCCCTCCCCGATCCCGGCCCGGCGGAACGCATTGACCGCACAGGCCAGCGGCTCGGCGGGAAAGGGCTGACCCGCCAGCGCTTTCGGCAGCACCACCACGGCCTCCGCGGCCGCGATATCGTATTCGGCATAGGCATGGTAGGAGAGCAGGGCCACGCGATCCCCGGGACGCAGATGGTACACGTCGGACCCGACAGCATCGATCCACCCCCACCCCTCGTGTCCGGGCGCGCCGGGCTCGAAGGGGTATTGGACGGAGGGACGGCCCTGCCAGACGGGCAGATTGGACGCGCACACGCCGCAACCCTCGAGCTTGACTCGGACTTGGCCCGGACCCGGCTGCGGCACCGGCACAGACCGGACTTCGACGGCGCGCGGCCCGCGAATGACGGCGGCGGCCATGGTCGCCGTCATCGGGGTCTTTGGGGACATAGCGAGGACCGACGGTGCAGGTTGGCCCATACCCTTCACTCCTTTGGTTGCAGGATATCCGGTTGCACGTTTTCGAGGATCCAGTGATACAAGCGCGGCACGCCTCGTCGGGCCGGGACCTGCGGCGCCCAACCGGTCGCCTGCGCGAAACGGCGGATGTCCGAGACGTAGTACGACTGGTCGCCTTGGCGCCGGGGGCCGTGGCGAATCTCCGGCTGCACGCCGGACAGCTCCGACAACTGCTCGATCACTTCCAGCAGACTGACGGTGTTGTCCGGGCCGCCGCCGATATTGAACGCCTGGCCGGCCACCTCCCGGATGTGCCCCATGGCCAGGAGCATGGCGTCGAGCAGGTCGTCGATATACAGGATGTCGCGGACCTGCCGGCCGTCGCCATAGATGGTCAAGGGACTGTCGCGCAGCAACTGCAACGCGAAATGGGCCACCCAGCCCTGGTCCTCCGTCCCCAGTTGACGGCGGCCGTAGATGCAGCTCATGCGAAAGACGATGCCCGGCAGCCCGTACATCCGGGCGTAATCCAGGACGTATTGATCCGCCGCCCCTTTGGAGCAGCCGTAGGGGCTATGGAAGTCCAGCGGCCGGGCTTCGCTGATGCCCAAGACACGGGTGCCGTGGTCGCGCGGCACGTGCCGCTTGCCGCACGGAATCAGTTCCACGTCCTGCAGGTCGCCGTAAACCTTGTTGGTGGACGTGAAGAGCACCGGCGGCAGCGGGTCCTGCTTCCGGGCCGCCTCCAGAACATTCAGTGTCCCCTGCAGGTTGGTCGCAAAATCGCCGGCGGGATCGGTCAGGCTGGTCGTCACCGCCACCTGGGCGGCGAAATGAAAGATGCTCTCGCAGTGGGCGGCCAGCTTCTCCACCAGGGTCTGGTTGCGGACATCGCCCACGTGGACCTCCAGGAGGTCCCCATAGGTGTCCCAGAGATACCGCACGTTATGTTCGACCCCGACGCGGGATAGGTTGTCCAGAATCATGACGGGCCGACCCTGGCGCAAGAGACGATCCGCCAAGTTCGACCCGATGAATCCCGCGCCACCGGTGATCAGCACGGGTCGGTGGGCACAGAGACGAGAAGCCTGGTTGGAGCCGTAATCGCTGATCTGCCGGACTCCTTCTACCCCTTGCGACTTCCAGAGGCGAAAGAGCAGTTTGGGCGTGCCGTCCGATCTCAGGAGTCCGGGATGCCGGCTCAACGCATGGTCGGTGCGATCGATCCGGCGCGAGGACGGCGACGGCGCATCCTGAAGATGGGACCAGTAGACCCGCTGCGCATCGGCGTTCAGCAGCCCCATGAACGCTTCGCACTGCGCGAATTCATCGTAGTTGTCGGTCGAGCAGCCGGCGCCAGTGATCCAGAGTTGGGCATTGCGGCAGTGCTCTGCCAGGATGCGTTTGGCGTCGCGCACCACATCGGCCCATCCCCAGGCAGGGCTCAGCGGGGCCGCCGGATCATCCTGTAATCCCACCGCATCCGCAAAATCCACGACGCCGTTCTCGCACAGAAGGGAAAGCCAGCCCAAGTCGCCGGTCCGCAGGCCGCCCAGCACGGTCTTGATACCCCTCTGCCGGCAGCGGTAGGCCGCCGAGGCAATAACCTGGGAGAAGATATGTCCCCTCGGGTCCAGCCGCCAATCCCAGATTCCCGGATGGGCCGGCGCGCTTGGCAATTCGATCCATTCCAATGTGCCGGGCAGATCATCCGTCAGCCCATCGAGAAAATCGGCAAATGCCTTCGGGTCCTCGGGCGGAAAGGGCACCGGGGCTCCTGTTTCAGCAGAGGGGGGCGCATAGACCAGCGCCGGCAGGACTGTGAACTGCCGGGACAATGATCCCATCAGCCACTGGTACCACTCGCGGACACTGGTTTGGTGCCAATCCGCCCAAGCCATCTCGATTCGAATGTGGCGTACGCCCAGCGACGCCAAGGCCCGCATGCCGGCCTCCACCCGCTCCTGCTCGCCCGGCGGGAAGTGACCCGTCATGCCGAACAAGGGAGTACAGGGACCGGGCGACAGAAGGTGAAGACCGGCAGAAGGAATGTGGAGGAACTCAGGTGTCTGTTGTCCTGTCTCGGCGCTCGTTCGCGGCTCTTGTGCCCTTTGTCCACGGAGCTCTTCGGTCATAGGGTCAGTCCTCTCCTTTCGAGCTCCAGGGCCGCCTGGTCCACCCGGTCGATGGCGATCTGCCCGCTGAGCCAGTCGGCCAGTTCGGTCAGGCCGTCTTCCAGGTAAGTCTGCGGCTCATACCCCAAAAGCGCCTTCGCCTTGGAGATGTCGGCGAAGCAGTGCCGGACATCCCCGGTGCGGTACTTGCCGGCGATCACCGGGGCAATCGGCCGATCGAGCACCTGCGCCATCTTCTCGGCCACTGCGCGGACCGTGTAGCTGCGTCCGCTGCCGATGTTCAGGACCTGGTCGGCGGCCAACGGCTCCTCCAGGGCCAGCCGCGCTGCGCGGGCGACGTCGTGCACGCTCACAAAATCGCGCCGCTGCAGGCCGTCTTCAAAGATCAAGGGCGGCTTGCCGTTGAGCAGGCGGGAGGCAAAGATAGCCAGCACGCCGGTGTACGGATTGGACAGGGCCTGCCGGGGCCCGAATACGTTGAAGAACCGCAAGGCCGTCACGTCGAAGCCGTAGGTCCGGCCGATCATCAGGGCCATCTGCTCCTGGTCATACTTACCCAGGGCATAGATCGACCACAGATCGGGCCGCTTGGACTCATCCGTCGGGACCGGCTCCAAGCCCCGGCCCTGGTCGTCCTGCAACTCCCATTGCCCGGAGCGAAGCTGTTCGCCGCTACGGCGGGCCTCATGCAGGAGACGGCCGCAGGCGTCCTGGTAGAGACCCTCGCCATAGATGCTCATGCTGGAGGCCACAATGAGCTTCTCCACCGGGCGGTCGATTAGAGATTCCAGCAGCACGGCGGTGCCCAGGGCATTGACGCTGGTGTAGTGCTGCATCTCGTACATGCTCTGGCCCACGCCGACGGCGGCGGCGAGGTGAAACACCGCCCGCACGCCCTCTAAGGCCCGCCGGACGACGTCGCTATCGCGGACATCTCCTTTGATGAATTCCGCCTCGGGCGACAGATATGCCGGCGGACGATCCGCGGGTCCGTGCACTTGGGCCAGCAGATTATCCAACACCCGGACTTCATACCCCCCCTGCAGCAGCTCATCCACCAGATGAGAGCCAATGAACCCTGCGCCGCCGGTAATAAGGACTCTTCCGCTCATGTATGGCACTACCCCCCCCACCTCCCCCTCACTCCTGATGATGACGATAGTGCATATCCGCTATTCACGAAATCGGCAAATGCCTCATAGCCCCGTCTCCAAATCCTTATCCGCCGCGCCGCAGCGGCAAGCACTCTGTCAGGACGAGCGCAGCGCGGCAATCTCCTTTGCCGCGGATGGAGATTGCTTCGTCGCCCCCGACGCACAGCGGCGCTACGCGCCGGGCCTCGCCAGGACATCATTGAAACTCATTCTGTTCGACGCGTTCAGGCAGATACGAGGCGGTAATCAGGCGATCCCCTATGGAGGATCGGCGCCGGGCCGCTATTGATGGTGGATTTATGATTACCGGCATAATGCTCTGGAACGAGCCCAACAACCTGTCGCACTGGGATTTCCAGATGGACCCCGACTGGCGCCAGTTCAGCACGATGGTCCAAGGCGCCGCCCGGGCCATCCGAGAGCTGGCGCCGGACCTCCAGCTTGTGCTCGGCGGCATCTCCCCCATCGACCCGAACTTCATCAGGCTGCTCTGGCCACCTACGGGACCCTGGACCATCTGGACGCCGTGGGCGTCCACGGCTTTCCTCTGGACTGGAATCATTGGAAGATCGACGATTGGCCCCGGAAGGTCCAGGAAATCGAGGACATCTGTCCCTTGCCGGTCTGGGTGACGGAAGTGGGCGCCTCCTCGTTCGGCGCGAATGAAGTGCAGGTCTTCGGCATCCAGCGGACCAATGAGCTGCTGATCGGCCGAGTCGAGCATATCTTCTGGTATTCCCTCCTGGACCTGCCCCCCACCTGGGAGGCCACGACCCGCCACAAGGAAAGCGAGGGCAGCGCCTACTACCGGCACTTCTACCTCGGCCTGGTCGATGCCGAGGGGCGGGCGAAACCGGCCTTTCGGCACTTTGATAACCGTATGGGCATCTGCCAGTGGTTCCATTTCGAGGACCACCGGCTGGATTTTGCGGTCGATCTGCTCAAGTCGCTCGGGGTCCGGGAGCTGCGGACGGGCCTGAGCTGGGCCGACTGGCATCGGCCGAACGCCACCGCGTGATTCGACCGCCAGATGCAGAAGTTGGAGGACTTCGATGTGACGCTGACGTTCTGCTTTACGCCGCCGTCGGTGGGACGCCGGCCCTGCCACACGTCGCCCCCGGTGGACCCCGCGGAATTCACCCGCTTCGCGGTCGAAGCGGTGCAGCGCTATGTAAAGTCGGAAGTGTGAAGTCTGGGGTGCACGGCAAACGTCAAACTGGAACCTTCCAACTTCTTTCGGAAGGGAGTGACCATGAGCAAGATCAAGATCGCGATCGCCGGACTCGGCAACTGTGCGAGCAGCCTGCTCCAGGGCATGGAGTACTACCGGCAGAGTCCCGACAATGGGACGGACTCCGGCGGGCTGATGCATTACTCGATCGGGCCCTACCGGCCGTTCGACTTTGAGCTGGTGGCCGCCTTCGACATCGACCGGCGCAAGGTCGGCCGGCCTGCCGGGGAGGCCATCTTCGCTCCGCCGAACAACACGAGAGTCTTCTGCACCCAGTTGCACGACCCCGGCCCTAAGGTCCAGATGGGCCCGGTCCTCGACGGCTTCCCGCCCCATATGCTCGACTATCCGGAGCATCGGCGTTTTGTGCCCGCCGACGCCCAACCGGTGGATGTGACCGCCGTCCTCCGGGATAGCGGCGCCCGGATCCTGGTCAACTACCTGCCGGTCGGCTCGCAGAAGGCCACGGAATTCTACGCGCAGGCCGCCCTGGACGCCGGGGTGGCGCTGGTCAACTGCATCCCGGTCTTCATCGTCAGCCATCCGGCCTGGGCCCAGCACTTTGGGCAGAAGGGCCTGCCCTGCGTGGGCGACGACATCAAGGCCCAGATCGGGGCCACAATCGTGCACCGGACGCTCGCCCGCCTGTTTGAAGACCGCGGCGTCAAGCTCGACGCCACCTACCAGCTCAACACCGATGGCAACACCGACTTCCTGAACATGCTCGACCGCAGCCGCCTGTCCAGCAAGAAGACCTCGAAAACCGAAGCAGTGCAATCCCAGTTAGCCGAGCGGCTGGACGATGACCACATCCACATCGGCCCTTCCGATTACGTCGCGTGGCAGAACGACAACAAGGTCTGCTTCCTGCGGATGGAGGGCCGGGGATTCGCCTCAATTCCCCTGCAGATCGAGCTGCGCCTGAGCGTCGAGGACTCGCCCAACAGCGCCGGCGTCGGGATCGATGCCATTCGTATGTGTCAGCTCGCCCTCGATCACGGGATCAGCGGTCCGCTGCTGCCGGCCAGTGCGTACTACATGAAACACCCGCCGGTACAGATGAAAGACGTGGAGGCCGCGGCGGAGATCGAGCGGTTCCTGACCGGCTTGGCGGACCCGCACCGGCTCCACCCCTACACGGAGCCCGCGGCCCCGCCCATCGTCTGGCCCGCGCCCGGCCCGGCGCTCAGAGAGAAGGCCGCGGAAAAGGCCGTGTGAAGATCAAAGCAGGCAGGTCCGACGCCTCTTCCTCCCTGAGGTCCCGCGCATGAAGATCGTCTTGTTCGTTCATTCCATCGTCTCCGACTGGAACAACGGCCACGCCCATTTCCTGCGCGGCCTGGTCGCCGCCCTGATGCAGCGCGGCCACTCGGTGACGTGCTGCGAGCCCCTGAACAACTGGTCCACGAAGAATCTCTTCGCGACGGCCCAGGCCGCTCCCATCGTCGAGTTCGCCCGTCGGTTCCCCCAGATCGACGTTCGGTTTTACGATCCAAAGGAAAGCCCCATCGACCAGACCGAGGAGCTGACGGCCGGCGCCCACGTAGTGATCGTGCACGAGTTCAACGAGCCGGAGATTGTGGGCGCCGTCGGGTTTGTACGCCGGCGCCGCCAGGATTTCCTGCTGCTGTTCCATGATACGCACCACCGCCTGGCGAGCCTTCCGCATCAGATCGTGCGTTTCAACCTGGCCGACTACGACGGCGTCCTGGCGTTCGGCGCCTCGCTGGCCGAGAAGTACCGGGAGTTCGGGTTCCGAAATGTATTCATCTTCCATGAGGCGGCAGATACCAGCACGTTCTTTCCGCGGGAGGCCGAGAAGGAGCACGATGTGGTCTGGATCGGCAACTGGGGCGACGAGGAGCGGGCCCAGCAGATCCGCGATTACCTGATCGGGGCGGCCGCGGGCCTGCCCGCCCTGCGGTTCACGGTCCACGGCGTCCGCTACCCGACGCGGATCCTCAAGTCCTTCGACCGGACGGGCATCCGCTATGCAGGCTGGGTCCCCAATTTCGCCGTGCCGGAGGTCTTTGCGAAATCGCGGGTGACGCTGCACATCCTGCGCTCGTTCTATTGCACGGCCCTGCCGGGAATCCCGACGATCCGCCCCTTCGAGGCAATGGCCTGCGGCATCCCCCTGATCACGACGCAATGGCGCGACACAGAGCACCTGTTCCGCGCGGGGCGGGATTATCTGATGGCCGCCACGCCCGCGCAAATGCGCAAGCACATCCAACTGCTGACTAGGAGCAAGCGGAAACGGCAGGACCTGGCCGGCCATGCCCTGGAAACCATTCGCCGGCGGCATCATTGCGACCTCCGGGCCGAACAGCTTGAGGATATCTGTCAAACGCTCACAAGAACAGTGAGATAAGTGGGACAGGAATGGATTTCCAGGCCTCAAATATCCTGCTTTGTCTACGCTACGGCATCGGCGATCTAGTGATGGAATTGCCCCTGCTCGACCGCCTGCGCGAGGTTCTGCCGGAGGCCGCCATCACCGGCCTCGGCGCGGAGCCGGCGGTCGAAATCCTGGAAGGCGATGACCGCCTGAACGAGGTGGTCTCGATTCAGCATTGGGGCATTCGCCATCTGGGCGACCCTGCGGATGAGCAGGTCGGCCGGCAGTTCACCGATTGGCTGGTCGGCCGCCGATTCGACCTGATCCTGGACCCTTCCCACGCCGCCCGCGTCGTAAAGCAGGTCATCTATCGACGGGACATCCGTATTCTCGACTGTGATCCGGCCTGTCTGGAGGTGGGACTGGCCCAGGGCTGGGAGGGATTGTTGGCGGTCAAGCAGGCGGCCCGCCAGGGCTGGGGATTGGAGGTACCGCCCTCCTCCGCGCCGGCCGTGCGCTTGCACCCCGAGGAGACCGACCGGGCCCGATGCTTCCTCGAGCAGGAAGGTCTTACGAGGGATGTGGTGGCTATCTCGCCGGGCGCCTCGGACGATCTGAAGCGCTGGCCGACCATCCATTTCGCGCGGCTGTGCCGGTACGTGGTCGAGGATCTGGGCGCGAACGTTCTGGTCTTCGGCGGACCGGGGGAAGCGAAACTTCTGTGCGAGTTGGGCGAGCAAACGCGCGACTTGGCACGGATGCACATCGTGCAGAATCTGCACTTGCGGCAAGTGGCGGCTCTGCTGGCGCAGTGCCGGCTGTACCTTGGCAACGACTCGGGATCGATGCACTTGGCCGCCGCGGTGGGGATGCCGGTCGCGATCCTCTTCGGTCCTACCGTACCGCATCTGTACCTGCCCCGCTGGGTCCGGTCCCAGGCGGTGGCCAGCGGGATCGCGTGCCCGTACCGGCCGCAACGGGCTTTCGGGCATCCGCGCTGCATCCTGGCCGGATCGTGCCTGATCGGCACGCCCTGCGTCCAGACCATCGATCCGGCCCAGGTATATGCGACGGTCAAAGAGGCATATGCCCAATGCCTGCCGGAGATACGACCATGACCACCAGCCGCGTTCTGGACCTGCGAGAATTGGATCGGCCTTTCTTTCGGGAGACGATCGACCTGACGAGAAAACTGGTCGAGGAGTTCCCCGGCTTCTACCTGCATCCGAGCAAGCAGTGGGAATATCCGTGGGCGCTCGAGAGCGCCGCCCTGCCACTCAACAGCCGCGTACTCGACGTCGGCTGCGGCGCCTCGGTTCTCCCCCTGTATCTGGATCGGCTGGGCCACCGCGTGATCGCCTGCGATATCGACCTGGACTGGGATCTGGTGGAACAGACCCCCCTCCCTTATATTAAGGCCGACTTGACTGCCCTGCCGTTCGAGAAGGCCCAATTCGAGGCGGTCTTTTGCATCTCGGTGCTGGAGCACCTCCCGCTGGATCGGATGATCCCAGTTCTGTGGGAATTACATCGAGTGCTGCGCGCGGGCGGCCGACTGCTGCTGACGGCCGATTTCTACGAGGACCACTGGGCTCGCGTGGCCTACTCGGGACCCGGACGCCGGTTCCCGGTCAATTGGAACGTCTTCGACCGCGACTTGCTGGAACAGATCATCTTCGCGCATCCGGGCTTCCTCATAGCCAATCCGCCGGACCTGAACGTGGACTGGCCCACCGTAAAGGAGCAGATGCTCCGGTTCCACGGCTATCCTTACACCTCGATCGGCCTCGTCCTGGTGAAACGTTGATGCGTGCTATGCTCAACCGTTCACGATTCTGCCTCCGTTCGGGTGGAGCACTTGGCCCGTCATGTAGGAGCTGTCGTCGCTGGCCAAAAAGACGTAGCACGGCGCGACCTCATCCGGTTGTCCGGGCCGGCCCATCGGCGCGCTGCCGCCAAACTCGGCCACCTCTTCTTCCGGAAACGTGGCGGGGATCAGCGGCGTCCAAATCGGACCGGGAGCGACGCCATTGACGCGGATACCGCGCTCCACCAGCGCCATGGCCTGCGAGTGGGTGAAGGCGACAATCGCCCCTTTCGTGGCCGCGTAGTCAATGAGTCTTGGATTGCCCTGGTACGCCGTGACGGAGGTCGTATTGATGATACGCCCATGGCTGCCCAGGTGCGGCAGAGCGGCGCGGGTCATGTAGAAATAGCCGAAGATATTCGTCCGGAACATCCGCTCCAACTGTTCGTCGCCGATCTCCTCGAAGTTGTCCACCCGGTGCTGCTCCGCCGCATTGTTGACCAGAATATCCAGCCGCCCGAACTACTTGACGGTCCGATCCACCGCTTCCTCACAGAAAGACGAATCGCCCACGTCGCCCTGGATCAGGAGGCAGCGCCGCCCTTCCTTCTCCACGAGTTGCCGGGTTTCGTCGGCGTCGCGCCGCGTACTGAGAAAGACGATGGCGACGTCCGCCCCCTCTTTGGCAAACATCACGGCCACCGCCCGGCCAATCCCGCTATCGCCCCCGGTGATCAGGGCCACCTGATCGCGAAGCTTGCCGGCAGCGCGATACTCGCGCGCCTGCGACGGCGGGCGCGGCTCCATCTCATACTCGTTGCCCGGCTGGGTTTGCCGCTGTCGCGGCGGGCGGCCCATCTTCTCTCCCGTTCGGGTCGCCCGTTTCTGGGCCGCCTTCTTGGCTTTCTTCTGCGTCTTCCTTGCCCTATCGGCTATCTCCGCTACCTCAGATAGCGTGGGCCGGGGCCTCCTTCTTCAACTCCTTGAACCGGTGGGCTGCCTCCGTGGCGCGATCCTCATCCATGAGGCTCCGCGCAAGGTCGAACACCGTGGTTTCTTCCTCTTCGATATGGTGCTCAATCAATTCCTTGAGGACCTTGAGCCGAGCCGACCAGCGCGGGTCATCGGAGGGCGCCTCTTCCAAGTCCATGAGCACCGCCTTGGCCGCCCGATGCTCCTCCAGCGCCTGGTACGCGACCTCCTTGTCCGAACTTTCGTCGAGCAGAATCTGATAGAAGTACTGCTCCTCGGCATAGGCGTGGGGCAGGAAGTTGGCGCTCAGATTCTCCAGCAGCGTTTCTCTCCGCTTGGCCGCCCGCGGGGTGGTCTGTTCCATCTGTTCCAGGATCTTCTTGACTTTCTCGTGGTCGGAAGTCAGCACGTCGAAAATGTCCATAGTCTGCCTCCTTGCCGTCTTCGGTTCTTGCTGGCTCGTTTTCGGTTGCCGGCGACCGGCCGCCTTCCCGACGGGACCCACCGCCAGGAACGGACCCGACCGGCCGGACAGCCCCGCCGCTTCTCTTCAGGTGTTCGCGTCGGCAGCATCGATGGCCCGACGCGCCCGTTCTTCCGCGCTCAATTCTTCGCCCGCCCGCAGACTGTCAAAGTCGCCCCGCAGGGCCTTGAGGGCGTAGCGCTCGTGATTGATCTCGCGCGCCGTGCGAACCCCCATCCGCCGCATCATCGACACCGGCGGGGCCCAGCCCTGTACCGCGTGCTGCACGAGAAACGCCGCCGCCGCGGCCGGCAGGATGTACCACCGGCTGCGAAGCACACCGAAGGTCAGCCCTACCAGGGACAAGATGCCCGCCCCCGCCTCCAGGCGCCGCTCAATACTCCATTCGCGATCCAACTCGTCGAGCCGGCGGTCGATCTCTTCCGGCCGCTGCGCGAAGTAAAGCACCCGGGCCTTGAGGTCCCGGCGAATCTGCCGGTTGATCTCTTCCGGCGTGTACGCTTGGATCCGCGCCTCCATGCGTTTGGCTCCGTAAGGCTGGACCTCGGTTTTCACTTGGGCGCCAATCTCCTCGGCCCGATCTTTGATTTCCGCGCCGATATCTTCGGCGGTGTCTTTCATTGCGGATATTGTATCTGCCATAATGCACCATCCTTATTTTATGGTACGGATCAGGGAGAATTGACGAGCGCCGGAAGGGTCCGGCCCTTCTCGCCAAGTCATCCATCCGCCCTTCTCAATCATCCGTTTCCTACGACCGGCCACCTCCGCGGCAGGCCAGCAGCATGAGAAGACCTGCCACCAGGATGCACCCGAAGCCGATGAGCATGCCGGACGGCCCCCGGCCCAGTTCATGAGCCACCATGAGATAGGACCC
>JAMCWO010000317.1 GCA_023481165.1 Planctomycetota bacterium | reverse complement strand
GTCCCGGCGGGCTCTCCAAGAGCAAAGGCCCGCTGCAAATGCGGGTGCAAATTCAATCTGGCGACGGGCGAAGTGATCGACCAAGATACGTCGCCCGGCGCCACACCACCGCCGGCTCGTACTGCGACTGCCAAAGCACTCAAGGAAACGCCTCACGTCGTCACGGCAGATACAGACGCCCTGGCCCAGGTCGAGGCACTGGGACGAACGAAGGAGGCGCTGTTGGCGGAGGTGGGTAAGAGCATCATCGGCCAGAAGGACGTGCTCAATCAGATCCTGGTGGCCTTCTTCGCGCGAGGGCATTGCCTGCTGATGGGTGTGCCGGGCTTGGCCAAGACGCTGATGGTGCACAGCCTGGCGCAGACGATGCGGCTGGAATTCAAGCGCATCCAGTTCACGCCGGACTTGATGCCGACGGATATCACCGGGACCCACATCCTCCAGCGGGATCATGACACGGGGGAGCGTCGCTTCGTCTTTCAGAAAGGACCTGTCTTCACGAATGTCTTGCTGGCCGATGAGATCAACCGCACGCCCCCGAAGACGCAGGCCGCGTTGCTCGAAGCCATGCAGGAGCGAAAAGTCACCGCTTCCGGCGAGACGCATCCGCTGCCCAGCCCATTTCTCGTGCTGGCCACGCAGAATCCGCTGGAACTGGAAGGCACCTATCCCCTGCCGGAAGCGCAACTGGACCGGTTTTTGCTGCTGGTCAAAGTGGACTATCCGAACCTGGAGGAAGAGCAGCAGATTCTCATGTCCACGACTGGTCGGGATGGGGAATCGCTG
Source organism: Planctomycetota bacterium (assembly GCA_023481165.1). Lineage (GTDB taxonomy): Bacteria > Planctomycetota > Phycisphaerae > Sedimentisphaerales > Anaerobacaceae > PLanc-01. The sequence goes on along the minus strand of JAMCWO010000317.1, from coordinate 10,746 downwards.
AAAAGTCTCTTGGAGGCCCGTTCGGTCCTGTCGTTCCAGGACTTGGTCCGTCAAGTGCCAATCAGCGAGCACGTGGCCCAATACGCAGCGCGGTTGTGTCGGGCCACCCGTCCTCAGACGGACGAAGCGCCGGAGTTCGTCCGCAAGTACGTCCGTTTCGGCAGTGGCCCCCGCGCGGGACAGTCGCTCATCCTGGCCGCCAAGGCCCACGTCGTGCTCCAGGGGCGGTTCAACGTCTCGTGCGACGATATCCGCGCGTACGCGCTGCCCGTGCTGCGGCACCGGGTCATTCTCAACTTCGCCGCCGCCAGCGAAGGCCTGGACACCGATGCGGTGATCCAGAAGCTCCTGGAAGCAGTAAGTGAAACGTGAGTTTTTTGATGTTTGATCGTTGATGTTTGATTGAGACGGCATTGATCCCAAATCAAAAATCAACCATCAAAAATCACACTTGAAGAAGATGGCTGAGTCAAAGGGTTATCGCTATCTGCCGCCCCAGATGGCCGAGCGGCTGCGCGGCCTGGAGATTGGGGTCCGCCGGCCGATGGACGGCAGCCATCAGGGTCTGCACCGCTCGCCCTCGTTCGGCTCGTCGGTCGAGTTCGCTGAGTACCGCGAGTACGCGCACGGCGATCCGATCTCCCGCATCGATTGGCCGGTGTACGGTCGCAGCGACCGCTACGTCATTCGCCAATTCCACGAGGACGTGAGCATCCGCTGCACCATCCTTCTGGACATCTCGGCGAGCATGGCGTACCGCCAGGATGGACCCCTGTCAAAGATGGAGTACGCGTGCCATCTGGCGGCCGGCATCATGTATGTGATGATCCAGCAGGGCGATAGCGTCTCTCTGATCACGTTCGACCGTGAAATCCGCCAGCATTACGAGCCGTGCGGGACTTTTGTCGGTCTGCGACCGATGCTGCTGGGCCTGGAGGAGATTGAGCCGAAGAACGAGGGCGATATCGAGGCCGCCCTGCACGTGGCCGCCGAGATGTGCAAGGGCCGCTCGCTCGTCGTCCTCATCTCCGATCTCCTCCAGGAGCCGGATCGCATTTTGCGCGGCGTCCACCATCTGTATCACGATGGCAAGGATGTGACGCTCCTGCACGTTCTCGACCCGGCGGAGTTGTCGCTGCCGATGAGCGGCCTGGTGGAGGTCGTGTCGCTCGAAACGCGCCGGAAACTGGTGGTCGATCTGCGGCAGATCCGCGACGCTTACCTCGCCCAGATGCAGGAATACCTGGAGCAGTTGCGGCGCGGCTGCCAGGAGGTCCGGGCCGACTATCTCCTCGCCGAGACGAGAATGGACGCCTACGACGTCATTTTGAAGAGGAGCCGGGCGGTATGATCTTCGGGGCCCCCATCCTGCTGTATCTGCTGCCGCTGGCCGGACTGCCCATCGTCTTTCATCTGATTCTCAGGCAAAAGAAGCGAACGATGGTCTTCTCGACCCTGATGTTCTTTCACCAAGTGGACCCGAAGCTGAACACCCGCCGGCAGATCCGGGAGTGGCTGCTGCTTCTGATGCGCGTGCTGATGATTGCCCTCGTCTTGCTGGCCCTGTCCCGGCCGACTTGGCGGTCCGCCGTGGGCACAGGCGGCAAGCTGTCGCTCGTGGCGATCATCGACAACTCCGGCTCGATGACCGCTGCCGCAGATCAGGGCGACCCGACCAAGCTCGAATGTGCCCAAGAGGGCGCCCGCAGACTCCTGTCATCCCTGGAGCAGGGCACCGATGCCGCGATTGTGCTGACCGTCGAAGACAGGGCGGTCGATGTTCCCAAAACACTGACCGCGGACCGGGATGAACTGCTCAAGTGCTTGGACCGGATCGCCCCCACCGAAGCCACAGGAGATGCGCAACGCGCTCTGGCGCAGGCGTTCGAGCTTCTGCGCAGCACCGCGGCCCGAGGCGGCGTCGTACACGTCTTCAGCGACCTTCAACAAGTCGAGTGGGGTGAGAACGCCAAACGCTTTGAGGCCAAGGACGCGCTGGTGCATACATACCTTCATCGGATTGGGACTTCGCCGCAGCCGCGCGTCAACGTGGCGGTCACGGCGGTCGTGCTTCCGGAGCAGAGAATTCTCCTCGGCCAGCCTTACGAGATCGGACTTTCTCTCCGCAACAACTCCGACCTGACGGCGGACGTGCGGGTCAACTGCGTCAACGATCGGGGCGAACGAAGCACGCAGAATCTGGCCCTGCAGAAGCAGCAGATCGCAACCGTGCGACTGGCGACCACGATGAACGAGCAGGGCTATCATTGGCTCAAAGCTTGGGTCGAGGGCGACGGCTTCGCTGCCGACAATACGGCCGGAACGGGTCTATTCTGCGAAGGAATGGGCACCGTGCTCTTCGCCGGAGAGCCAAGGCAGTTCGGCATGCTGCCTATGGCCCTGTGTCCTTCCGGAGGCGGACAGCTAACCGGCCTAGTCACAAGGTTCGCCCCGTCAATCCAGTGGGGTCAAGAGGACGTCCCTGTTCTGGTTGTGACGACCTGGGGCGGTCTGGCGGCCGCAGGCTCCAATTCGACGGAGCTGCGGAAATACGTCGAGGGCGGCGGCAACGTGCTGGTGGTCCCGTCCTTGTTGCCGGGGTCCGATGTCTCGACAACCCAAACACCCGCCTGGTTGGGCGCGAGCGTTCGTCCGCGCGAAGCGTACAAGAGCGGCGTGCGTCTCGCTCTCCTGAATCGCGACGCCCCGTTCTGGCGCCAGATGGAGCAGGTGGTCGGAGATATCTCAGCCGAACCGATCGTGGTATACGCCTTCTGCCCCCTCGAACTCCCATCGGGCGTTACGCCTTTGCTCGGCGCCGGTACCAAGAAGATCGTCTTGGCCCACAAGGTTGTGGACAAGGGTAATGTCTTCCTCAGCGGCATCGCCTTCTCTCCACGCTGGAGCACGCTGCCTCTGTCGGGCCTCGGGGTCATCATGGCCCAGCGCATGGCCGTCGCCGGCGGCTCCGGTAACGGCTCGCAGATCGTATCCCTGGTCGCAGGCGAACGGCCGCAGGCCTGGCCGGCGGAGGGTGAGACGGAACTCTTATCCCTCTCGGGCGATGCTTTGGAATGGAAAGGCCCTGCCTCGGAAATGCCGCCCTTCCCCAGGACGGGCGTCTATCTGGCGACGAGCGGCAACGAGAAGTACTGCATCTCTGTGCGCAGCTCGCCGAAAGAAGGCGAATACCGGTTCGTCGAAGGCTCTCATGTGCCGACCCTGGCCTCTGCGCCGCACACCGTCATCCCGTTTGCTCCCAACGAGGACTACACGCAGTATCATGCCGGGCAGGCGCGAGCCGTGGAACTCTATATTCCCACACTTCTACTCCTAACGCTGGTAGTGCTTCTGGAGGGATTGCTTGGCGCCTCGCGGATTCGTCGCGCGCGTGAAGAGAGTCGGGCGAGGCAGTTCTTATCCGGCGTCGCTGCGCGGCTGACGCTTCCCGCTGTGCGCCTGTTGCTCCAGGGGAGGAGAACCTGATGAGTTCCCTCTACTGGCGCTCCGGGTTGCATCCCTTCTTCGCGGCGGCCTTGCTGCTGGGCATGGGCATTTGGCTCGTGATCCTGTTCCGGCGCCAACGGTCGCAGCATTCAACCCGCCGGACAGCCGCGCTGGTCCTGCCGAAGGCGGGCATCGCGCTGTTGCTGGTGATGGCCTACTTCGACCCGGTCTGGAAGGTGGTTCGCCATCCGGACGAGGTGCGCAAGCTCGCGGTGCTGGTGGACGGCTCCTCGTCGATGCAGGTTCCGGACGCTGCCGAAGGCACCAGGGCCGCACGGTCGGCAAAGCTTCTCGAAGAGTTGAAGGACAAGCTCCGCCCGGTCATCGCCTGTGACACTTACGAGTTCGACCGGGAGGTGAAGCCGTATGCCGGTGACCGAGCCACAACCGACCCGATTCGGGAGACCGACCTCGGGGCCTCTCTGATGACGATGGCGGACAAGCCCGACATCGCCAAGTATCTGGGTGTGGTCGTCCTCACCGACGGCGGCGATGAGCTGATTCAGAACGCCCGGCTGCCCGAGGTGCCCGTGTACGTGGCGGGGGTGGGCAGCAATCCCGAGGGCTGGGACGATGTCGCCATCGCCGCCCTTGATGCTCCCGCTGTCGTGGAAACGCAGAGTAAATTCACAGTTGCCGCCGAGGTCGTCGTCCGGCGCGGCTCCGACCGCTTGGTCCCCAATCAGACCCAGGCCCAAGTCCTCCTGGAGGAACATGCTTCCGAGGGCTGGTTGGTCAGGGCCAGCGAACCAATCGATCTGCGGATGGACCGCCAGCGTCTCGAACTGAACGTGGAGAGTCCCACCGAACGAGGACCGCGCGACTATCGCCTGCGGATCGATCCGCTCGCAGGCGAGCTTTCCGCTTTGAACAACGTGCGGGTTTTCTCCGTGGAGATCGGGAGGGACAAGCTGCCCGTCCTGCTGTTCGCGCAGGAAGTGGATTGGGATTTCGGTACGGTCCGCCGCGAGTTGGCCCGTGATCCTTCGCTGGCCCTGACCACCCTCTATCGCATCAGTGAAGACCGGTTCGTCATCCAGGACAACCGCCAGGAGGGAGACCAGGTTCTGGAAGCGGGTTTCCCCACCGAGAAGAAAGTCCTGGACCTGTACAAGTGTATCATCCTCGGTTCCTTCCCGGCCTCGCAATGGCAGCCGGCCCAGATGCAAACGCTGCTGGAGTACGTGCGCCAAGGCGGCGCCGTCATCTTCCTCGGGGGCGGCTCTTCCTATGCTGGTGGCGGCTACGGCCCTACCGTCCTGGAGCCCCTATTCCCCTGGCGACTGGATGCCGGGGGCCGTGAGCTGCGCACCGGGCAATTCGCCGTGAATGTACCGGTCGCCGCGACGAATCACCGGATCGTAGCGCAAATGGCCAAATCGCTCGCCCGTGATAGCGGGCCGAAGATCCAAAGCCTGAATTCCACCGGCCCCTTGCGCAGTGGGGCCATCGCCCTCTTGGAGACCAATGCCGGCAGCGGCAGCGTGCCGGTCGTTGCCCTACAGCATTACGGGCAAGGGTACTGCATGGCGCTGGCCACCGACACTCTCTGGAAGTGGCCGAAGGCGTCGCCGGCCCTGAAGGACGCCTTCAGCCAGTTCTGGCGGCAGGCCGTGCGCAATGTCTCCCAGTGGCAGGAGGGGGAGCGGTTCCTCTCAGTCCGCTGGGATCAGCCGCACTACCGGCCCGGCGAGCGCGCCACCGCGACTATCGGCGTGGCGGGACGGTATGAGGCAGGCCAAGTGCACCTGAAGGCGACTGTCCGTGGCACGGCCGTCCCGGCCGTGAGTACCACGGGCATCTTGCCCGTGGCGATACAGGGGCAGGATGCCCCTGAAACTCATGGGCGGGACGCCCATGCCACGAGCGAGCCATCCGAAGTCCTGGATATTGCCGGGGCTTTGGGCTCCGAGAATGAGTTCACCACCAGCATGGTGTTTCGCACGCGAGGGGAGTACGTCTTCGAGGTCAAGGCGTTTGTGGGGGAGAAGCTGCTGGAGTCGTACTCCAAGACGCTGCGGGTCGGGCCGGTGCTGAACGAGGGAGCCAAGCTGGAAGTGGATCATGCCTTTCTCGATTACTTGGCCACGCAGAGCGGCGGGGCCTATTTTCGCGAGGGCGACTTCGGCAAGCTCATCGAGACGCTGCGCGGCCGCGTCGTGGAGCAGGCGGTCGCGATGGATGTGCCGCTGGTGCAGCACAATTACGTGTATCTTATTGTCTTGCTGCTGATTCTCGCTTGCGAATGGACGTTGCGTCGAAAGATGAACCTGTTTTGAGGAGATATCCCTTGAGATCGCAGGTGTTCCTTTCTTTCGCGGCTTGCCTGACGTTTTCTGCTCTTGCCGCCGCCGGCCAGGAGGCCGGGAAGGACGGCCCCAGACCGGCGGTGGTGACCCTGTCCAACGGCGAAGTGTTCACAGGTGACATCGCCTTGACGCCGGGGCGGAGCTTCAAACTCAATATCCCCAAAGCAGGCGACTTGAAGACCAGCGACATGATTACCGGCGAGGACGTGCAATATGGCAAGATCCGCACGTTCACGTTCGCACCGGTGCGCGAGATCGAGTTCTACGCCGAGCGGGAGGAAATGACGCGCGACTGGCGGTTCATCGAGACGACCAAGTACGATGAGAAGACCGCTGAGGCCGATTATACCCCGGCCCAGAAGGAATTCTCGGGCCAGCCCCACCCGGTCCGCTATCTCGCGGCCACCGTAACGTTCGAGAGCGGCGAGTCGCTCCAGGGACATCTATACACAACCACGATCTACCTCAAGACGAAGGACAAGACGCTCCGTTGGGTCCTGCACAGCAAGGAACAGGGCAAGGAGGGCCAGTCCCTGAACGATCTGGTGTACGTCGAGCACATCCGGATGCTGGACCGGCAAAAAGATATCGCGGCACAAGTGAAAGTGAAGCTCACCGGTGTCAAGCTGGGGCCGAAAGATGCCGTCCAGGCCCTGACGCGGGAGTCCATGACGCCCGTGCCGACGAAGATCACCGGAGAGGACACGTGCGTTGTGGCCTCGACCTTCGGCGAAGACTTCTACTTGGCCCTGCGGCAAGGTGGCAAGTATGTCGTGGGTTGGCCTGCTCCGAAGGACGCGGAGTTGTTCGCCCTGGCACAGGATCATCTCCAAAGAGCCAGAGACTTCTATAATGAGCGACAGTTGCTGGGCGCGATCTTGAGCCCGGATGGGCGCGAAGTCCTGACCCTGGTGAATCTCCGCCGGCGCATCGCGCCGACGAACTTCGGGGAGATCGGCGGCGAGTGGGACAAAGAGCGCGGGGCCCTGGTCGAGCCCTGGCGGCTCAGTATCTGGCGCTGGAAGTACGACCGCCGGAACAAGGAACTGGCGCTCGCGACGCGCGGCACGTTCTTTCGGCTGATCTTCCTGCCGAAAGATCCCACGCCGCTGGTGGAGCTATCGGAATCCCTCTGGCGCATGCAACGCCAGGGAGACACGGTTACCGTGGGTGCAAAATGATCGGACGCAGGCGCACAAAACAAGAGTCTGAGCCGGCGCCGGTCCAAGGACCGGTTGCCGGGGTCGTCGCCAAAGGCCGCCGCATCATGATTGCCAACCGACTCACCATCGGGGCACTGATCTGCATGGCCGCCGCCCTGGGCATGTGGCTTCCGCTTTGCCTGCTGGACAACGCGCTGCACCTGCCGCCAGGACTGCGGCTGGCCTTGTTGCTGGGGGCGCTCGTGTCGCTGGCCTGGCTGCTCTGGACAAATGTAATCCAACCGGGGCTCCGACCGCAGTCCCCGGCCCACGCGGCTCTGACACTGGAAAGGTTGTTCGAGATCCCGGAGAACCTGTTGATCAACGCGCTGTGCTTCGAGGGACGGCATTTCCATGCCGCGGAGAAGCCCTTCGCCCGTCAGACCGTCAAGGCGGCCCTGGCGCAGATGCCGGCCGCGGACCTCGGCGAGTTGTGGGAACGGCGGCGCATCGCACGCTGGGCCATTCCGATTCTCCTGATCCTCCTACTGTGGAGCATCTACGCCCTCGCCTTCGGACGCCAGGCGGCCAATGCCCTGTCGCGTTATCTTTCGCCCTTATCCGATACGCCTCCGGCCGGGTCGCTGATCCTGGAGATCACGCCCGACCATGATGTAGTGCTGTCTGAGGGGGACGATCTCGATGTGGTGGTTCGGATCGGCGGACGCGTGGAGACCTTGCGCAGCTATCCGCAGATCATCTGGCGGGATGATGGAACACCGATCGATCCCGAGCAGCGCGCCGGCGAGAAGACCACCATGCGGGCCGCCGGCGGCGAGTCGCGTGAGTTCAATCACACCTTCGCGAAGGTCAATCGTTCGTTCGAATTCCGCGTTTTCGCCGGAGATACGTACAGCCCCAACATCAAGGTGACGGTGAACCGGATTCCGCGGATCGCCGAATCTCACTTCCGCGTCACCCCCCCGCCGTATACGGGACTGGATGCAATCGACAGCATGGGTCCGCCCGAGCCCCTGTCCGGCCTCCCTGATTCGTCCATCCTGGTAACGATCCGGCTGGACAAGAAGGCGGAGCGTCTCCGCTGGAAAACGGCGGACGAGACGATTGAATTCGAGCAGGTCGAGGGGCAGTGGCAAGCGAAGACGCGTCTGCGCAAGCCGGGCACCTACGAGATCGACGTGCGCGCATCGGAAGCGTCCAAAGATGCGACAATCGCCTCGGGATCGATTTTCCTGCGCCAGGATGGCCCGCCACAGGTCGAATTCGAGACCCAGAGCAATCGCCTCCTCGTGGACCCCGGCCAGCGGTTGCAGCTGCCCATCCGGGCCTCGGACGACTTCGGCCTCCGGCAACTGGAAGTGACGCTGCGGCAGAATCAGGCGGACAGCAACGCCGTCAGCCTGCAAAAGTGGCCATACGAGGGGCCGCCCGGCAAGAAAGGCCCTCTGACCGAGACCTTGCTCCTGACCATCGACAGTGCGCGCTTTCAGCCGGGCAACAGCTACACTCTCGAAGCCTTAGCCCGGGATTTCTGTCCGCAAGGCAACACGGGCCGGGCGCAGCCGCTGACAATTCAGGTCAAAGGGTTGAATGAGCTGACGGTCTCTGCGGATGCGCCGGCCGCCGGCGCGTTTGACGCCTTGGACAAGGCCATTCAGGCTCAGCAGACCGCGTTGGGCGCTGCGCGGAACGTGGCAGCCAACCTGGACGACGTGATCGTCTCCACGCGCAAAGCCTCCGAGAACGCGGAGGCCCTGGGCCGGCACCGTGATGAGTTGAGCAAGAAACAGGCGCGTGTGGGCGAGTGCATGACGGAAGCCTGGAACGCCTCAACGGAACCGCGTCCCAGTTTCGTCCAGAAGCTCGTTGCGCTGCGAGACGGCGAGCACAAACAGGCAATGGACAAGATCAAAACACTGGCCCCCGCGGGCAAAGAGCCCGACAAAGCGGGCACCGAGCGCTCGCTCAAATCCACGGAGCGGCTGCAAGCCTATATTCTCGACCAGTTGATCGCCCTCAAGGGGGAATTCGCGCGGGAGAACCAGGCGCAGACGGAAAAGGCGGCGGAAGAAGTCCTGGGCAAGCCGGAGGATTTGGGACTGGACATCGAGGACGAACTCAATGCGTTCAAGAACGAGCTCAAGTCGTTTGCCGAGGAGCAAAAACGGATCATGCACGACCGCCAGATGATTACGGACCTGCCGCCCGAGGATTTGAGCGACGAGCAGAAGGATCGCCTGGAAGCACTGGCCCTCGACCAGTCGAAGCTGGCCGAGATCCTCTCGAGTGCCGTGAACGACTTCACCAACCTGGACCTCCAGGACTTCGGCGACAACACGATGGTCGAGAAGTCCAAGAGCGTGTTCGAGCAGGCCAAGGAGCTCGATAAGACTGCCGAGCAGGCGGCCGAGATGCGCCAGGCGCGGCAGGATGCCTACCGGCTGGAGACCGAGGCCGTGGAGATGGCCGAGAAGCTCATGATCAACTGCGAAGCGACGATGGGCGTCTACGACAATATCCAGTTCGTCGCCGAAGTCCCGGAGGATGAGCAGTTAGTCGCACCGTTGGCGGACCTGCCCTCGGAATTGGAGGACCTTGTGGGCGATCTGGTCACGTCGGAGCAGGAGATGCGGCCGGAGGTGGAGGACATCGGCAGCTATCTCAATTCGCTCGACCACACGGCCGGTCCCATCGGCGACGGCACGATCAGCAGCACCAGCGCCAAAGGCAAGACCGGCGACCAGAGGCCCGAGGATAATATCATCCAGGGCCGCAGCGGCGCCGGCCGCAGCGGCATGGCCGATGGGCAGTTGGTCGAGTCCGTGGCCAAGGCGTTGCCCGACAACGAATACGGTTTGCGCGAGCGCGTGTCCAAGACTCCGCTGGAGAGCGGCCAGGTGAAGGATGAAGACACCAAGGCCCAGACCGGCGGCACCGGCTTGGGCAAAACGACCGACGGCACGACGATGTTCGGCGTGGGCGGCCGTTTGCCGGCGAAGGTGTTGGATATGATGCAGGCGACAACGGCCCGGCAAGTCGAAATCCGCCGCTCGGCCCAGGAGATCGTCCCCAAGCTCAAATCCCACAACCTGCCGACAGCGGAACTGGAGCAGTCCGTCGCCGCCATGAAGACCGTCGAGGAGGCCCTGAGCAAGAGAGACGGCGTGGGGATCCGATCCGCCTATGCCTCGGCCGTGGATTCCCTGAGCCGGTCGCGCAGCGCGATCGGTAAGCACGTGGTCGTGCAGCGGACCCAGGACTCGGCCCTGGCCCATCGGCTGGAAGAAATGCAGTCGCAGGGCTCCGCCCATCCGTTCAAGGGCTACGAGCAAATCATCAGCGCCTACTTCGAAGCCCTGGCCCGCCAGGACACTACTGCCGGAAAGGACGCTCCATGAGCCTCGTAGGGTGGGCTGTGCCCACCAATTCCCCAGGGACAGGCCGGACGTTGAATGGTGGGCACAGCCCACCCTACGGACTCGCCTTCTGGCTCTTGTCTGGCCTGTGTTGCGCTGCCTCCGCTTCATCCGACTCCTGGCAAGTCCCGGGGGCGGTTCTTAAGTTCACCATCGAGGCGGACCCCAATCAGCCGCAGGTGCCCGGCATCGACATCTCCGGCAAGAAGCGGGAGAACTGGTCGGGCGCGTACTACCGCATTGACGGCAAGACCTACAAGAACGCCGTCGCCATGACGTGCCCGGGCAAGGCGGTCTATGGGTGCAAGGAGAATTACCGCCGATTCGTGGCCTTGATCGGCGTCCTCCCTT
>JAMCWO010000324.1 GCA_023481165.1 Planctomycetota bacterium | reverse complement strand
CGGCGCGTTCCTGTTCCTGGTGCCCGCCATCATCCTGTCCGGCTTCACCACCCCCATCGCCAACATGCCGCGCTGGATTCAGGACCTGACGTTGCTCAATCCGATGCGTTACTTCATGGTGGTTCTGCGGAGCGTCTTCCTGGAGGGAGCCACGTTCGACACCCTCCTGAATCAATTCTGGCCCATGGCCGTAATCGGATCGCTGACTCTGGCGTTGGCCGGCTGGTTGTTCCGGCACCGCCTGTATTGAGGTCCGGCCCCGCGGGCAAGAGCACGTGGCCTGCACCCAGCCGCGTTATTGCCCCGGGATATCCTCGGACTTGCTGCCGAGCAGCGCCTCGATGATCCGGGCATCCGTGGGAATGTGGACCGTCAGGTACTCCCCCGCCTCGACTTGCGTGTAGGAGTGATCCAGAAGTCCGTTGAAGAGAATCGTGTTGTCCGGCTGAAGCCGGTAGGTCTTGTCCTCGATCCGCAGTTCGACGACGCCGCGGAGCACGTAGCAGAACTCGTGCACATCCTCGTGCAGGCCCATCACGTGGATGTGCTCGCCCGCTTCCGCCGTCACGCGGATGAGCTTGCCCTTATCGTACCGGGCTACGCGACAGTTCTCCAACCCCTCGTCGGCGTGCATCGTATGGCTGCGCCGCTCGATGCTGGCCTTGCGCCGCTGGACCAGCCGCCGCTCCGCCAGCCCGAGCAGGTCGCTGGTCGAGATCTGCAGCGCTCCGGCGAGAGCGTCCAGCGTCTTCAGGGAAGGCAGCGTCTTATTTGTCTCGATGGACTCGACCGTGGGATACGTCAACCCCGCGCGGCCGGCCAACGCCTGCAACGTCAGGCCCAGCCGCCGGCGCAACACGCGAATAATCCGAAAATCATAATTGCTATTCATGGATGCTGCATGTATCAGATTTGAGCCCGACACACAAGAGAAACCATCCCGAGATTCCTGCGCGGCGCTGAGAAACTGCAACTCACGACGGCACCAAGGGTTGAGAGAATCGCAGTGGACATTCCCGGCAAACGGGAGATTTTTCTCCTTGACGCCCCGCAGGCCGCTGCGTAGGATTCGCGCGTAAGCTCTTTGAGAAATGCATAGCTCGGCTGCAGGTCTCAAGGCCCGGGCCTTGGGATACCGAAACGGGAACGCGGTGAGAATCCGCGACGGTCGCGCCGCTGTGAGCATCTGCTCTTCGGAAATCCGCGAGGCGTAGTCCACTGTTCGCTCTGGCGAATGGGAAGGAGCCTCCCGGTAAGATGCAAGTCAGAAAACCTGCCTGTGGTCGGTTGCGCATGGTGAGTGTTCTCGCGCTCTGGAACGCACGTGTGCTGGCGCCCTTCGTACGGACGAATGATGATTCGCCCCTACTATGGACAATAGCCGTCGTTTCTTTCGCGGGAACGACGGTTTTTTTATTGTCCGGCAGACGGTCTCGCGACCCGGGCCGCTGCCCGAAGGAGGTGGAACATGGAACACACGGCGCTACACACGGGAGGAACACCGAGGGAATTGCGGATTGCGGATTGCGGATTGCGGATTTGCATTGTCACGCTGCTATGGGCGGCGGTGTCCGGGGCAGGTATCGTGACCTTTGACGAGCTGCCGCTGGCGCCCGACTCGTACTGGAATGGCGCCGACGGCGCGGGGGGATTTACCAACGGCGAGGTCCGGTTCGCGAATCATTACAATGCCGATTGGGCCTTCTGGGATGGGTTCGCCTATTCCAACCGCAGCGACCCCAATCTGGCCGACTTGCCCGCCCAGTACAATGCGATTGCCGGCGGCGGCCAGGCCGGCTCGGCCAACTATGCCGTTGCCTACATCGGTTGGGAGATGTTGCCGACGCTTACCTTGCCTACACCCCAGGTGCTCAGCGGCCTGTACGTCACCAACGACAGCTACACATATTATGCCATGCTGCGCGGCAGCCCGTTCTCGAAGAAGTTCGGTGGTCCGACGGGTAACGAGGAGGACTGGTTCAAACTGACGATCACCGGCAAAGATGCCACCGGAAAAGTCACCGGCACGATCGATTTCTATCTCGCGGATTTCCGGTTCGCCGACAACACGAAGGATTACCTGCTCGACTCCTGGGCCTTTGTGGGCCTGCGCCCGCTGGGCCGGGTGAAATCGCTGGAGTTCTCGCTGACATCGAGCGACGCCGGAGCCTTCGGCATGAACACCCCGGCGTACTTCTGCCTCGACAGCCTCATCAGCGACCCGGCCCCGGTGGAGCCGGCCGGTCCCGGCCAGCCTTTCCGGGGCGATCCGGCAATCAACGGCTATGTCGATTCCGTTAGTCGGGCCCACGCCGCCCCGCAGGATCCCAATGCGATCCTCAATCCTCTCTTTCGCGGCTGGGCCGATGGTGTAGCCCAGTACGGTCCCGCGGACGATGTCTGGAGCGGCGCCTGGAACCAGCCGGACAAGGCCCTTGGTCCGGCCACCGGCGATCCCCTCGATATCGTCAGCCTCGGCGAGTTGACCCAACAGGAGATCGACACCGGCAAGCAGCCCGGGCGTATTACCCTGGTCTTCGGCGACCCGAACGATCCAAACGACCGCCGGACCATTCGCAACGGCAAGGGCCTGGACTTCGCCGTCTTCGAGAATGGAATCATCTCGTACATGACCACGGCCAACGGCTCCGTGGAGGGCCAAGTACTCGCCGAGTTGGCGTACGTAGAGGTCTCGTCCAACGGCCGAGACTTCGTCCGATTCCCGTCCGTGGCGCTCACGCCGGGACGGGTCGGTGCGTACGGAACCAGCGACATGGGCAATCTCCACAATTTGGCCGGCAAGCACCCCAACGCCGGCGGCATCTGCACGGGCACGCCCTTCGATCTGGACGATCTGGCCGCTCATCCCGATGTCCTTGCGGGCAAGGTCGATCTCAACGCGATCCACTATGTTCGGCTCGTCGATATCCCCGGCGACGGGAGCTTCTTCGACGACGCCCAAAGCCATGTCGACCCGAATACTTGGCCGGCCTGGGCGAACTACGCCGGTCCTCATCCAATTTTCGACCAGTGGCCCACGTGGGGTTCCGGCGGCTTCGATCTGGAAGCGATCGGCGTGCTGAACGAACAGCAATACGAGGCCGACATCAACCTCGACGGCATCGTCGATGCCCAGGATCTGGACCTCATGACCTCCGCTTGGAACAGCCGGTTCGGGGATGACCACTGGATCGCCCGCTGCGATCTGGCAGAGCCCAAGGATTTGTTCATCGATGGCCGGGACTTGGATGTCCTGGCTTCGCAGTGGGGCGCCGTGGAATCCTGGCGGAGTGTCCCGACAGGTGCGCAGGGAAAGTGAACTCGATGAAACACCGTGATATCGGTGCTTTTACCTTGATTGAGATCGTGGTGGTACTCGCGACCATCGCGTTGCTGATGGCCCTCCTGATGCCGGCGCTGGGTCGCGCGCGGTCCGAAGCCCGGGAGATCGTGTGCCGCTCGAATCTCCGTCAGCTTGTCCTGGCGAACGCCGCCTACGCCACCGAAAACGGCGGCTTCTACGTGGCGGCCGCCAGCGATCTGTGGGCCAGCGCGGGCCTGCGCCGGTGGCACGGGGTGCGGAGCAGCATCGATGAGCCGTTCGACTCGCGCAGCGGCCCGCTCGCCGGCTACCTGGGTGACGGCCAGGTCAAAGAATGCCCCCTGCGGATTGCCTTCACCAAGGGCCAGGAATGGAGCCGCAACTTCGAGCAAGGCGGTGGCGGCTACGGGTACAACCTGATGTACCTCGGCAGCCGCCTGTGGGAGGCCTCGGCCGACGCCGGATCGACGCAGCGCTACGCGTATACTCATACCACGGCGGCCACGGAGGTGAAGAATCCCGGGCAGACGCTGATGTTCGCCGACGCCGCCATGGCCAAAAACGGCGGCGAGCTGATCGAGTACTCCTTCGCCGAGCCCCCCTTCGCCGTCTGCGGCGGCCAAGTGCTGACGGACTTCCGGATGTCGCCCTCGATCCATTTTCGACACGCCGCGCGTGCCAACATCGGCTGGGCCGACGGCCACACCGGGTCGGAGCCCCTCACCCCTCTCGACATGACCAATGTTTACGGCGTCAATTCCTCCGCCCTGAGCCTGGGCTGGTTTGACCCTGTGGATAATACGCTGTTCGATCTGCGCTAGGTAAGCCGGCTATGGGAACCAAGGCGATCCTGTCCTGGAGCGGGGGAAAAGATAGCACGATGGCGCTCTACGAAATCCGGCGTGCCGACGTGTGGGAAATCCACGGACTTCTGACGACCGTCACCCGAGATTATGACCGGGTGTGCATGCACGGCGTCCGGACTGCTCTGCTGGACCAACAAGCGGCGGCCCTGGGCCTTCCCTTGGATAGGGTCTACCTGGACGCGAACGGATCTCAAGAAGCATACGAGGCGAAGATGAAGACCTACCTGGCGGGCTGCCGCGCGCGGGGCATCCAGGCGGTGATCTTCGGCGATCTTTTTCTGGAAGATGTGAGGCAGTATCGCGAACGCAATCTCGCGCAAGTGGGCATCGAGCCCGTCTTTCCCCTGTGGGGTCAGGACACACGGTCCTTGGCCGAGCGTTTCCTGCGCGCCGGATTCCAGGCGATTATCACCTGCGTTGACCTCCGGGCCCTGCCGTCAGAGTTCGTCGGCCGCCCCTACGACCGCGCCTTCTTGGCCGATCTGCCCCCACGTGCGGACCCCTGCGGCGAGCGCGGCGAGTTTCATTCCTTTGTCTATGATGGACCTTTATTCCGGAGCCCCATCCCCTTCCAGACAGGCCGCACGGTCATCCGCGACAACCGTTTTGCCTACCTCGATCTGGTCCCTTCCGAAACCGGCTTGCTGGTGTCTTGAAGCCGGCTCAGTGCAGACGCCCAAAGCGGGCCCAGCCTCTGGCGGGCCAGTAGAGGTAATCCGCCCGCCCTTTGATGAGGGCATAGGGGATCGGCCCGAACTGGCGGCTGTCGAGGGACTCGTCACGGTTATCCCCGAGCACGAAACAGTGATGCGCGGGCACGGTGATCTGGCCCGGCCCCGGCCCCTCGGGAGAGCCGCCCTCGGCCAGGAATATCCTGTATTCCGCGCGCCCATTGCGCTCTTGGTAGATCTTGCCTCCGACCATCTTGCCGGCAGGACCCCCGACCACCGTGGCCGGACCCACCAACTCCCGGGGCAATATGCGACCGTTGACGTAGACCTCCTTGTCCTTGATTTCGACGGTGTCGCCTCCCAGGGCCACGATTCTCTTGATATAGGTATCGCGCCAGCCCCCGGTGGGTGGGCGGAACAGGACGATGTCCCCGTACTGCGGCTCGGCCCTGCGATACGCAATCTTGTTCGCCAGGATCCGATCGTTGAGCCCGATCGTGGGGAACATGGAGACGGCCGAGACTCGGAATGCTTCGAAGAGGGTCGCGCGGACATGCAGACTGTAACCGACGGAATTGCCCTGAATCATCAGTCCGAGCAGCACGTAGACGGCGAGGCGATTGTAGGTCTTTCGTTCATAATCGGGCCTCGTCCTGACGGCCAGCCGGTAGGCATCGACCACCGCGGCCACGACTACACCGAGGGCCGCGACAAATGCCAGTAATCCGAATAACACCGTGGGGGCCGGGCGGATGTACGCGAGCAGTGCGAGTATCGCCAGAATGGCCAAGCCGTAGATGATCCCGAAAACCAGCCCGCGCACGAGCTTGCCGCAGTACACCTGCCCGATGCCCGGCAGGATGAAGGATAGAAGCCCCGCCAGCCAGGGGAGCCTCCTGCCGGCGGTATCTTGAGTTCCCTCGTTCATAGGGGTATCCTTTCTCGATCAGGCAAACAGGATCAGATGAACCGTGGCGATGATTCGGGCCAGTCCGAGGAGCGTCCCCAGGATCAGCGCTGCCGCCTTGGCCCAGCGCTGTGCCGCTATTCTGCGCAGCGGTGCCAGGGGTCCGACGACCCGTGTCGTTTCGCGACGCCGGATCGCGGCCATGACCCGCTCGGTAAACTCCCGGCCCACGTCACCCTGTGCTTTCCGGGCCTTCCAGACCTCAAAGGCTTCCTGTGGATTCATGGGATGTCTCCCGCAAATTGGCTGAGGACTTCCATCAGCTTGGCCTTGGCGCGATTGATTCTCGATTTGACCGTTCCGAGTCGGACGCCTTCGATCTGGGCGATCTGCTCGTACGGGAGTTGCTCGAATTCCGCCAGCACAAACGCCATCCGCTGATTCAGCGGCAGGGCCATTACGGCCCGGTCCAGCGCATCCAGTAGTTCCTTCCTTTCGGCGGTCCTTTCCGGGTCGCTCGCATCCGCCGGCTCGGGCGGGTCCGCCATGTACTGGGGCTTCTTCCGACCGGCGGCATTGATGGCCTTGTTCCGCGCGATGGTGAAGAGCCACGTGGAGAACCGGCTGCGGGCTGGATCGAAGGTCCGGAGCTTGGCATACGCCGTGAGGAATACCTCCTGCGCGAGATCCTCACAGGTGTGCCTGTCGTCCGTGACATTCCGGATCATCCGCGTGACCGCTCCGGCGTATCGTTCCACCACCAGTCGGAACGATTCCGTATCGCCCCGGAGAACGCGTTGGATTACTTCCCATTCGTCCATCCTGCCGCCGGCCGCACGAACTCTGTTTTGCCCTGTTATACCAGCGACTCGCGCGAAAGTTCCATGGAATCACCGGGTCGCCCAGCGTGGAAAGAAGTGGGAAGTCAAACTATGACGATCAGATAGGCCGTGCCCAGCCCACCCCGGGTGTCGGTACCCCCCTGCCGAGCTACCGAGACGTCGACGCGATGCCGGAAAGTCCTGTTGGGACGGCCGACAATAGCCCACCGTTTCAACGGTGGGTACTGTGGACCCGTCGACACCCGGAGCCCCGCAGGGGCGAAAGAGAGCAGCCATAGTGCGGGTGTTCTTTCGTCCCTGGCGGGACTAGTTTTGCTGCTCGGCCCTGTCCCCAGCCATGAATGGCTGGGCTAGGGTCATTCGCCCTCCGGGCTAGGCTGGTCGGGCGATGGAGAATTTCTCAGTGATGTTCGAGTTTTGCACAACATACGGGCATCGAGAGACGTCGATATACAGGTGCAGCCGCCGACGGAGGTGGTCGCCGCGACATACTGGGCGAACGAACGAGACTTCGCCAAGCCCTCGTCTTGATTCTGAACTACGACGATGATACAAAACGAACCCAATTTCCCAGGGCGGGCGGGCGAAATACCCAGCGTTCCACTCTTCTATCGTTCCACCATACAAGTCCGATGCCGATTGTGCGAAACAAAGCCAATTCCCGGTCGCGTCGGGTGGGAGGGGGTTTGGAGGACGAGGGACGATTGTGCAAAACAAACCCAATCTGGCGGGGCCAAATGTGCGAAACGAAGCCAATCCGGCGGCAGGAGCAGGAAGGGCAAGTGCTTGGTGGGAAAAGAGTTATGGTGGATTGGACAGCCGAAGGGTTTCGGAGAAACAAAGCCAATTTGGAGAACGAATCGTACGAAACAAACCCAATTTCCACCACTATGCCGATCGGGAGATCGGCGTTCCCAGGGGGCAAATCGTGCGAAGCAACCCAATTTCGGAGAGTCGGCCGGCCGGCGGAATACCCAGCATTCCACTATTCTACTATTCCACCATTCCAGTCCGATGCCCATTGTGCAAAACGAACCCAATTCCCGGCGACGCCGCCGTGGGGCGGGGCCAGAGGGGCGGGGGACGGGACCTGAAGGGCGAGAATCGTGAGCTGCTGTACAAACAAACCCAATTCGCGGCGGGTCGGACCGGGGCCGGGGGTCCCTCCCTCGCCCCTGGGGCCTCCGGCCCTCGCTGGTCTGCTTGTGTTTCGGGACTGAGTCCGGTATGCTCGATGGGGGTCAGGGTATCGCAATCTGATGGGCTTTTTGCTGTGAAAGATATCACAAAACGACCGCTTGATAATGCTCAGGTCGGGTGCGGGGACGTACCACCGGCCGCGTCCGGATGCGTATTCGACATCAAGAGATACGCCATCCATGATGGACGAGGGATTCGAACGACGGTGTTCTTCAAGGGCTGCCCGCTGCGGTGCCAGTGGTGCCATAACCCGGAGAGTTGGAAGCCCCTGCCGGAGCCGGGCTTCCGGCCCAGCCGGTGCGTGCGCTGCGGCCGCTGCATCGAGATCTGCCCGCAGAACGCTGTCTCGCTGGCCGAGACCGGTCCAGTGACCGATCCGCAGAAGTGCACGGTGTGCGGAGAATGTGTCACCGCGTGCGCGGCCGGGGCCCGGGAGATCATCGGACGCAGGACGACGGCGGCGGAGGTCATGGCCGAAGCGCGGAAGGATGTGGTCTTCTACGACCAGTCGGGCGGCGGCGTCACCTTCTCCGGCGGCGAGCCGCTGATGCAGCCGGAGTTCCTGCTTGCCCTGCTGGAGACCTGCCGGACCGAAGGGATCCGGACCGCCGTCGATACGACCTGTTACGCCACGCCGGAGGTCATTCAGCGTGTTGCCCCCGTGGCGGACCTGTTCCTGTGCGACATCAAGCACATGAACCGCGAGCGGCATGAGGAGTATACCGGCGTGGGCAACGGCCGGATCCTGGAGAATATCGCTGCGCTGGCCCGAGCCGCGAAAGAGGTCATTATTCGCGTCCCCATCGTTCCGGGTTTCAATGATGACCGGGCCAACCTCGAAGCGACCGCCCGGTTCGTGCAGGGATTGAAGACCGTTCGCCGAATCGATATTCTGCCCTACAACCGGGGCGGGTTAGAGAAAGCCGGACGGCTGACCGGCAGAATCGATTTGATGCAGGCCCAGACGCCGAGTGATAGTACAATGAACGGGATTGCCGAGTTCCTCCGGGGCTATGGATTCGAAGTCAAAATAGGCGGGTAAGACGATGAACGAACGAGTGGCAAGGCTGCGGCAGCAGAGTGTGGACGCCAAGCCCAGCATCTCCGTCGAACGGGCCGAGTTGATGACTGCGTTCTATCAAAGCGACGTCCCCCTGCGGGAGTCGGTGCCCGTCTGCCGGGCCTTGGCCTTCCAGTACCTGATGGAGAATAAGACGATCTGCATCAATGAAGGCGAGCTGATTGTCGGCGAGAAAGGCACGGCGCCGAAGGCGACGCCCACGTACCCCGAGTTGTGCTGTCACAGCATGCAGGACCTCCAGATCCTCAATGACCGCGAGAAGACCCCCTTTGCCGCCAGCGATGAAGTCCGGCGCATCTACCGGGAGAAGATCATCCCCTTCTGGTCCGGCAAGACCATGCGGGAGAAGATCTTCCGAGCGATGGACCCGGCCTGGCTCAACGCATACGAAGCGGGCATGTTCACCGAGTTCATGGAACAGCGCTCGCCCGGTCATACCGTGCTCGACAACAAGATCTATCGCAAGGGCATGCTCGACTTCAAACAGGACATCCAGCGCAGCCTGGACCACCTGGACTTCCTCAACGATCCCCAAGCCTACGCCAAGCAGGAAGAGCTCAAGGCCATGCTCCTCTGCGCGGACGCGATCATCCGGTTTGCCGAGCGCCACGCGGAGAGGGCCAGAGTATTGGCGCGACAGGAATCCAATCCACGGCGTAAAGCCGAACTGGAGCGGATCGCCGAAGTCTGCACGCACGTTCCGGCCCACGCCCCGCGCGACTTCTGGGAGGCGTTGCAGTACTACTGGTTCGTCCACCTTGGCGTCACGACCGAGATGAATCCCTGGGACTCCTTCTGCCCGGGGAGGCTGGACCAGCATTTGTATCCCTTCTACACGAGGGGCTTGGATGAGGGGACCTTGACACGCGAGCAGGCACAGGAACTGCTCCAGTGTTTCTGGATCAAGTTCAACAATCAGCCGGCCCCGCCCAAGGTCGGCGTCACCGCCGCCGAGAGCGGCACCTACACCGACTTCGCCCAGATCAATAACGGCGGCCTGAGAGAAGACGGCGCCGATGGCGTGAACGAAGCGACGTTCCTCATCCTCGACGTGGTCGAAGAGATGCGTCTCGTGCAGCCGAGTTCCTCGATCCAGGTCAGTAAGAAGAACCCGGATCGGTTCATCAAGCGGGCAGCACGGATCATCCGTACCGGCTTCGGCCAGCCCTCGGTCTTCAACACCGACCTGATCGTCCAGGAGTTGATCCGCATGGGCAAGTCCGTGGCCGATGCCCGTAACGGTGGCTCCAGCGGCTGCGTCGAGGTCGGCGCCTTCGGCAAAGAGGCCTATATCCTGACCGGGTACTTCAATCTGCCCAAGGTGCTGGAACTGACCTTGAACAACGGAATCGATCCGAGGACGGGCAAGCGAATCGGCATCGAGACCGGCGACCCTGAGCGGTTCGGCAGTTTCGAGCAGCTCTTCGAAGCGTACCGGCAACAACTCAACTACCTGATCGACGTCAAGATGCGCGGCAACAACATCATCGAGCGGCTGTACGCGACCTACATGCCGGCCCCCTTCCTGTCGATTCTGATCGATGATTGCATCGCTCGCGGCCAGGACTACCATGACAGCGGCCCCCGCTACAACACGAACTACATCCAGGGCGTCGGCTTGGGCACGATCACCGACGCCCTGACCGCCCTCAAGTATCATGTCTTCGACCACAAGACGTTCTCAATGGGCCAGTTGCTCGCGGCCCTGCGGGCGAACTTCGAGGGCCACGAATCACTCCGGCAGACGCTCTGGCAGCGGACGCCCAAGTACGGCAACGACGACGATTACGCCGACGATGTGATGCGATCGGTCTTTGAAGCCTATTTTCAGGCGGTGGATGACCGGCCCAACACCAAAGGCGGCCGCTACCGGATCAACCTCCTGCCGACCACAGTCCACGTCTACTTCGGTTCGGTAATGGGGGCGACGCCCGACGGCCGCAAGGCGGGCCTGCCGCTCTCTGAAGGTATCTCCCCGGTCCAAGGCGCGGACCGCCAGGGCCCAACCGCCGTGCTCAAGTCCGCCGCCAAGATGGACCACGGGCGCACCGGCGGCACGCTGCTGAATATGAAGTTCAATCCCCAGGTCCTGGAAGGCGAGGACGGCCTGGAGAATCTCAAGGACCTCATCCGCTCCTATTTCCGGCTGGACGGCCACCACATCCAGTTCAACGTCGTGGACGCCGAGACGCTACGGAAGGCCCAGGCGCGGCCCGAGGAGTACCAGAACCTGATCGTCCGCGTCGCCGGCTACAGCGACTATTTCGTGGACCTTGGCAAAGACCTCCAAAACGAAATCATCGCCCGCACGGAGCAAAAAGCGTTTTAGACTGCTCTGAGGAAGGCTATGTTCTTGCATGTAATAGAGGCAGAGTACGTTCGTGACTATGTGATCTGGCTTCGATTCAACGACGGGGCCGAGGGAGAGATTGATTTGGAGAACGAGTTGGAGGGTGAGGTCTTCGGCCCATTGACTGACAAACAACTGTTTCGCAAGTTCCATGTGGACTCGGAACTGGGGACGATTGTCTGGGAAAACGGCGCTGACCTTGCCCCTGAGTTCCTCTATGAGGACATGAAGGTGCTGGCGTGAACCGACAACTGCAAGAGGTAACGATCTAATGAGTTTTGACAAGCAACTTCGGTAGTCACGGTCTGGGGATAGCCTTGGCGAGTTGCCCGTCACCCAGCAGACCCACATAACGCAACAAGGCATACGACCCTTCGGTAAACTGATCGAGGAACCCG
>JAMCWO010000071.1:10263-11641 GCA_023481165.1 Planctomycetota bacterium | reverse complement strand
ATCGAGGTGGCCGCGACGGTCAAGCTCGTGCTGGGCATCTGGACGACGAATGGGGCTCCGATCCATCTCACCACGACCGCGGCGAATCGCGCTGAATACGGCAGCAGTGCCCTGGAGGCTGCCCGGGCCGCCTTGACTCGGCTGGGTTACCGGCCCACCTCGATCCCTTCGGAGAAGATCGACCGGCTGACGGCCAATACCGTTCTTGTCCTGCCGGTGGTCTATCTGATCCCGGAGAGCACGGCAGGCGCCATCGAGCGGTTTGTCCGCAAAGGGGGCAAGCTGCTGATCATCGACGGCCCGACCAAGTCCATCCGACTTCCCGCCGTGCAGCGGATCACCGGTTTCGCCACCGGCGGTCGCTACCTCAACCGCGAGGACGTCATTCGGTCCACGGGCCGCAGTCCGCTGGCGCCCAAAGGCGCCCACCAGATGAACCTCTGGGACTGGAAACGACGCCAGGCCAAGTGGGCCGAGTTCCACAAGCTGGGCGTCACGGAACTGGTCCGCGACGTGTACCGGCGGGTCAAGGGCCTCAAGCCGAACGTGCAGGTCACCGCCGCGGTCATGAGCACCCTGGAGTCCGCCGAGGCGGCGTACCAGGAATGGCCCCGCTGGCTCCGTGAAAGGACCCTCGACTACGTGGTCCCCATGGCCTACACGGACGATACCGCGGAGCTGTCGCGCCAGATCGCCCAGTGGAAGAAGATCGATCCCTCGTTGCAGCGCATTATCCCCGGCTTGTCCCTCTACCAGGACGACACCGGCAAGCCGGCCCCGCGCAGCATCGACCTCATCCGCCGCCAGCACAACCTCTGCCATCAGCAGGGTGCCCACGGCAACATGTACTTCTCGATGGAGTATCTGACCGACCCCCTGATCGGCGTCTTCCGCACCGAGTTCTACCCCACCGAAGCCCCAGTCTACACTCCCGCCCGCCGCGCACCCTGACTCGGCATTGAAGCACCCAGGCAAGGGCAGAATCGTCAAAGACAACGGGTGGCGGTGTAGCCGGCACATGGTGGGGGAACATTGTAGAACGACCGGTTGTGGTACGCGCAGCGCGGGACGGGGTCGTTTGAGGAATCCCGGACCTGGCCACGATGCGGTTCTTACCGGAGAAATCGATGCGACGGAATGAACTCGGTTGCGTAGTGTTCGCGACGTTGTGTGGCTGTGTTGCCGTGGGCGGCTTGAACACGAAAGGCTACGACCGCATCCTGGAGCAGCGCGAGCCGCACGGCCGCTACTATGCCGCGGATGTGGCCGATCTGAACCGGCGATTCGACGAGGTAGTCGAGGCCGGCGGCGTCTTCTACGCTCTCTGGCACCCGGACCGCTTCAAGAACAGTGTGATCTACGACCCTTGGCCAGTTGG
>JAMCWO010000071.1:0-10253 GCA_023481165.1 Planctomycetota bacterium | reverse complement strand
CTGAGGCCAGCAAGGCTCGACCCTGGTGCAGCACTTGGCCCATGTCGCCAATCGCAGGAATGTATGGTACGTCGCCAACGGCTGGATGTACTCCTACCGCTACGTCGCCGCGCGTGCCCGCGTCGCTGCAACCCCGCTCGAGCCAATGACAGCCGAACGTATAGCGCAACCGCCCTCGGCTGCGGAGTTTCGTCATCCGCCTCCCTCAATGGTGCCAACGTCTTCTACGCCGGCCAAGAGGTGACTTACAATGCAGGCTATGGCAATCGTCTTAAGGTTCATTGCAGTAGATAGACGAATATGGTAACATTCTGCAATGAAATGGGAAGAGTTGCTGAGGCAGGCGGCAGATGAGCCGGTGTTTCGGACTGGGTTTCTGGCCGGCAGCGGCGAGAGCTTGACGGTCCTGCGCCGACAGTTGACTCGCTGGGTCAAGGCCGGAAAGTTGATCCAACTGGCCAAGGGATTGTACACGCTGGCCGAACCTTACCGAAAGCGGACACCGCACCCCTTTGTCTTGGCCAACGCGATGAAGAAGGCTTCTTATGTGAGTCTTCAGTCGGCACTGGGGTATTTCGGAATGATCCCCGAACATGTTCCGACGGTAACGAGCGTGACCACGCAAAGACCGGCGCGAGTCCAGACGTCGTTGGGGCGATTCCTGTTTCGGCATATTAAGAAGAGCTGGTTCCGCGGCTACCAGTGCGTGGACCTCGGGTCCGGCCAGAGGGCGTTTGTCGCCACGCCGGAGAAGGCCCTGCTGGATCTGGGGTACTTGACCCCGAAGGCGGACAATTACGACTTCCTGGCGGAGCTTCGGCTCCAGAATCTGGAGAGTCTGGACCGCAAGGCGCTGGTCCAATGGGCCGAGACAGGCCGAAGCCCGAAGCTGCGGCGGGTTGTCGGGCTTCTGGAACGGCTGATCGATGAGGAAGGAGAGCGGGAGCCGTGAAGGATTACCTTCGCCAGATCCTGAAGGGTGTCGACAATCCAGTCTTGGCGCGTTGCCTCGTTCGGGAGTATCTGCAGGCCCGTCTTCTGCAAGCGCTCCAGGACCGTGGCGTTTTCACCACCTGGGTCTTCCAGGGCGGCACAGCCTTGCGCTTTCTGTACTCTATGCCGCGATTTTCGGAAGACCTCGATTTTGCTCTGGTCGAGGCGGGAATGCCGGTTGATCTGCGCGACAACGTGACGACTGCCGCCAGAGTGTTTGAAGCCGAAGGCTACGATGCGGGCATTCGAATCAACGATAGGAGAACCGTCAAGTCGGCGTTCCTGAGTTTCAAAGGCCTGCTGTTTGAGCTCGGTCTTTCGGCCCATGCTTCCGAGACGCTGTCGATCAAGGTAGAAATCGATTCGAATCCCCCGGAGGGGGCGAAGATCGTCTCTACCATTGTCCGGCGTCACGTCACCCTCAACCTTCGGCATCACGACAAGGCCTCCCTGCTGGCCGGCAAGCTGCATGCCTTCCTGGCGCGGAAGTACATCAAAGGCCGGGACGTCTATGACCTTATCTGGTATCTCTCGGACCGGACTTGGCCGGAGCCCAATCTGGAGTTGCTCAACAACGCTCTCGCCCAAACAGGTTGGCAGGGGTCGCATGTCACCGCCGAGAATTGGCGGTTGCTTGTCGAGCGGCGGGTGGAAACGCTGGACTGGAAGCGGGTCGTGGCCGATGTAGAACCTTTCCTGGAGCGCCCGGCCGACCTCGCGTTGCTGACGCGGGAAGACCTTACAGCGCTGCTGCGACAATAGCTGCGTGTCGTGGAAAGCACCTTTGGCGTCGTCCCATTCCGCAAAAACCCACCAAGAAAAGACACAATAGGAGCGGGATTTCTTCACCTGGCCGGAGGGGAATGATCTGTCGGTGCATGAAGACCGGGTGGTTGGGCGCGAGCCCTTCCACGGCCATGCCGCGTCATTGTCGCCTCGGTGGAACGGGGGAACCACGGGCACACTCACGCCGTGCGGCCTTCGGTCACCGCCAAGAACCTGCTCCATTGCCAAGGCATCACGATTCCGAAGGATCAGTGCAGCCCGGTCTTGTCTTTCCAACCATCTTGACGCCTTGGCGGGGCAGATTCTGGTTGCGGCCGAAGGCCGCGCCGAGTCTCTCCCGCCCTTGGCGGTCTGAGCCAACCCAGACTGGTGGACTGAGCGGCGTAAGCCGTTACGGCGCAAAGGATTATGTCTCACGCTCAGAGGACGAAATGCCCGATTCAAAGGGATCGTTGCATCTCTCGATCTCCATGTCTTGGCGTCTTTGCGCGAGTTGGTTGGGTGGACTCCAGGCCGTCGGAATTCGGTGGTTTTCGGCATTGACACTGATTGGGGTGGGGGCTATACTCGCACGCCTTATTTGCCCCAGGATCGCCGCTATCGAACTGGGGTCCCCAACGCGAAAGGGTGCGTTGGGGGTCCCCTTCCGCCGATAGCGTGGCAACTCTCAGGTGCGATTGGGTTGAACGGCAAACGGACTAATAGGAGATGGTTGGAATGGCAAAGAGAATGGTGTACTTCTTCGGAGGCGGCAAGGCCGACGGGAACGCGGGGATGAAGAATCTGCTGGGCGGCAAAGGGGCCAACCTGGCCGAGATGGCCAAGATCGGCGTGCCCGTCCCGCCCGGTTTCACGATTACCACCGATGTGTGCGTGTACTTCTACCAGAACAGGCGCAAGTATCCGCAGGGACTCCAGAAGGAAGTCGCCAAGGCGATGGCGCGGGTGGAGAAGGTCATCGGCAAAGAGTTCGGTGACGCGGCGAATCCGCTGCTGGTGTCGGTGCGGTCCGGCGCCCGCAAGTCCATGCCGGGCATGATGGAGACGGTGCTGAACGTCGGCCTGACGAGCAAGACCATTCCGGGCCTGATCGCGCAGACCGGCGGCAATGAGCGGTTCGTCTACGATGCCTATCGGCGGCTGATCATGATGTACTCCGATGTCGTGATGGAGAAGGCGGCCGGGATCGAGCCGAAGGACGATATGGGCATCCGCCGGCAGCTCGAGCGGATTATGGACGGGATGAAGAAGCAGAAGGGCTACACGCTCGACACCGACCTGACGGCGGAGGACCTCAAGCAACTGTGCTCGTCGTTCAAGGCCAAGATTCAGGAGGTTCTCGGCAAAGAATTTCCGGATGACGCCGACAAGCAACTCTGGGGCGGCATCGAGGCCGTGTTCGCCTCGTGGAACGGCAAGCGGGCCATCGCCTACCGGCGCATCGAAGGCATTCCCGACGACTGGGGCACCGCGGTGAACGTACAGTCGATGGTCTTCGGCAATATGGGCGAGGACTCCGCCACCGGCGTGGCCTTCTCCCGCAATCCGGCCACCGGCGACAATAAGTTCTACGGGGAATGGCTGGTCAACGCCCAGGGCGAGGACGTCGTCGCGGGGATTCGCACGCCGAACCCGCTCAACGAGGCGACCAAGAGCGAGCAGAACAAGAACCTGCCGTCCCTGGAGACGGCCATGGCCGTGGTCTACAAGCAACTGGATGGCATTCAGAAGAAGCTGGAAAAGCACTATCACGACATGCAGGACATCGAGTTCACGATCGAGAAGGGGCGGCTGTGGATGCTGCAATGCCGCGTGGGCAAGCGCAACGGTCCCGCCGCAGTCCGCATGGCGGTGGACATGGTCAAAGAGAGGCTCATCAAGAAAGAAGAGGCCGTCACCCGCGTGACGCCCGCCCAGTTGGATGAGCTGCTGCACCCGATCATCGACCCGGCGGTCGAGAAGGATCAGAAGGTCCTGGCCAAGGGTCTGCCCGCCGGTCCGGGCGGCGCCACGGGCCAGGTGGTCTTCACCGCGGCCGACGCCGTCAACTGGACGAAGGAAGGCAAAGAGGTGGTCCTTGTTCGCGAAGAGACCAACCCGGAGGACGTCGAAGGCATGCGGGCGGCCCAGGGCATTCTGACCCAGCGCGGCGGCATGACCAGCCACGCGGCCCTCGTGGCCCGCGGCTGGGGCAAGTGCTGCATCGTCGGCTGCGGCGCCCTGCACGTCGATATGGAAAAGAGAGAATTCCGCGTGGGCGATACCGTTCTCCGCGCGGGCGACTGGATCACGCTGAACGGCACCAAGGGCAATGTCTACGTCGGACAATTGCCGATGATGGCCGCCGGCACGGAGAACGTCATCTTGATGGACTTCCTGAAGATCTGCGACGCGGTTCGCCGGCTGGGCGTCCGCACGAACGCCGATACGCCGGCGGATGCTGCCAAGGCGCGGGCGTTCGGCGCCGAGGGCATCGGCCTGTTCCGCACCGAGCATATGTTCTATGGCAAGGGCTCGGATGAGCCGCTCTTTATCCTGCGCAAGATGATCATGTCCAAGAGCGAGGACGAGCGCAAGAGAGCGGTCGATGAGCTGTTCCCCCACGTCAAGGCGGCGATTAAAGGCACGATGGAGGCGATGGACGGCCTGCCGGTCGTGGTGCGGTTGCTGGACCCGCCGCTGCATGAATTCGTGCCCGAGGGCGAGGAGAAGCGCCAGGCGCTGGCCAACTCTCTCGGCATCAATATGGAAGAGTTGGTCAAGCGGGCGGACGCTCTCCACGAAAGCAACCCCATGATGGGCCATCGCGGCGTGCGACTGGGTGTGACCTATCCCGAAGTGACCGCCATGCAGGTGCGGGCGATTTTCGAAGGGGCGGCCGAGTTGATCAAAGCAGGCAAGAAGCCCCATCCGGAGATCATGATCCCCGTCGTCTGCGATGTGAACGAGATCAAGAACCAGCAGGTCATCATCGGCCAAGTCTACAAAGAGGTTCTGGCCAAGTTCGGCCTCAAGCGGATCAACCACATGGTCGGCACGATGATCGAGATCCCGCGGGCGGCGCTGCTGTCCAACCAGATTGCCGAGGTCGCGGAGTTCTTCAGCTTCGGGACCAACGACCTGACGCAGATGACGTTCGGCTTCAGCCGCGACGACATCGGCGCGTTCCTGCCGGACTACATCGGCAAGAAGATTCTGCCCGGCGATCCGTTCCAGAGCATCGACCAGATCGGCGTCGGCGAGTTGATCAAGATCAGCGTCGAGCGCGGCCGCAAGACCCGCAAGAATCTCGAAGTCGGCATCTGCGGCGAGCAGGGCGGCGAGCCCGCCAGCGTGGCCTTCTGCCACCGCGTCGGCATGGATTACGTCAGTTGTTCGCCCTTCCGCGTGCCGATCGCCCGGCTGGCGGCGGCCCAGGCGGCGGTCGCCAAATAAAACGGCGTTGACAGCCATCGCGGATGTAGTAGAATATCAAGGTGCGCCGCGTTTCTCCCACGGCGCACCTTGTTTTTTTTACGGTGAGAGTAGCTCAGTTTGGATAGAGCATTGGATTGTGGTTCCAAGGGTCGAGGGTTCGAATCCCTTCTCTCACCCTTCGCAAAGCCTGGAAAATGTGGGACTTACAGAATCACGCCTGAAAAGCCGAGGCGGCCGAGGCCGAATTTTTGATGAAAGTTTACGCGGCCGAGCCGACCTAAAAAGCCGAGGCGGCCGAGCCGAGGTTGCCCCGGATCTGCAGAGGGTGATTGACCGTTGGGGGGATCTGTCGGCAGAGCTGCGGGCGGCTGTCCTGAGAATCGTTGGATAGCTTCTCGCACGCGGGGATCCGCGGAAGTATTGACGCCGGCGGTGGCGGCGGGTACGATTCGAGCGGTCCAGGTAGCTCCTGGGCATCGAACATTCGGCCTGGACCTGCCCGTTCGGGTTCCTTCACCTGTCCCCGGGCGCGCGGGTCCGGGCAACTCTTGACAGGTGAAGCCATGCCACGGAAGGCAAAGAGTGAAGCGAAGCAGCCCAGCCCAGAGATTCAGTTCGTGGAGTCCGACTCCCCGGATGGACCCTGGACGCCCATACCAAAGAGCTGTGTCAAGGTTCGTGTGTTGGACACCGACATAGCCCGCTTGGATGACCCCGTGCTCGATGAGATGGTCCGCATCGACCATCGGACCGTGTTGGGCAGGCTGGGCGGCGTCCCTGAAATGCTCGGATTCGCACGGCTGCCTCTTGTGCGAAAGCATCTTGGTGAGTGGTGCTTCCTCCGCGATGTGCGGAACTGGCTCCGCAAGCGCAACATCGACGGCCGGGACATCAACTGGACGGACTTCTGTGCCCTAGTGCAGGACAACAAGCCCGAAGACCTGATAACCCTGACCGTGTGCTTGGATCGTTACAAGGTGAGTCGAGCCACGTTGAAGCGAGACATCCGCAGTGGCAGATTGACGTCCTATCCGATGGGTGCTCGGCGGATACATAGGGTTAGTGACTCTGCTGCGGCCGGGCTGTACCTGCCCCGAAACTCGTAGCTGTCGGATCATTTCGGGGTCATTTCGGGGTCACACCGACCATTCTCTTGAGGGCCGTTCAGCAGCTCGTACTTTGAGAGCTGTATGGACGATCCAAGAAAACAATCTGCATCATTTCTACCGCTTGAGCCTGCGGCCATGAAGCTGGGCCTTCCAGTGATTTACCTGCGGCGGCTGGCTGACAGCGGAAATGTCCCTTTCCTGCGAGTCGGTAACCGTCGATTCTTCAACGTGGAAGATGTCTCGCGGACCCTCCGAGATAGCCATTGTGAACAACGGAGGGCCGAGCCGTGAAGCCTCTGGACTCCGTCACCGTCGAGCCCATCCTTGTGAGCGCCAAGATCGCGGCGGCGGCCTGTGGCGTGAGCCGAAGCACCTGGCTTGGATGGGACGCGGCCGGTTTTTGCCCGCGCCCGGTGCGGATCGTCGGGCGGGTCTTATGGGTTGTGGACGATCTGCGCCGGTGGGCAATCGCAGGTTGCCCGGGTCGGGAGACATTTGAGGCGGCCAAGGCGATGCAGGAGATCGTGGCGTGAGGAATACCTACTACGGCAAGCTCTTCCCCGAGACCTACTCGGGTTCCATGTTCGGCGCCGGCTTGGCGGTCTTCGCGGTGTGGCCGTGGATCATCGCTCACAAGGATGAAAACGGCATCGTAGAACTCAACCCGGATCTTGTTGCGGCGCAACTCGGCTGTGTTACGCAACAGGTGGAAGAGGCGATAGCATACCTGATTCGCCCAGATCCTCGGTCGCGGACGAAGACCGAGGACGGCCGGCGCATCGTCAGAGTTTCCGAGTTTGGGTACCGGGTGGTCAATCACGAGTCCTACCAGAAGCGGGGGAGCGACCGCACTCGCTATTGGCGTGAATGGCGAGCCAATAAGCGAAAGGGTACTGCCGACGAACGGCGGGAAGAGGTTGCGCAACAAGACGCGCAACGGGAAAGTGTTGCGCAACGTTGCGCGCAACCGATGTCCACACCTGTAACTGCACCTGCACCTGCACCTGCAAAAGAGAGAAACTCTCCTACGGAGAGTAAAGAGACTCCAACGGCTGCGCCGCGTGACCCCGAAGACTCCGACGAAAGCCGACGGGCGGGCCGGGCCCGTTCTGGCCGGCCCCCTGCTGATTCGAGCCGTAAGCGGTTTGAAGCGCCGACCGTCGAGCAGGTTCAAACATACATCACGGCCAATCCCGAGTTGTCGAACGTGGACGCCGGCGCGTTCGTGGCGTTCTTCGAGGCCGGGGATCCGCCCTGGACGGACTCGCGGGGAAAGCCGGTGAAGAATTGGAAACAGAAGCTGCGGACCTGGAGCAATCGGAATGGGCACATCGCCCCAGCCAGACAATTCGACCGAGACCATCAACACCGGCAAAGCGCTATCGGCGAGACGATCAACGTTTGACCCGTGCGAACAGTGTGGGCAACGAATCCGGCTTGCCGGGCGCAAGTGGTGTATCCGGTGTGCGTTGAAGTGGCAGCGGGGGTTACCATCTGATGAGGTGGAGAAGTACGCCGGCACGGTCGAGGATTCCTGCCCCGACTGGCGAACGATCATCCCAGAGCGGTATTGGCCGGCGGAGTTGGCCCACCTGCCCGAGAGCCTGGCTGAGCGGATTCGAGGACTGCCGGATGATCGAGGTCTTTTTCTCTGGGGCCCGCAAGGCGCCGGCAAGACGTACGCGAACGCCGCGGCGGCCAAGCACCTATGGGGGGCGGGCTTCGATATCGCATGGCAACCTTTTGAAGAGCTGCTGCTGCGGGTGCGGAGCACCTACAGACCCGGGGGCGGGTCGGAGTTGGACATCCTGGAGCCATTGTGCCAAGTCGACGTCCTGTGCATCGAGGACGTGGGCTGCACCGTTGCGTACGATCGACAGGAAACCGATTTCAGTCTGCGGACGTTCCTTGTCCTGCTGGATCATCGTCTTGCCCATTGTCGTAAGACGTTCCTGAGCAGCAACAAAAGCATCGAGGACCTGGCCCACAATTTCGATACGCGGATCGCGTCGAGGATCTGCGAAGCCTGTGACGTGGTGCGGATCGCGGGGCGGGACCGTCGAGCGGACCGCCTGAAGAGAAAGCTGGGTGTGCAGGATGAATGAGGAAAACGACGCTACGTTGGATTTCCAGAGTCGGCTTCTGCTCCTCAAGTTGGACGTGGAGCATATGGCGGCGGCGATGCAGGCCGAGAGCGAGAAGGCGCAGCGAAGCCTCACTATCTATCCGCGCGCCCGGGCCCTGCTGAATCGGCTTCTCGGCTCCGCTGCGGGTCACCAAGCCAAAGCGGCCAATTTGGGGCGGCGGCTCAACGGCTGTCTTGATCGGCTCAAGAGCCTGGAGGCTGAAGCCGAGACGGTGGTTGCCCACCTGGCCGAGCGGGACCCGGAGCAGGCGAAGATTCTGCGACGTGACCTTCGGCAGATTCGCGAGCAGATCCGCCGATGGTCTGTTGGAAGTGACGGGCTGGGATGAGCAGCGAGGCGACACAATACGATCTGCCTTTGTTCGGCCCGCGGCTGGCCCGCAACGCGGATGGTGAAACGTCTCATCTTGGTGCCAACGGGGTTCGCGAGTCGGGCCAGTTGGCCCGACAGGCGGCGGCTGTCCTGGCCGCGCTCCGACGGCATCCAGGTAGCACGAGCGCGGAACTGGCAGAGCTAATGGAGGCAGATCGGTATTGCCCGTCTCGACGGCTGCCGTACCTGTGCGAGTTGGGGCTTGCGAAGCGCGGAGAGCAGAAGCGCGCGTGCCACGTGACGAAGCGGGCGTGTACCGTTTGGTTCCCGGTCTCGGGGGGGGCGAAATGATACGAACCTCTTCCCTCGCAGACCGTACGCCCAGCCGCGCGTTTTTTTGCACGAGTTTTTGGGGGGGGGGCTATTTTGCAGAGGGTCCCGCCAGTGACGGCGAATTGTGGCCCCACGTGCCCTGTGCTATTTCCGGGGGGCAGCCGTGATACCCCCGAACGTCCACCACGACCACGACATGCAAGCGGGGCCCGAGGCGGCAATACAGGGGGAGAAAACCCGTGTTTGCAGGCGTCCCGAGTGTGCGGCGGCGTTCTGTGCCCTGGATGCCCGTGGCGACAGGTTGTACTGCGGGCCCACCTGTTCGCACGAGATGAAGCTCCGGCAGACCCGATCCGGCCGGCGGGTCTTCCAAGGGGGACGGCGGCCGGTCTGTGAACTGTGTGGTGCGCAGATCGATCCACCTGGACGCGTCGGTGGGCGCCCACGAAAGCGATGCCCGCGATGTCGGGCAGGACAACAGGAATAAGGAGACCCAATCATGTCAAAGTCGAAGACAGGAAACACGGATTATGACCTACTGCAGGATGACGTGCTGGCCAACTTGCGCCAGATCGCTGACGACCCAGAGGTCGCGGCCGCCCACAAGCTGTGTGAGCGGCTGAAGGCAGCTCTGAGGGAAACGATAGGGAAGCTCCAGCATTGTTCCGATCCGGGTCCAGTTGGTCCGATGATGCGGCGAGATCCGTCTGCCGATGCGGAGTTGCTTCTTTCCGGCACGCCCGCCAGTGACCTGGTTGCCCCTGTGGCCGAATCGGACTATGCGAGCCTGCGGCGCCAACTGGCGGCGCTGGAGCGAGCCGTGCCGGCGGCGGATGACCGGCGGCGGGAAGTCTTCTTCACGGCCTGTAACCGGGAGCTGTCGCGGCTGCGGCCAACGCTGGCTGAGCACTATGAAGGGGTCCTGTCTGCGTTTGAGGCACTTCATATCGAGCTTCGCCGCTATCACGAATTGCTGACGGCGATCCTGGCGCACGGTATGTACTACGAGATCCTCGGACCGTGGAACGCGACGCCGCTGGAAAACCAAATTTTGCACGGGGGCCCGCTGTGTATGTCGGCCGAGTTGTACCTGAAGACGCGGCGCGAGGCGATGGGCCTGGACAATGAGGCCAAGAAGTAACAGGAGGATTTATGG
>JAMCWO010000181.1 GCA_023481165.1 Planctomycetota bacterium | reverse complement strand
CGCGTTTCTGTTGATCGTGCTGTCGGTAGCGTTTAATATCGGGGTCGCGGGCGTCTGGGCTGCGCAAACGGTAGCCGGGCATTGGCCTGCCTGGGAGGGGTGCGGCCCCAACAATGGCAGCGGAGCCGTCTGGTGTCCGCTGCACCGCAAGCTGAACGTGACGGAGGAGCAATGGCAACGATTGGAACCTCGTCTGGCCCAGTTCCGCCAAGCCTCACAGGCCGTCTGCCAGGAGACCCAGCGTAAGCGTGCCGAACTGATTGATCTGGTTGCCGCCGCTGGAACGGATCGGACGGCGATTGCCGCCAGGCAAGAAGAAATCCTTGCCGGTCAGCGCCGGATGCAGGGACTCGTTATCGAGCAATTGTTGGCGGAGAAGGAAGTCCTGACGGTCGAGCAGCAAAGGGAGTTGTTCGACATGATTCGCCGGCACAGCGGATGTGTGGGACCCGCCTTGATGCGGGGCGGTCTCGGGGAACCGAGTCAAACGTTCTTCCAGGGCGGTCCCGGGGCGGCTCCTGCGCGGTAAGTCGCCGCCCGAGGACGAGGCACTGGGAGCCCCCTCCGGTGGCGAGCCGCCCGCGCCGGTCTGCGGTGCGATCGCTCCGGACACACGTCCCGGCAGGATGGACGTTGCAGAGGTACTTTGACCGCGAAGACACGGGGCGGAGCAGGATGGGACGTGCGCGTGGGCCGTCGCGGAGGAGCGCGGCAGGATCGGATGGACTGGGGATCGAAGCCAGTCAGCCTGCCGCATCGAGGCTACCTGGTGTGGCGTGATCAGGCAGTTTGGCCCGGAAACCCCGATTCTGGAATCTGGAATA
This sequence comes from Planctomycetota bacterium, assembly GCA_023481165.1. Taxonomy (GTDB): domain Bacteria; phylum Planctomycetota; class Phycisphaerae; order Sedimentisphaerales; family Anaerobacaceae; genus PLanc-01. Next base: position 10,848 of record JAMCWO010000181.1, on the reverse strand, counting down.
TCAATTGATGATGCGGATGAGCGACATGCGTATTTTATCCCTTTGCCTCCTGGCCGTGGGGACAGGCGTCGCGGGCTGCGGCACCATCGACCCTTGGTCGGAGCTGTCGAAGACGCCGCCCGCGCGAGCCGCGCTGTTCGGGACCTCGCCGAGCGGGGCGACCTCGCCGCCCTCGGTCGATCCATCGGGGCGGAACCTCACGCTGGCCGAGTGCATCCGGGTGGCGCTGGAACGTAATCCTCAAACGGCGGTGTCCTGGCAGGCAGCCCGCGCGGCGGCGGCCCGCGTGGGGCAGACCCGCTCGGAGTACCTGCCGACGCTCGGTTTCAACGCCGGCGCCGCGCGGGGCAACCCCGCAGAACTGGATAACCAGGCCGACCGCGGCACGCGAAACACGTTTGATGCCTTGTTCGGAGTGCGATACCTGCTCTTCGATGGCGGGGGCCGTGCGGCGCGCCTCCAGGCGGCCCAGGAAGACCTGCTGGCGGTCAACTTCCGCCACAACACGGTCCTTCAGGACGTGGCCCTGGCGGTGGAGCAGGCGTATTACGACCTCTTGGCGGCCCGGCAACTTCAGGAGGTCGCACAAGAGACCGTCAAACAGACCGCCTATCACGTCGCGCTGGCCGAAGCCCGGCACAAGGTGGGTGTGGCAGCCAAGTCCGACGTGCTCCAGGCCCAAACCGAGAAGGCGGATGCGGACCTGAGTCTCGTACGGGCTGACAGCGCCGTCCGGGTCGCCCAGGGCCGCTTGGCCAGCGTCATGGGCCTGCGCGTCTCGCAGACGGTCGATATTGCCCCGCCGCTGTTGCCCCAGGACATTCATAGCCTGGAACTGGCGGATATCGAGCAACTCCTGGACGAGGCGGCGATGACCCGGCCGGAGCTGAAGACCGCCCTGGCCCAAATCGAGGTTCAGCGGGCGGCGGTCAAGTCGGCCGAGGCGCGATACTGGCCTTCCGTGAGCGCCGGCGCAGGTGTCGGGTGGACCGGCCGAACCTTTCCGCCGAACCTCAGTCAATGGGACCTGGGGCTGGGCGTGGACTGGGCACTCTTCACGGGCTTTGATCGGAACTACCAGCTCCTGCGGTCCGGGTCGGACCTTGCCCGGTCCATCGCCGAGCGGGAAAGCCTGCTCCAGGGCGTCGAGTTGGAGGTTTGGACGGCCTATCAGCGCGTGATCGAGGCCCGCCAGGCCATCGACGCGGCGGGTCGATTCGTCGCCAGTGCCGAGGAGAATGCTCGTGTGGCCGAGGGCGAATACAAGAACGGCGTCGGTTCCATCATCGCCCTCATTGACGCTCAGAACAACCGTTCCGTGGCGCGAACCAGGCTGGTTCAGGCCCAACTGGACTGGTATACCGCGATGGCCCAGTTTGAGCGGGCCGTCGGTCGGACCCTGGCGCAAGAAAGTGAAGTCGCCGTCAGCAGAAAGGTGAAGTCTTGAAACGCAAACGCGGGAAGTATGTCTTCGGTGTGACGCTGTTGCTGTGCCTGGTCGGCGGCTTGGGCCTTTGGTGGAAGTACGGGCACGACCCCAGGGCGGCCGACCCAGCCCAAACCACGGCCAAGGTCGAGCGGCGGAGTCTCTCTTCAACGGTGCTGGCTACCGGCGCCGTCAAGCCGCAAATCGGCGCTGAGGTCCGTGTCGGCGCGAGGATTTCCGGGAAGGTCGAGCGCCTGTACGCCAACATCGGCGACGTGGTGAAGAAGGGACAGGTCATCGCGGAGCTGGAGAAGGCGGACCTGGAAGCCAGGGTAAACCAGAGCGCCGCGGAACTGCGGCTGGCCGAAGCGAAACTGGCGGCCATCCAGACTTTGCGCCCCCGCGAGATCGCCAAGGCCGAGGCCGACGTAACCCAGTGGCAAGCCACCGTAGACCTGAACAAGAAGGATCTGGGACGGCAGGAGGAATTGCTCAAGCAGGATTTTACCTCACAACAAGCCTGCGATCGCGCGCAGGAGCAGCTCACGGTCAGCGAGACCCGCCTGGATTCGGCGCGGAAGGCCCTGGATTTGGCCAAGACCGGGTATGAGGAGGATGTGAAACAGGCCACCGCCGAGGTGGAGCGGGCCAAGGCGGTTTTGGTCAACAACAAGGTGCAGTTGTCCTACGCCACGCTGACAGCCCCCATTGGCGGCGTGATCGGCCAAGTCGCCACGCAGGAGGGCGAGACAGTTTCCGCCGGTCTGAACGCACCGATCTTCGTGACCATCGACGATCTTGCTCGTCTCCAGGTGGACACGTTCGTGGACGAGGTGGACATTGGCAAGGTCAAGGTCGGCCAGAAGGCGACATTCACCGTCGATTCCTTCCCCTCACGCGAGTTCGCCGGCAAAGTGATCGCCATCTATCCCAAGGCCGTGATTCAGGACAACGTCGTCAACTACGACGTGGTTGTCGAGATTACAGACCCGTACGACGGTCTGCTACGGCCGGAGATGACCGCCAGCGTCACGATCCAACTGGACGCGCATGAGAATGTGTTGACCGTACCCCTCAAGGCAGTCAAGCGGGAGCGGGGCAGAAGTGTCGTCCGCATTCTCGCCAACGGCCAGCCCCAACAGCAAGAGGTCAAGGTCGGCTGGAAGGACTCGCAGTGGATGGAGATCGTCTCCGGGTTGGAAGAGGGCCAGACGGTCCTTCTGGAAACGCCAACCCCCGGCAAACCAGCGGACCAACAGCGGCAAAGGAATCCAGTATGATCCAATTGGAGAAGATCGAAAAAACATACACCGCCGGTACAGTCCAGACGCCGGTGCTCAAAGGCATCTCGTTCTCGATCCATGCCGGCGAGTACGTCGCCATCATGGGCGCATCCGGCACCGGCAAGAGCACGCTCATGCACATCTTGGGCTGCCTGGACAAGCCCACCGGCGGGCGCTACCGCCTGGACGACATCGACATGGTGAACTTGGACGACGAGGCCCTGTCCCACCTGCGAAACGGCAAAATCGGATTCGTCTTCCAGCAGTTTCACCTGCTGGATCGTGCGACGGCCCTGCGGAACGTCATGCTGCCCTTGATCTATGCCAAGGAGTATCCTGCCGATGCCCATCAGCGGGCCGAAAAGGCTTTGACAGCCGTGGGGCTGGCGGAACGCATGAGCTACAAGCCCAATCAGCTCTCCGGCGGCCAGCAGCAGCGCGTTGCCATCGCCCGAGCACTGATTACTGATCCCGCGATCCTGTTGGCCGACGAACCGACTGGCAACCTGGACTCCAAGAGCGGAACCGAGGTCATGGCCATTTTTCAGCGGCTCCACCGTGACGGCCGGACCATCATTCTCGTTACTCATGACCGCAACGTGGCAGACCACGCCCGTCGCGTGATCGTGCTCAAGGACGGGCAGGTGGCCGAGGATCGGCTCGTCGCCCAGCCGCGCGACGCCGAGTCCGAGCTGGCGGCTGTCGTTGACGAGGAGGTCCGGCCATGAGAACTCTACGAATCGCACAGGAAGGCGCTCGTGCTTTGGCCGCCCACAAGCTGCGCACCTTCTTTATGATGGCTGGCACCATCGTCGGCATCGCGGCCCTCACCGTCATCATGGCCGTGGGTAAGGGCACCGAGAAAAAGGTCATGAAGCGGGTCAACGCCTTTGGCACCCACGCCATCATGATTACGGCCGGCGGCGGCAAGGGCTTCTCCCCTCCCCAGGCGGGCATCACGACCCTGCGTCTGGAGGACGCCGAGGCCATCCGGAGTCAGGTTCAGGGCATCGATGTGGTTGCCCCCTTTGCCGTCCGGCGGGACAGTTCCACAAAGGCCGGCTCCAATCAGCTTCAGACGATCGTGATGGCCGTTGGAGCGGATTGGCATGATGCCTGGGAATGGTACACCACCGACGGCGAGCCCATCACGGCCGAGGACAACAGCACGATGGCCCGCGTGTGCCTCCTGGGCACACTGAGCGCCAGCGACCTGTTCGGAAGCCAGAACGCCATCGGCGAGGACATTCAGATCGGCAACGTTCGCTTCAAGGTTAAGGGCATTCTGGAGCCGCGCGGCACCAGCCCCATGGGCGATGAGTTCGACCGAAGGATCGTCATTCCGCTGACCACCGGCATGCGCCGCGTGTTCAACCAGGACTACATCACGAACATCCGCGTGACGGTGAAGGATTCCAGGCAGATCGAGTCCATCGCGAAGGAAATCCGCCAACTCCTGCACGAGCGACACCACATCACCCCGCCCCGGGACGATGACTTCGCCATCTTCAGCGCGGCCGACATCGCCAAGATGGCGCGCGGCATCTCCGGCACGTTGACCTATCTTCTCATCGCTCTGGCTGGGCTGAGCCTGCTGGTGGGCGGCATCGTCCTGATGAACATCCTGTTGATTTCCGTGGGCGAGCGGACAAAGGAGATCGGCCTGCGCCGCGCCCTGGGCGCAACGCAAGGAGACGTCTTCCACCAGTTCTTGGTCGAGTCGCTGAGTGTGACGATCCTCGGCATGGTCGCCGGAAGCGTGTTGGGCTGGGTGGTGAGTATCACGCTGGCGCGCCTGACCCAGTCGCCGGTAGTCATCTCATGGGAATCGTTTGCGCTGGCGATCGGCTTTGCCTTGGTCGTCGGCGTGTTCTTCGGCGTCCAGCCGGCCCGACGCGCGGCCAAGCTTCGCCCGGTAGACGCACTACGATGAAGCTCTCCCGCAATGTCATCCTGTCGTTGGAAATCCTGACCGCTCACAAACTGCGGACCGTGCTGAGCATGATCGGCATCGTCGTGGGTGTAGGCGCGGTGATCCTGATGGTCTCAGCCGGGCGCGGGGCCGAGAAGCAAATCCTGGACCGCATCCAGGACATGGGTACGAACCTGGTGATTGTCAGCGCCGGGCGGACCTTCATCATCGCCGGTCGCCAGCGGCAGATGGACACCGTGCGGACGCTCTTGGTAACGGATGCCCAAGCCATCGCCAAGGAATGCTCGTCGGTGGCCCTGACGACTCCGGCCGTCAGCAAGAAGCTGCCCCTCCGCTGGGAAGACCAGGACGCTATCACCAACGTCGTCGGTATGCGGGCCGAGGGCCTCCAGGTCCGCAACTTCTCCATCGCCGCCGGCCGGGCCTTCGATGCGGAGGAGAGCCGGGCGGCCAAACGGGTGGCCATCGTGGGGCCCACAGCCGCCGTAAATCTGTTCGGCGCAACCGATCCCGTGGGCCAGCAGATTCGCATCAATAAGGTGCCCTTCGAGGTCATCGGTGTCACCGTGACCAAGGGCATGGATGTCAACGGCCTCGATCAGGACGATCTGATTATCGTGCCCTTGGAGACGGCCATGCGGCGGCTGCTGAACCTCGACTACGTTCACACCGTGTACGCACAAGCTCTCTCTTCCACTGCGATGGGCAAGGCCGAACAAGAGATCGCGGAGCTTCTTCGGCAACGGCACCGCTTGGACGACAAACCGGACGACTTCACAATCCAGAACCAGGCGACACTCCTCGCCACCGAGCGAGAAACCACTGGTTCCATGACCCTGCTGATCGGCAGCGTGGCGGGCATCTCGCTGCTGGTGGGTGGCGTGGGCATCCTGGCTGTCATGCTCATGTCCGTCCGCGAACGCACCGAGGAAATCGGCCTGCGCCGGGCCTTAGGCGCGCTGCGCCGCGACATCCGTAACCAATTCTTGTTCGAGTCCGGGTTGTTGGCCGGCATGGGTGGCCTCGTTGGGGTCACCAGCGGAGTTGGCACAGCCATCGCCGTATCCGCGCTGGGCTACTGGCCAATGGTAATCTCCTGGCCGGCGGCGGCCGTTGCCTTTGCCTTCTCCGTTGCTGTGGGCATGTTCTTTGGCCTCTATCCAGCCGTACGAGCCGCGCGGCTGGAGCCCATTGAGTCTCTTCGGGCGGAATGATCCGTCGCCGATGACGTAGGATACCGACGTTCTTGACAGTCATCGGGGCCGCCCGGTGATGGAACTGTTCCGCATGGTCGCCCACGAGCATAAGGCCGGAGTCATCGTGGTGACGCATGACCATCGGGCGCTGGACGTCTTCGACCGCATCCTGGAAATGGAGGACGGCAGCCTGCGCCCCTCCACTACCGGAGGCCAAGGAGAACGCGGGGGACACGGTGCTCTGTCGGGTATTTGATTGATGTGTGCTTGCCGGGTGAGGAGGTAAGGGGTACGATGAGCGGCCGTCCGGTGGATTTCTCTCCCCCGGATGCTCGGATCGTCGAGGCGATCCCGAGGGGCCCAAACTCGGTCTTGTATGATGGGTGACTCGCAGTGCTCGGCGGAATGACTACGCGGTCGTCATCGCCTACCTCATCGGTATCATGATGCTGGGCCTGTACTTCGTGAGGTTCGTGCGCTCGGCCGACGATTTCTTCCTGTCGGGCAAGACGCTGCCGTTCTGGGCCGTGGGCATGTCGATCGTGGCGACCGACATCAGCGCCATGGATTTCGTGGGCGTCTCGGGCCAGTCCTACCGTTTCGGGATGGCGGTCGGCAACTTCGACTGGCTGGGCTCGGTGCCGGCCATGTTGCTGGCGGCGTTCATCTTTATCCCCTATTTCTGGAAGGCGGGCCTGTACACGATCCCCGAGTACCTGGGCCGCCGCTATAACGATTATGTTCGGGCGGTCGCGTCGCTGACCTGGATCGTCTTCTTCGCCCTGGACCTGGGGGTTCTGTTCTGGGCGACCGCGGTCATGTTCGAGCCGCTGATGGGCTGGAAGCCCTGGTTCTCCATCATTGTCACGGCGGTGGTCGTCGGCCTTTACACCTTCTTTGGCGGTCTGACCGCCGTGGTGATGACCGATGTCGTACAGATGATTATCATGTTCGTGGGTGGGGCGACCGTCGTGGTCGTGGGGCTTTATCACGCCGGCGGCGGCCAAGGCGGTCTTCCTGGGCCTGTTCCTCGTCTGCGGACTGCTGGTGACGCTGACTCCGCGCCAGTACATCTAGGAGGGAGTCGAGAGCCCGCATTGGTGGCACAACTTGAAGCTTTGGGCGCTCGGCGTCCTGGCGATCATCTTCACGATTTACTATATCTTTTGAGGCAAGCGCGCCATGGCGGCGATGGAGAACCAGGATGACGCGAGAACGCTGCACGATTCGCAGATGAACAAGGCGCTGGGCGCCTTCCTGCTCTTTTTTGCCGCCGTCGTGCTGGTATCCATCTTCTTTACCGACACCGGGATTGGCAAGCTCACCAACCTGGGGGCGGGGGCCGTCCTCGGCCTCATCGGCGGCCTCATGTTTCTGAAGGGACTTCAGGCCGACCGAAAGCGGAGGATGAGTCCTTGACCCCCGCGGTTAGCCGTCACGTCAAGTCCTCGGCATTGTCGTAGATCTTCTGAATCGCCTCCAGGATCAAATCCATATCCGCCTGGGTGCCCATCAGGACTGTGTGGTGGAAACAGACGGATTCCTCCTCGTGGATGCGCCGGCAGACGGGGAGGTTGAAGCGGCGGGCGCCGATCTCGCGCCAGTGTTTCGCCGTCAGCTTGTACCGCCAGGGCTTGGTGTACGGCGCGTACAGGGAGCAGGCGTTGAGCGGCTCATAGCTGGCCTCGACGCGGCAGCCCAGTTCCGCGGATAGCGCCTCGCGGAACCGGGTCACGGGCAGGCCCTTGAACTGCTCCTGCTTGTAGCGGAACGAGAAGTTGTAGTACGCCTCAGCGGTCTCCCTCTGGTCCCGGCGCAGCGGCAGCGCGCCCGGAAGCTGCGCCAGGCGGGCATTGAAATACTGGGCGTTCTTGTCCCGGTTCTTGTTATGCCGGGGCAGTCGGCGCAGTTGCTCCAAGAGCAGGGCGGCCTGGAAATCAGTCATCCGGTAGTTGCCCGACTGGAGGAAGTTGCCCTCCGAGCCGTAGATGCCTTCCCCCTTCTTGGCCGCGTCCGGTTCCGGCCTTCGGCCGCAGTTACGCAGGGCGTCCAGCCTCTCGTAAAGCAGCGGATCGCTGGTCGTCAAAGCTCCGCCCTCGCCGGCGGTCATCAGCTTCGAGAGCTGGAAGCTGAAGCTGCCGATATCGCCGATGCTGCCGGCCTTCTGCCCCTTCCACGCGCCGCCATGCTTATGGGCGCAGTCCTCGATGACTTTCAGGCCGCGCTTACGGGCGACGGCCATGATGGCATCCATGTCCGCAAAGCTGCCATAGAGATGGACCGGGATGAGCGCCTTCGTTCGCGGCGTGATTGCCTCTTCGACCTTGGCCGGGTCGAGGCACCAGGTGTCCTCGGTGACATCCACCAGGATAGGGACGGCGTTGATGTCCAGGGCCGCCGCCGCGGTCGCCTGCCACGTCAGGCCGGGAACGATGACTTCATCGCCGTACCCGACGCCACAGGCCTCCAGGGCCAATTGGAGCGTCACCGTTCCGTTCGCCAGGGACAGGGCGTATTTCGTCCCCGTGAACTTCGCGAACGCTTCATTGAAACGTCTCTCCCCGGGTCCATTATAGGACCAGACGCCGCTATGCAGCACCTCCCGCAGAGCTTTCTCTTCGCGCTCGTCCCACACGGGCCATCTCGGCCAGGGATTTCTCCTGACGTTTCGTACGGGCGTCCCACCTTTGAGTGCCAATCGGCTCATCCACATGCTCCTTCAGTTGCCAGTTGTCAGTTCTCAGTTAACTGTGATCTGTGATCTGCGAACTGTCAACTGTGAACTGTCTACGTTGCGGGTTCCTTGGGAATCCTGTAGCATTCATGGTATGGAGCCGCGCGGCTTCCAGCACCAGAGAATCCTGTCGGAGCGCTGGCTGATGCGAGCCGGACGGGAGGTCTGCGCCTTGGGCGAAGACGTGTCACGGCCCGGTTTCAACACGGCGGGTTGGCTGCCGGCGCCGGTGCCCGGGACGGTGCTGGGGGCCTTGGTCGAGATCGGCCGCTATGAGGACCTCTATACCGGGACCCATCTGGGCGCGGTGCCCCGTGTGCTGTTTGAATCACCCTGGTGGTGCCGCACGGAGTTTGCGCTGTCCGAGGCGGAGCTGCGCAAGACCGTGCTGCTGGAGTTCCACGGGATCAACTACGCCGCGAATATCTGGCTCAACGGTCACCCGGTGATGATGGCCCAGGAAGCCCGAGGCGCCTTTCGGCGTTTTCAGTGCGACATTTTGGGCCTGGTCGTGCGGGGCGGCAATGTGCTGGCGGTGAAAGTAGTCCCGCCGCGGCCGGGGGGCGTCACCCTGGGGTTCGTCGACTGGAATCCGCCGGCCCCCGATCGCAATATGGGCCTCATACGACCGGTGCGGCTGCGCTTCTGCGACGGCGTCTCCATCGAGCACCCGTTCGTGCAGGCGACGCTGAATGTCGAGACCCTGGCCCAGGCCGATCTGACCATCAGTGCCGACCTGGTGAACCACGCCTACCAGCCGGTCTGGGGTGTTCTCGATGTGCGTCTGGAGGGGGTGCACCTGAGCCGGGAGGTCTACGTGGGCGCGCGGGCCACCAAGAAGGTCGTCCTCACGCCGGAGCAGCACCCCGAGTTGCGCCTCGCGCACCCTCGCCTATGGTGGCCGCACGATCTGGGCCTGCCCCAATTGCAGGTGATGGACCTTCGTTTCCTGGTGGGCCCGCAGGTCTCCGACCTCACGTCCGTCCGGTTCGGCATCCGCGCGGTGGCGGACTACCGCACACCGGAGGGCCACCGCGGCTTCAAGATCAACGGCAAGCCGGTCCTGATCCGGGGGGCCGGTTGGACCGACGATCTGGTGCTGGCGGATACGCCGTAGACGATGGAGGCCGAGCTGCAATATGTCCGGCACATGAATCTCAACTGCATTCGCTGCGAGGGAATCTGGGGCAAGGACCGGATGCTGTACGACCTGTGCGACGAGTACGGCATCCTCGTCATGGCCGGCTGGAGCTGCCAGTGGGAGCACGAGCAGTATCTCGGCAAACCCGTCGATGAACGCTACGGCGGTGTGACGACGCCGGAGGACATCGAGCTGGTCAGCCGGTCGTGGCGGGATCAACTCCTGGCGCTGCGGAATCATCCCAGCATCTTCGTCTGGGCCGTCGCGAGCGACAAGCTGCCGGCGCCCGCCTTGGAGCGAAAGTACCAGGAGATCTTCCGCAACTGCGATCCGACGCGTCCCTATCTGGCCTCCACCGGCGGAGTCGGCAGCGAGCAGCGGATCGTCTGCCGCGAGGAGCTGACCAGCGAGGTCAGCGGCAGTTCGGGTGTCAAAATGCTCGGGCCGTACGAGCACACGCCCCCGGTCTACTGGTACACCGACACGCGGCGGGGTGGGGCCTATGGCTTCAATACGGAGACCTGCCCGGGCGCCGCTGTCCCCACGCTCGAGAGTCTCCAGAAGATGATCCCGCCCGACCAGCTTTGGCCGATGGGGGAGTCCTGGGATTTTCATTGCGGGCGCAATGAATTCCGCACGCTGGACCGGTACCGCGAAGCGCTGACCCGCCGGTACGGGGCCGCCGGCTCGGTGGAGGAGTTCGCCCGCAAGGCGCAGACGATGAATTATGAGCTGATGCGGCCGATGTTCGAGGCCTTTCGCGTCCACGAGGGCCGCGCCACGGGTGTCATTCAATGGATGCTCAACGCCGCCTGGCCGAAGATGTATTGGCAGCTCTACGATTGGTATCTGATGCCCACCGGCGCCTTGTACGGGGCCAAGAAGGCGTGCGAGCCGCTACAGTTGGTCTACGATTACGGCGACAACAGCATCTACTTCGTCGGGGCCGTCTTCCCGGAACGCTCTCAGATCGAGGGGCCCATCACGGGGGCCCGCCTCTACGCCGACATCCAGGTTCATGACGCAGAGTCCAAGTCTGTGTTGATGACGCACGTGCCGCTGGACGCCGGGAGTGGCACAGCGCAAAAGGTCTTCGAGCTTCCTCCCCTGGAGCGCATCAGCACGAGCTATTTCC
>JAMCWO010000298.1 GCA_023481165.1 Planctomycetota bacterium | reverse complement strand
CATCATCGACCGGGAGCACAGGCTCAGCGAAGCCGGCAATTCCCTGGTGGCCGCGCAGAGCAAGATCGATCAGAAGCTGCAGCGGATCGAGTTTCTGCGGGCGCGGACAGCGGAGCTCGAGCAACGCCGTAATGTGGCGGCGCAGGAAATCGAGAGGCTGCGGGCGCAGGGCGAAGCACTCAAGTCCGATCTGGCGAGCCATCGCGATGCGCTGGCCGGCTGCGATCGTACGGTCACCGAGAGAAATGAGGCGATTGCCGAGATCCAGAAGGTGGCCCGCGAGGTCGATCTCCAGATCGGAGCGCTGCAGGCGGAGCTGGAGGATGAGAAGTCCGGCATCATCGACATCGTGCGGCGGACGGCCCAGCTCCACAATGAGATTCAGAGCCTTTCCAATTATCGCGACAACCTGGCGAACCAGAAGCAGCGGTTGGCGGGCCGGGCCCAGACGGTCCGGGCCGAGCTCGAACGCTTGTTGACGGAGAAGGCCCAGCACAATGCCCGGCTCGGGGGCATCGAGCGCGTGATGGTGGAGCTGGATCAGAAGCTGGAGTCCAAGCGGCAGGAAATGGAGAAGACGGACGGCCAGATCGTGGAGGCCGGCAAACACCTGGTCAGCAGCAAAGAGGCGCGCAGCGCGTTGAGCAGCGAGCTGGCCGTGCTGACGGACATGGAGCGGCGGTACGAGGGGCTCGGCAACGCGGTCAAGAGCATCCTCAAGGCCCAGACGGATGAAAGCCGCAAGCTCGACTACATCGACGGGATTCTGGCCCAGAAGATCGGGACGGATGTGGAGTACGCCGGAGCGGTGGAAGCCGCTTTGGAGGGACGGACCGATGTGCTGCTCGTCAGTGACACGGGCAAGCTCCTCCGGGACCGCCCGATGCTGTCGAGCCTCGAAGGCCGGGTGCATTTTCGCAGTCTGGACCGGGTCGAGCCGTTCGTGGATGATTTGGATTTCTCCCCCTATCCGTTTGTCAAAGGGCGGCTGGTCGAGTTCATCCGGTGCGAGAGCCGCTACGCGCCGCTGGCTTGGAGCCTGCTGGGCAAGACTCTTGTGGTGGACTCCCTCGACGCGGCCGCAGGTCTGGCGGACTACGCGCAGGCAGGGTATTCCTTCGTCACGCTGGGCGGCGAGTCCCTTGGTGCCGATGGACTGCTGCGCCTGGGGCCGTTGGGCAAGGCGACAGGATTGATCTCCCGCCGCAGCCGGATCAGCCAGTTGGAGGAGACAATCGGAAGCATCAACGCCGAGATCGGCGAGTTGGAGACCCAGATTCAGAAGAACACCCAGGCGAAGATGCATCTGGACAAGCTGTGCAAGGACCTGCGCACCGCGATCTATGAAGTCAACACGGAGAAGATGCAGATCAATTCCAAGCTGGCGGTGTACGAGCGGGACATCCAGCGGCTCAAGGACGAGGAGCCGCTGATCGCCAGCGAGCTGGGCACGCTCGAAACCCAGATCGCCCAGTCGGTGCAGAAGGAATACGAATCGAAGCAGCGGCTCACCGAGCTGGAAGCGGTCAACAACGAGCGGGCGGCCCGCATCAAGGAGCTCGAGGGCCGCTACGAGGAGCTCAAGGGCCAGCAGCAGGACCGGATGCAGGAGCTGACGGACCTGAAGGTCCGGCTCGGGCAGGCGCTGGAGCAGCAGAAAGGTCTGCGGCAGATCATCGAGCGGCTCCAGGGCCAGATGCAGGCGAGTCTGCGCACGCTGGCGGCCGCCGAGGAGGAGATCCGGGTCGGGGCAGGCCAGTTGGCCGAGGCCCAGCGGGACATTCTGGACTGTGAAGCGCGGGTCTCGGACCTGTTTGTGGAAAAGGAGAGTGCCCAGCGCGACAATCGGCTCTTGCAGGAAGAGCTCGCGGCTTTGGTGGCCGAGCAGCGACAGAAAGAAGAGACCGTTCGCACCAAGCGGACCCAGAAGACCGAGGTCGAGCAGAAGATCGGCGCCGTCCGCGTGGAAGTCGGCCAACTGGAGGTCCGCCAGCAGGACCTGGTGGCGCGCGTGAAGGACGAGTTGCAGCTCGACCTGGCCGAGGCGTACGCCACCCGCACCGCCGGCGCTGTCGACTGGGAGCAGGTGAAGAACGAGATCACCGAGCTGCGCGGCAAGATCGAGCGGCTGGGCAACGTGAATATCGACGCCATCGCCGAGCAGGAGACCCTCGAAGAGCGGCACAACTTCCTGGCCAACCAGGTGAAGGACCTCAGCGAGAGCAAAAAGCAGCTCGAGCAACTGATCGACAAGCTCAACAAGCAAAGCCGCGAGAAGTTCGTCGAGACGTTCGAGCAGATTCGCACGAACTTTCAGCAGATCTTCCGCAAGCTCTTCGGCGGCGGCAAGGCCGACATCGTTCTCGAAGAGTCCGAAGACGTGCTGGAAGCCGGGATCGAGGTGATTGCCAAGCCGCCGGGCAAAGAGACCCGGAGCATCTCGCTCCTGAGCGGCGGCGAGAAGTCCATGACCGCGTTGGCGCTGCTGTTCTCGGTGTTCCGGAGCCGGCCCTCGCCGTTCTGCTTCCTCGATGAGGTGGACGCCGCCCTGGACGAGGCGAACAACGAGCGCTTCAACCTGCTCCTGCGCGACTTCGAGATTGACAGCCAGTTCATCGTGATCACGCACTCCAAGCGCACGATGAGCATGGCCCAGATGCTCTTCGGCATCACGATGCAGCAGCAGGGCGTCAGCAAGCGAATCGCCGTCCGCTTCGAGGACTACGATCACGAGACCGCCGCCGCCTAGGCTGCTCGATTGCTCATCCGACCTCGGGGCAGGGGCACGGTTGTGCCCTGCTGTTTCGTTCGCCGTTTCATGCGGTGCTACGGCGTTCTTCGCTGAGATACCTACTCCTGTTTGTGCTCCCAGTAGTCTCTCAATCGCTCGAAGTACTTGATGCGAGTCTGAATCTTCGCGATCTCCCTGGGATAGAATTCGGACATGATGTCACATAATTCGAGCATCCATTTCTTCCGGGAGTGCTGGGGCCGTAAACAAACACGATTCGAATTCGCAATCTGGATTTGTCCCCACCCAAGAGCACCCACAGTAAGGCAGTCCCAGTCAAGGAATTCGATGGGCGCGAACAGGACATCGGATATCGTAGCGTGGGTCCCTTCGAGTTTGTACTTCACCAGGAGCAACGCAAAGTAGTTCGAATCCTCCTCGTAGAACCGGGCCAATCTCTCCACAGAGGTCAGGTTCGGCATGTTGAACTTCGTGTCCTCTCTATGCGTCTTGACGTCAACCACGTAGTAGAGGTCGTCCTTGTCCTTGAATGCGATGTCCGCCATGGATCGTCGCGCAAATGTTGCCGAGTACTCCGCGCAATCCTCCCCAATGATCTCCTGGAAATGCTCGCCAAGGATGGTTGCTACCGCATCTCCAAAGGCGCGTGTGCTCCGTGCCGTGCTGGCGGAAAGAAAGTCAGGATCGCTGTTCAGAAAGTCCTTCGTTCTCTGCTGGACCTCTCGAAACCTGTCCGTGTGAAAGATACAACTCTTCTTCATTCATGCACTCCAGTATGCAGGGGCCGCTCACACCGCGTCAGAAAAGCGACGGCTCATCCTTGGGATAGCCTGCGCGGGAGCGACCATCGAGCTGATGGGGCAGACTGTTTCTCTCCCAGAAGACTCCATCAGTGTATCCCTGAATGGCGAGGTCGTGGTCGGCCATCGACAGTCGTTTCTCGGCCAGACAGCAGTATTCCAAGTCAATCTCGACTCCGACATAAGCCGCAGGCGATATTGCCCCAGTTCTTCGGCGTCGAGGACAATCGTTCTGTTGCGAGGCGCCCTGGTCATCGCAAATCACTTCCCAAGCATCCACCTTTCGCCTGTACTGTTGGGGCGGTCCCCAAGAGTGGGCTCATGGGATAGCATTATGCCTCATCTTGTGTGCAAAATCAATTAAGAGCAGACTCGGGATTGAAACCGGACGTATCTTTGGTTAGAATTCGCGTCACATGACATGAAGGGTTGTGCGTGGAACAGCGGATTGACAAGTGTGTTCTGCCGAACGGCATGGTCGTGCTGGGGGAACCCATGCCGGGCGTGGAGTCGGTGGCGTTCGACTTCATGCTGCCGGCGGGGGCGGCGTGGATGCCACCGGGCTATGGCGGGGCCGCCAACGTCATCTCCGAGTGGGTCTTTCGCGGGGCGGGGAAGTGGGACAGCCGGCAGTTGGGCGACGCTCTGGACGGTCTCGGCGTGCAACGCTCGACGTCCATCGGCAGCTCGCATATTTACCTCGGGGCGGCCTTGGAATCGAGCAACCTGGCACCGGCGCTGGCCTTGTACGCGGATGTCATCCTCCATCCCCATCTGACCGATGAGCAGTTCGACCCGGCCCGGCAGTTGATCATCGAAGAGTTGCAGTCGCTGGACGATGAGCCGCGCCAGCGGGTCTCGATCGAGTTGAAGAAACATTTCTATCCCGATCCCCTCGGCCGCAGCAATATGGGCGAGCTGGAGGAGTTGCAGGTCCTGACCGCGTCCAAGACGCGGGAGATCGCCGACGCGTACCTGGATGTCCAGCAGATCATCCTGGCCGTCGCGGGCAAGTACGATTTCGACGCGGTCTGCCGGCAGATCGAGAGCGTATTCGGACCGTACAAAGCCAAGCCGATCAGCGCGATCGAGATCGGCGCCGGAGGGCCCAAGTACACGCACATTCCGCACGAGGGGGCCCAAGTCCACATCGGTCTGATGACCCCGACGGCGCGGTTTGCCGACGAGGCGTATTACGACGCCCGCTTGGCGGTGTCGGTCCTCTCCGGCGGCATGAGCGCGCGGCTCTTTACCGAGGTGCGGGAGAAACGCGGCCTGTGCTACGCCATCGGGGCCCGGTACCACTCGCGGCGCGAGGCGGCGGGGATCGCCTGTTACGCGGGCACCTCGCCGGACAAAGCTCAGGAGACCTACGACGTGGTTCTCCGCGAATTCCGGCGGCTGGCCGAGGGAATCAGCGAAGCAGAGATGGACCGGGCCAAGATCGGCCTCAAGTCCGCCGTGATTCTGCAGAGCGAATCGTCCAGCAGTCGGGCCGGCGCGATTGGCAGCGACTATTACATGCTCGGCCGGGTCCGGACGCTGGACGAGGTCAAACAGAAAATCGAGGAGACCTCCGTCGATTCCGTGCTCGGCTTCCTGCGGAGTCATCCGTTCCAGGATTTCACGGTGGTCACTATCGGACCCCGCGCCATAGATGTTTGATGTTTGAGATTGGATGGTCGATTTAGAAGGAGGAAGTTTGATGTTTGCTGTTTGATTGTTGATTTGGAGGATTGACTTCTTCTTACATCAAAAATCAAACTCCTTACTTCAAACTTGATTGTCGAGCGATGGAGTTCAGGCACAAGAGACTGTCGAACGGATTGGTGCTGATCGGCGAGGTCAACCTGCCCGCCAAGTCGGCGGCGGTGGGGTACTTCGTTCGGACCGGGGCGCGGGACGAGACCCTGGACATCAACGGCGTATCGCACTTTCTGGAGCACATGCTGTTCAAGGGCACCGAGCGGCTCAACTCGTTCCAGGTCAACGAGGCGTTCGACAGCCGGGGGGCGCAGTTCAACGCCTTCACCAGCGAGGAGCAGACGGTCTTCTATGCCTCGGTCCTGCCGGAGTACCTGACGGACATCACGGCGTTGTGGGGCGAGCTGATGCGGCCGGCCCTGCGCGAGGACGACTTCACCATCGAGAAGAACGTCATCAAGGAAGAGATCGCGATGTACCAGGACACGCCGGCCTTCGACGTGATCGACCGCTGCCGGAGTCTGCACTTCGGGACGCATCCGTGCGGCTACAGTGTCCTGGGGACGGTCGAGAGCATCGACGGTCTGACCGCCGAGCAGATGCGGGCCTACTTCGCCCGCCGCTACGCGCCGAACAACCTGATCGTCGCCTGCGCGGGCAACTTCGATTGGGACGGGTTCTGCGCCGTGGTCGAAGCCGCCTCGGGCCGATGGCGCAGCCAGGAAGTGGGGCGGCCGCTGTGTCACTTCGAAGGCACCCGGCAGAAGGTGCGGGCCGAGAAGCCGAATCTCAAGCGCGAGCACATCTGCCTCATGCACACCGGCATCTCCGCGCAGGACCCGCGCCGATTCGCCGCGTCGCTGCTGAGCATGATCGTGGGCGACGACTATGGCTCGCGGTTCTACTGGGAATTGGTGGACAAGGCCCTGGCGGAGGAGGCCGCGATGCACTTCGGCCCCATGGATGGAACCGGCCTGTTCTACTGCTACCTGCGCTGCGGCACACCGAACGCGGCCAAGGTTCTGGAGGTCGCGGACGGTATCTTTCGGGATCTCGTCCGGAACGGGATCACCAGCGAGGAGCTGGTCAAGGCGAAGAACAAGGTCCTCAGTGCGTTCGTTCTCAAGAACGAGTTGCCGATGGGCCGGTTGGGGGACCTGGGCTCCAATTGGATGTACCTGGGCGAATATCGCTCCATCGAGCAGGATGTCGCGGCGGTCAAAGCCGTGACGGTGGATGAAGTAAACCGTCTGATCCATGAGATCGACTTGGACGACTACACGCAGTACTCTCTCGGCCCGGCGGCGTCTGCCTGACGGCCTGGATTCGTGTGGATGGGGGACGGCGAAAGGGGCGTTGTGCAAACCAGAAGGCAAGTTCTGGGTGGGCTGGGCGTGGCGATTCTGGGTGGCCGCGTCAAGCGCAGCTTGGCGATGGCACAACGCCGAAGGGACCACAGGTCGCCGAATGTGGTTCTCGTGCTCACCGACGATCAGGGCTACGGCGATCTGGCTTGTCTCGGCAATCCCATCCTTCAGACGCCGAATATCGATTCCCTGTACCGGCAGAGCGTCCGCCTGACCGATTTCCACGTGAGTCCGACGTGCGCGCCGACACGAGCGGCGCTGATGACCGGGCGCTACTGCAATCGCACCGGGGTCTGGCACACGGTGATGGGGCGGTCCCTGCTGCGCCGAGACGAAGTGACGATGGCCGATGTCTTCGCGGCGGGGGGCTACCGCACAGGCATCTTCGGCAAATGGCACCTGGGCGACAACTATCCCTTCCGGCCGCAGGAGCGCGGCTTCCAGGAGGTCCTGGTCCACGGCGGCGGGGGCGTTGGCCAGACGCCGGACTATTGGGGCAATCGCTACTTCGACGACACCTACTGGCACAATGGTGTGCCCGAGAAGCAGAAGGGCTATTGCACGGATGTCTGGTTTGACGCCGCCCTGCGCTTTATCGAGGTCACCCGTGACCGGCCCTTCTTCGCGTACCTCGCCACGAATGCCCCGCACGGCCCCTACAACGTTGCCGAGAAATACCGCAGCCTGTACGCAGGCAAAAACGTCCCGAACGCCAGCTTCTACGGCATGATCGCAAACATCGACGAGAACGTGGGCCGACTGCGGAGCAGACTCAAGGCCCTCGGACTCGCAGAGAACACGATCCTCATCTTCATGACAGACAACGGGACCGCCGCCGGCTTCCAGGGTAAGCGAGGCTTCAATGCCGGCATGCGTGGCAACAAAGGCAGCGAATACGACGGCGGTCACCGCGTGCCATGCTTTATCCACTGGCCGGCAGGGGGGCTGAGGGACGGCAAGGACATCGGCCGCCTGACCGCGCACATCGACCTGCTGCCGACCCTGATCGAGTTGTGCGGTCTGCCCAAGCCAGGGGGCGCGAAGTTCGACGGCACCAGTCTGGTGCCACTGCTCAGAGGTGCCGACGCCGACTGGCCGGACCGCATCCTGGTTACGGACTCGCAGCGTATCGAGCATCCGGAGAAGTGGCGTAAGTGCGCGGCGATGACCGACCGCTGGCGGCTGGTCAACGGAAAGGAACTGTACGATATCCACGCCGATCCCGGCCAGAAGAACGATGTTGCCACCGGGCATGCCGACGTGGTCCGGAAGCTGCGCCGCGACTATGAGGATTGGTGGGCCGATGTTTCGCAGCGGTTCGAGGAATACTGCGAGATCGTCATCGGCTCGGACAGGGAGAACCCCGCCCGGCTGACTTGCCACGACTGGCATGGTGGGGCGGAGCCTCCCTGGAACCAGACACACATTCTCCAGGGCGAGCGGGCCAATGGCTTCTGGGCGGTGGAAGTGGTGCAGGCCGGCGAGTACGAGTTCGCATTGCGCCGCTGGCCGAGAGAGTTGGATCGGCCGATCAATGCAGCCGTTCCCGGCGGCCAGGCGATTCAGGCGAGCACAGCACGGTTGACGATTGGCGAGATCGACCTCACCGGTCCCATTGCCGCAGGGGCCAGGGAAGTCGTCTTTCGGATTTCGTTGGAACCGGGCAAGATGAAGCTCCAGACGTGGCTGACTGCTGCGGATGGCACATCGTGTGGTGCCTACTTCGTCTATGTCAGACGTATTCCGACTGACGCGTGAGGCGAAGAATTTCTGGCCCCCATGGAGCGGGTCGGCCGATAAGATGAAAGAAATGGTCGTAGGGGCGAAAAACCTTTCGCCCGTACAGCTTCGGTCTTCACCGGGAGGTTCACTCGACCGTGGAAGGAATGGATCATAGTAGTATGCCGGGTGCTCAATCGCGTAAGTTCCCGGCTGGCAACCCTACCAAACGCGGGAGGGTGCTGCGGGTGGCGGACGTGATTCCGCCTTTCACCGCCAATGCTCAGCCGCCGGAGGATGGACTGGAGATACCCTCGTACGATCTGGCAGAGAACATCCTGGCCGAGCAGCGACAGGCGGCCGGCCGACGCCGACGCGGGCCGGGCCAGACAGGGGCAGACCCCTGCGCCTGTTCTGCCGCCGTGGTGCAACCACGGGGTGTAGCCCCTGCGGATCCGGTGTCGCAGGACCTGCGGGACCTTCAGCGCGTGGTCGCCGAGATCGTAGCCCGGGATATCGAGCGACTCTGCCGCCGGCCCGACCGCTTGCCGGCCGGGGCTTGTGCGGCTCGCTCCGCCTGACATGGGGCACCGGCGCCCTCGGCGGTGATCGATCCGGGTCGCCAAACGCGATCCGTTGCATTGGGGACCCCGAGCCCTGCCACCGCGACCGTTGGATGATCCTCGTCCCATGGCCGGGCCTTTCCTCGAATTTTGTTGTGCGAACGGCCGGTCCGAGGTAAACTAAGAATGCGTCGGGCTTTCCCGGCCGGCGCGGGCTGGGCCGGATTGCGGGTCTTGCTGTGGCAAACAAGATGCCCGGGATCGGCGTAAGTCCTTGGCAATTGACAACTTGGAGAGGTGGCCGAGCGGCTTAAGGCGACGGTTTGCTAAACCGTTGTAGGGGGTAAACCTCTACCCCGGGTTCGAATCCCGGCCTCTCCGATTCATTTCTGCGGATGATCCGCTTGCGGCGGTGTCCGTACGGGCGAATGATTGTTCGCCCCTACGAGTCATTTCATTTCCAGCACCAGGACGGAGTTCATCTTGTCCGGGGCGGCGGCGGGCAGGGAGATCGACCACTTCGGGCCGGTCTGCTTCACCGGCAGCGCCTGCTTCTGTGAGTCGGCGAGGAGGTACGCCTTCGTTACTACGGGCGAATGATTATTCGCCCCTACGAGCGGCGGCAGCTCGAAGGAGCCGGTTGGCCACTGGAACAGATGGATGTAGAGCTTGCCGGGCTTGGTCGTACAACGCCAATCGGTCTTGGCGGCAAAGGCCGGATTGCCCTTCTTGTCTTTTTTGCCCGTGGGGTCTGGCGCGCCGAGTTCTTCGCCGAACGGGGTCGGGCCGGCGCCGTAGATCGATTCGCCGTTGACCTTCAGCCAGCGGCCGACGGCCCGCAGGTTGTCCTGGCTGGGCTGCGGGATCAGGCCCTCGGCGGTCGGGCCGACATTCAGCAGGTAGTTGCCGCCTTTGCTGACGATGTCCACGAGCTTGAACGTCAGGTCCTCCGGCGTCTTCCAGTCGTTGTCGTAGCTCTTGTAACCCCAGGTGCGGTTCAGCGTGGCAGGGACCTCCCAATCCTCATGGACCACCTGGTTGGGAATCGCGTTGTCGCCCATGGAGCGGTAATCGCCCTTGGCGCCGAGCCGGCCGTCGATCAGGCAGGCGGGCTGGAGCGTATGGACGATGTCGAGGAACCGCTGGGCGCGGTTGTTCGTTCCCATCATGCGGGCCGTGTCGAACCAGATCAGGCAGACCGGGCCATAATTCGTGAGCAACTCCTTCACTTGCGGCTCGGCTTTCTCGCGCAGGTATTGATCGTAGGCGCCGCTCTTGTCCTTCTCGGCATCGGACGGGAAATCCCACGTGTTGCCGGCCCCGCCCGGCTCATGCCAATCCTGCGACTGCGAATAATAGAAGCCGAAGCGGATGTTGTGCCTGGCACAGGCGGCCGCGAGTTCCTTCAGCGGGTCGCGGTGGAACGGCGTGGCGTCCACAATGTTGTACTTGCTGGCTTTCGAGCCGTACATGGCGAAGCCATCATGGTGCTTGCTGGTGATGACGATGTACTTCATGCCGGCGTCCTCGGCCATCTGCACCCACTGCTCCGCATTGAACTTCACCGGGTTGAACTGGCCCGCCAGTTGCTCATATTCCTTGACCGGGATTTTGGCCCGATTCATGATCCACTCGCCGATACCTTGGATCTGCTGGCCCTTCCACGTCCCGGCGGGCACGGCGTAGAGGCCCCAATGGATAAAGAGGCCGAATTTCGCCTCCCGGAACCACTTCATCTTCTCATCCTGTGACAGCGGTTTGGAAGCTGTCGCTTGAGCGAACAGCGGCTGGAAGGAAGTCGCGAGGCACAGACAGGCGGTCACAATTGTCAGTCGAATCGATTGTGTTTTCATCTCAGGATCTCCTTTCGGGAAGTCTTATGTCTTATTTACGTCAGGCTCCAGGGGCTGCGCATGGGGCGGCCGAGCAGGCGGTTGGCGGTGTCGTCGTTGGTGAACCGCTCGGTCTGTGGGTCCCAGTGAAGCTTATGGCCGACCTGGATGGCGATGTGTCCGAGTTGGCACAGGGACGTGGTGCGGTGGGCCACCTCCGCGTCCGCGAGGGTCGGGCCGCGGGTCTTGACCGCGTCGATGAAGTCACGCTTCTCGTCCTTGAGCGGCAAATGGATCTCGTCCGCCTTGATCGGCGAATCGAGAACGGATTGGGGCCGCGCTGTTACGGTTCGCTGGTTGTAGTCGGCCTCGATCCAGCCTTCGCTGCCTTCGAAGCGGACGAAGGGCCGGCTCGTGTTGTAGAAGAGCTGTACGCCGGTGGCGTATTTATACCGCACCTCGAAGCTCAAAAGCACTTCCCGGAGCCCGTCCCGAGGGTACTTGCCCGTGCCTTCCACCTCGACGGGTCCGGTGCGGTCCGTGCCGTTGCCCCACTGGGCGATGTCGTTCAGGTGGGCGCCCCAGTTGGTGATCATGCCCTCGCAGTAGTCGCGGACGCGCATCCAGCCGGGACGGTCATACTTGTGAGGGTCGTGCACGCGGTTGACGGTGTACGGCGCAACCGGGGCCGGACCCAGCCACATCTCGTAGTCGAGCTCCTCGGGCACGGGCATCGTGGGCTCCGATGGCCCTGCGACATCGCCGGCGGGCACGCCGGTGCGGATCGTATGAACCTTGCCGATCCGGCCGTTGAGCACCAACTCGCAGGTTCGTTGGAAGCAAGCGAGCGAGCGGAATTCGCTGTCCATCCGGAAGACCCGATTGTACCGCCGGACCGTATCGCTGAGAATGCGGCCCTCCTCGATGCACAAGGTTACGGGCTTCTCACAGGAGATGTCCTTGCCGGCTTTCGCGGCGGCAATCGAGATTGGGACGTGCCAGTGGTCCGGCGTGGAGACCATTACCGCGTCGATG
>JAMCWO010000093.1:2638-11903 GCA_023481165.1 Planctomycetota bacterium | reverse complement strand
ACTGAGTGTCCTGACGCGGCAATGCCTGCGGACCCGCACCGCGAGTGTCGCGGCTCTGGTCCGCAAGGTGACGCCGTGGGCACGGGACCGCAATGCTCGTCAACGCGGGGTCCATTGGCAATTCCGAACGAAAGACGCTCGGATCAAGCTCAAACGCTTGTACCCAGAGGTACAACTGTCATGAACCGCTAGAGAAAGATCGGGCTCGACGATATGAGACGGCTAAGGGTCTGGCGGCGGATATTGAGCGCCATCTGAACAACGAACCTGTTCTGGCCCGTCCCCCCAGCAGGCTGTACCGGTTCGAGAAGCTGGTGCGGCGGAACAAGGCGGTCTTTGCTGCAGGCGCAGTCACGACCGCGGCGGTCGTTGCCCTGGTATTCGCTGGCGCAGGCTGGTGGTTGGCTCATCCACCCCACATCACTTCGCTGGCGGTCAAACCGTTCAACGATCTCTCCGGGGACACAGGTCAGGCGCATCTGAGCGATGGAATGACGGACGCGCTGTGCATCAGTCTGGCGGATATCGGCGCGCTACGTGTGCCGGGCCGCTCCTCGGTCATGCGCTTCAAAGGCACGCAGAAGTCTGTTCCAGAGATGGCGCGGGAACTGAATGTGGATGCCGTGGTGGAAGGTTCGATCCAGCGGGACGGCACTCGGCTTCGGATCAATGTCCAACTGGTTGCGGCGGCCACGGACCGCCAACTCTGGGCGCACACGTACGACCGCGAGTTGAGCGACTTCTTCACGGTGCAGAGCGAAGTGGCGAAGGCCATCGCCGCGGAAATCCAGGTACGTCTGACGTCGGAGGACCAGGCCCGCTTGGCGCGAGCCCGCACCGCCAAACCCGAAACCATTGAAGCCTGCCTGCTGGGTCTGCGGTGCTGGTGGGAGGCGTCCGAGAAAAGCACCATCAATGCAATCCGTTATTTCCAGCGCGCCATCGAGATTGAGCCGGATTATGCGCCGGCGCATGCCGGCCTGGCCCTGAGTTATATCTACGCCTCCACGTTCGTCGGGATATGGGAGCCGCGGGAAGGGGTACCCAAAGGCAAAGCGGCCGCGCAGAGAGCAATTGAGCTGGACCCCATGCTCGCCGATGCCTACGTCGCGCTGGGCTTTGCTCGAATGAACTATGATTGGGATTGGGCCGGCGCCGAGAAGGACTTCAAACGGGCGATCGAGCTGAACCCGCGCTCATCGGTGGCACAGGATGGCTACGCCAGCTTTCTGGCACTGAGAGGCCGCTTCGATGAAGGCATCAAAGTCCTCCAGAGAGCCCTGGAGTTCGATCCGCTTTCGCCGGGACTTTACCACGACCTGGGTTGGATCCTTCGGTTGTCTGGTCAGTGCGATAAGGCGATTCCACCATTGCTGCAGGCCATAGAGTTGAATCGGAGTATGCTGAACTCCCGCACTCTGCTCGGCGTGTGCTATTTGGATACCGGCAAGACCATGCAAGCCCTGAGTGAGTTGAAAGCCGTCGTGCAGTTGGCACCGGATTGGCCCTGGCCTCAATCGTTCCTCGGGTATGCCTATGCCCTGAGCGGCCACCGCGAAGAGGCAAGGGGCGTGCTGGCGGACTTGGATCAGCTCGCCAAGAAACGTTACGTCGCGCCCAGCGCGCAGGCGACTGTTTACGCGGGATTGGGCCAAACCGACGCGGCCCTCGACCTGCTGGAGCAGGCCTATGCACAGCGCCATATCGACATGGCCTTTCTGAAAGTGGAACCCGTATGTGCCTCCTTGCGCGGCGACCCGCGTTTCCAAGCGCTGGCGGAGAAGGTGGAAAACGGCGGTCGTGGTCCATGACTCGGCCACTGGATGTTATGGCTTCACAACAGGGTTGTGGGTGCGGATGCCGCCAATCAGGCTGGACGACAGATCGACGAGTGCAGGGGTACTGCCGGCATCGCAGCGGTGCCTCGACTCAATAGTCTCTGAACGTTCTCATCCATGCCGGCCAGTTCTCGGGTTGGACGCCGCCGGCGCGCGTCCACGGGCCGTGCGGGTCGAACCACCTCGACCACTCAAGTGTCCACAACTCTTTCAGCCCGACCTTTCTCACGGACCAGTCCAGAAATAGACTGTTGATCCCGCCACCATGCCGGTTGATGCATGGTCTCTTCATGTCGCCGGGGCTGGTCCGATGACCGTCATACAACGGGGGTCCGTCCCTGGTCTTGGCTTGGGCAGAGAAATCCACGCAGTCCAAGAAGACCGGTATGTTCGACCGGTTGATCTTACGGCCTCCGTTGACCCGCGGGTCCAGGAGGGACAGCCCTCCATAGTTTATTCCATAGCTGCCCACCAGAGGCCCGGGCTCCAGTGTTGCGGGAGTGCGTGTAGCCAGCTTCCAAGCTTTGAACTTATCGCCCAGAACGCAACCGCCCGCCGCACAATACTCGCGCAGGCGGTCTCCGCCGGCGTCCTCTTCATACCGGGTCGCCATCGGACAAACAAACAGGTCTTTGTGCCGGTCGCAATAGGGCTGCCAGAACGGGTCCCACACAGCGATGGGGGCATTGAGGAGTGCGTTCTCGTGCTCCTCGGTGAACTGGGCAAAACCCATGCCCCACTGCCGCAATTGCCCCTGGCACGCGATGGTCTTGGTGTGCCGTCCTCCCTGTTGCACCACCGGCCACAGCAGGGCTGTTAGCAAAGACATGACAGCCATAACGGTGAGTAGTTCGATGATCGTGAAGCCCCGTGTGCACCGCAGGCGGGCAACAGAGAACGTCCCCTGCTGGTTATGATGCCGATTCATGATCGCCATCCTTCCTGGCTTGCGATAGAATGGCCCCGGCTCGTCTCCCAGTGCGCAAGCCAGAGGCTCGGAGCGGGTCCGAGCCGGTGGGTGCTTTCTGCTTGACGGCGAAGAACTCACCGGCTGCTTGTTTTCCCGCACGTTCATCGTGGCGCCAAGCGGCGTTTCCTGACAGTTCCCCGTGGTCGGTTCCCGCTATAGACTCGGGCCACCGACGGCGGCCCCACAGCCCGAGGCATAGCGACAGCCCCACCCGAGGAGCGAACCGTGCCTGCCCCTAGACAGATACTCCGTTTTCATTCAATCTTGCGCACGGCCGCGCAAAAGAGCATTCGCAGCCGATAACCCGGCAGGCGTTCGGATAGGCGGTTGACCGGGGCTATCGGGGACTGTAGGATGACGCCGTCAAAGATCGTAAATCATAAATCGAAGATCGTAGATCCGATGGTTGGAGCCTGGAGATGGTCAATGTAACGCTGATAACGGGGGATGGGATTGGGCCGGAGATTGCGGAGGCGGCGCGACGATGCATCGACGCCACGGGGGCCGGGATTCGGTGGGAGACGGCCGAGGCCGGGACGGACGTGATGGCCCGGCTGGGGACCCCCCTGCCGGACGCAACCGTCGAGTCGATCAAGAAGAACGGCGTGGCCCTCAAGGCCCCCATCACCACGCCTATCGGGACAGGTTTTCGCAGCATCAACGTCTACCTGCGGCAGAGCCTGGATCTATATGCCTGCCTGCGGCCGTGCAAAAGCTACCAGGGTGTCCGCAGCAAGTATCAGGATATTGATCTGGTGCTCGTCCGGGAGAACACCGAGGACCTGTACGCCGGCATCGAATACGCCAAGGGCCAGGATGACACGCGGGAGTTGATCGATTGGCTCAATAAGCATAGCAAAAAGAAGATTGGGGCGGACGCCGGTGTCAGTATCAAGCCGATTTCCGTGACCGCGACCGAGCGGATCGTACGGTTTGCCTTCGACTACGCGAAGAAGAACGGCCGTAAGAAGGTCACCAGCGTGCACAAGGCCAACATCATGAAGTTCTCCGACGGCTTGTGGCTGGAGGTCAGCCGTCAAGTCGCCCAGAGCTACCCTGAGATCGAGTTCGAGGACCGCATCGTCGACAACATGTGCATGCAGCTCGTGCAAAAGCCCGAGTTGTACGATGTGCTGGTGCTGCCGAACCTGTACGGCGATATCGTCAGCGATCTGTGTGCGGGATTGGTCGGCGGGCTCGGCGTGGCCCCGGGTGCCAATATCGGCGAGAAAGGAGCCACGTTCGAGGCTACGCATGGCAGCGCCCCGAAGTACAAGGGCCTCAACAAAGTCAATCCGACCGCCCTGATCCTCAGCGGCGTCCTAATGCTGCGGCATCTGGGCAGAACCAGCGAGGCGAACCGGCTGGAGAACGCTGTGGCCGAGGTCATCGCCGAGGGTAAGAAGGTCACTTATGACCTGAAGGAAAACCGCGACGACCCCACGGCTGTAGGAACCAGTGAGATGGCCGACGCTATTATTGAACATTTATGATTGTTGATGGTAAATCATAAATCCCAAGGGGGATATGAATGGCCAAGAAGGTGCTTGTTCCCATTGCCGATGGTTCGGAAGAGATCGAGGCAGTCTGCATCATCGACACGCTCCGCCGGGCCGGCGCGGAGGTTACGGTCGCGTCGGTGGATAAGCTCCAAGTGACCGCCAGCCGGGGCGTGAAGCTGGTCGCCGATACTTTGATCGCCGGTTGCGCGAGCCAGACCTACGACGGCATCGCCCTGCCGGGCGGCATGCCGGGCGCGGAGCATCTGCGGGATTCGGCCCCGCTGATCGACCTGCTCAAGAAGCAGAAGCAGGCCGGCCGGCTCTACGCCGCCATCTGCGCCTCGCCGGCCGTGGTGCTGCGGCCTCATGGACTGATCGACAAGGTCAAAGCGACTTGTTTTCCCGCCCTCCAGGGCAAGCTGGACCCTGCCTACACGTCCAGGGAGCGGGTCGTTGTCGATGGCAATTGCGTCACCAGCCAGGGTCCGGCGACGGCGATCGAGTTCGCCTTGAAGCTGGTCGAACTGCTCTTGGGCCCGGCGAAGGCCAAAGAGGTCGGCAGTGCGATGCTGGCAATTGTGTAGGGTGGGTCCCTAACCACGTCGAGACCCGTCCGACGGACAGGAAACGCGTGGGGTAAGACTCCACCCTGCTTGATGAGATAGGGGGGGTTCTGAGCCAAAGGACGTATATCCGAATTATTTCAGGAGAAGCGACGGGTCTCATCGGCGAGGCCGTCCGCTGGGCACTTACGGTGCTGTCCTGGCCGTATTCGGCCGTCGTCCGCGTGCGGAATTACCTCTACACCAGCGGCCGGCTGAAGACGCACACGGTCGGCGTTCCCGTCATCTGCGTGGGCAATTTGACGACCGGCGGCACGGGCAAGACGCCTCTGGTCGTCTGGCTGTGCCGGTACTTGCAGGAAAAGCAGATCTGCTGCTCGATCCTCACGCGGGGGTACAAAACGCGCAAGGGCGAAGCCTCCGATGAGCCCGCCCTGCTGGCGGCGCTGTGCCCGGGGGTCGCGGTGGTTGTCAATCCGGACCGCGTGACCGGCGCCGCCGAGGCGATCTGCTGGCACGACGCCCGGGTCCTGGTCATGGACGACGGGTTTCAGCATCGCCGGCTGAGCCGCGACCTGGACATTGTAGCCGTGGACGCGACACGGATGTTCGGCTATGGCCGACTCTTGCCCGCCGGACTGCTGCGCGAGCCTGTCTCGGGCCTGCGGCGTGCCCACGCAGTAGTCCTGACCCGCTGCGATCAAGTCTCCGCGGATACGCTGAAGCGCATCGAAGAAGAAATTCGCCGGATCAATCCGGACCTCGTGGTGGCGCGATCCATCCACGCGCCCGTCGGGATCCGGACTCTCGCCGGGACCGAGATGGAGGCCGGACAGCTTCGCGGTCAACGCATATTTGCCTTCTGCGGCGTCGGAAATCCCCAGTCCTTCTTCCATACCGTCGAACAATCCGGGGCCGTGTTGGCCGGATCGATCGCGTACGATGACCATCACCGCTATGCCGTGACCGATCTCGAGCGCATCTACCGAAAGGCCGCCCGGCGCAAGGCGTCGCTGATCCTGACCACGCAAAAGGATTGGACGAAGATAGCGCCCTTGGCCAGCCCAGGTGAGCCGCGGTTGGCCTATCTGGCCGTCGAGTTGCAGATTACGGCCGGTCAACAACCGCTAACCGCCTTGATCGATCGCATCCTCGGCGGTACAATGCCCCAGCGTTAGAGATCCAAGAGACAGCAAAGGATTGAGGCTCGAATGTACGAACAACTGCTCCAGACGATCGGAAATCTGGGCACGCCGAGGATCCTCGTCGCCGGCGATTTCATGCTTGATGTCTATGTCTACGGCGACGCCGCTCGGATCAGTCCGGAGGCCCCCGTTCCTATTCTGCGCGTGACGCAAACGGAATCGCGGTGCGGCGGGTCCGGCTCGGTCGCGGCCGATCTGGCGGCGCTCGGCGCCACGCCCGTCTGCGTCGGCATCGTCGGCCAGGATGCCAACGGCGCGGTGCTGAAGGAGCGCTTGACCGCTCTCGGCGCGGATATTTCGGGCATCTATGAGGTGGCGGACCGCCCCACCACCACCAAGCAACGTCTGATCGGCCTGGCCCAGCATCGCCACAAGCAGCAGCTTATGCGGATCGACCAGGAGTGCACCGAGCCGCTGCCGGAGGCCGTTTATGACAAACTGCTGCGGACGTACAGCGCGGCGCTGGAGCACGTGGACCTCGTCTGCCTCCAGGACTACGACAAGGGCATGCTGGCCGATGCCGTGTGCCAGGAGATGATCCGCCGGGCGCGCGCGGCAGGCCGCAAGATTCTCGTGGATCCTGTGCTGAGCCGGGACTATTCGAAATATGCCGGCGCCACCCTGCTGACGCCGAACCGGTACGAGACCTCAATGGCCGTCGGCTTCGAGCTGGGGGACATGGAAGCGGCGGCCCGGGCCGCCCGCCGGCTGCGCGAAATGCTCCAGCTCGACGCCGTGGTCGTCACCCTCGACCGGGAGGGCCTGTACCTGTGCACGGACCGCCTCGGCCAGCCGATCCCGGCCAAGCCCCGCACTGTGTACGATGTAACGGGGGCCGGCGATGAGGTGCTGGCGATGCTCGCGGCCGCGCTGGCCGCCGAGAGCGACTATCTCACCGCCGCCCATCTGGCGAATCTGGCCGGCGGTATCGAAGTGGAGAAGTTCGGGGCGGCCACCGTGACCGTGGCCGAGATGATCCATGAAATTGCCGGCCAGTTCGGGGCGCAGAACACGAAGCTCCGCACGCTGGACGAACTGCTGGAAGAACTCGACCGGCGCCGCAGTCGTGGACAAACGATCGTCTTCACGAACGGCTGCTTCGACGTCATTCATCGGGGACACGTGGAGTACCTGCGGTTCTGCAAGACGCAGGGTGATGTGGTGGTCGTCGGCCTCAACAGCGACAGTTCCGCGCGGACTCTTAAGGGACCGCAGCGGCCGATCTATAACCAGCAGGATCGCGCCACGGTGCTTGCTGGCCTGGAGACTGTCGACCTGATCACGATCTTCGATGATCCGAGCGTGCTCGGCCTGGTCCAAAAGGTCCGGCCGGACGTGATTGTCAAGGGCGGGGACTGGGGCAACAAACAAGGCGTGGTCGGGTGGGATTTCGTCGAGTCCTACGGCGGCCGCGTGGTCCTCGCGCCGCTGGTGCAGGGCCGCAGCTCTACCGCCACGATCGAAAAGATGAAGGCGCTGCAGACGAATACGAAAGAAGGTTGATGGATCGTCAGATCATCCAAGAGGCCGTGGAGACCCACCGCAAGATGGTAGCGACGTTCGAAGCGTCGGCCTTCGACACCATCGTTGCCATCGCGGAAGCGATCGTGCAATCCCTCCGGGCCGGCGGGACTTTGTACTTGTGCGGCAATGGCGGATCGGCGGCGGATGCCCAGCACATTGCGGGCGAGTTCATCGGCCGCTTTCGCGTGGAGCGGAGGGCCCTGCCGGCCGTGGCGCTATCGACGGACACGTCGGTGTTGAGCTGCATTGCCAACGATTATGACTACGAGCGGGTCTTCGCCCGGCAGGTGGAAGCTCTGGTTCGGCCGGGCGACATCCTGTGGGCCTTCTCCACCAGCGGCACCTCGCCGAACGTGCTCCAGGCGGCGGCCGCCGCCCGGCAAAAGGGCGCGCAGGTGATCGCCTTCACGGGGCGGCCCAAGAGCCAATTGGAGACTATGGCCGATCTGTGTCTCTGCGCCGAGGCGGCGTTGACGGCCCGCAGCCAGGAGATTCACCAACTGGCGTACCATATTATTTGTGATCTCGTGGAACAGAGTTTGAAATCATGAATCAGGAATCCTGAATCGAAGGGCGGCTATGTCGAATGCGGCGGTATTCTTCGATCGAGATGGAACATTGATCCATGATCCGGGCTATCTCAATCATCCCGACCAGGTGCAGGTGGCGGACGGGGCGGCCGAAGCCTTGAAGGAGTTCCAGGCTTTGGGCTATAAGACCGTCGTCGCCTCGAACCAGTCGGGTGTCGCCCGGGGGATCGTCACGGTGGAAATGCTCGAGCGCATCCACGACCGGCTGCGCGAGCTGTTGGCCGTCAAAGGGGCAACGCTGGACGCGATCTACTACTGCCCCTATCATCCCGACGGCGTAGTCCCGGAGTACACCAAGGAGAGCGACTGGCAAAAGCCCAAGCCCGGTATGCTCTTGGCCGCCGCTCACGAGATGGACCTCGACTTGACGCGGTCGTGGATGATCGGCGACAGCGACCGCGATGTGGAAGCCGGCCGCAGCGCCGGCTGCAAGACGATCCTGATCAGCTCCGTGCACTCCGAGCCGGGTCACCGGCACGAAAGCAAGCCGGACTTCCTGGCGGTGAACCTCCGAGAGGCGGTGAATATCCTCAAGCGGCATCATCGTGCGGTTCAAGAGAGGCGAAACGGGCCTGCGCCGGAAACGAGCGATGAGCAAGTGCTGGCGGCGAAATCCGTGGAAATTTTGTCGATGGCTCCCGCTGAGGAAGTCGAGGAGAAGGCTCCGGACCCAGTGCCCGTGGCCGCTCCGGCCCCCGCCGGGACCGATCAGATCCTGACGAATATTCTCGAACAATTGCGGCGCATGCAGAGGAAAGAACAGATGTTCGGCGAGTTTTCGCTGATGCGGCTGCTGGCCGGCGCTGTGCAGGTCTTCGTTCCTTTCTGCCTGCTATTGGCCTTCTGGTTCCTCCTGGGCTCGCGGCGGCAGGACAATAACGTCTTCGTGGCACTCGGGTTCGCCGCGGTCCTCCAGGTGATGGCCCTGACGTTCTACATCATGAATGGCCGCCGGTGAATCCTTGGAATGGAAAGCATGACCTCGAAGCTGGCCAACGTCGGAACTCTGGCGGTGCGGTGCCCCAACTGGGTCGGGGACATCGTCATGGCCACGCCGGTGTTCGAATGCCTGC
>JAMCWO010000093.1:0-2628 GCA_023481165.1 Planctomycetota bacterium | reverse complement strand
CAATCCGCGACAAAGCCTGCCTCAGACGCGTATCATCGGAGTGCTCAAGCGCAGCACCCGGGGCATCGTCGAGGATAGCCCCTGGTTCGATGCCCTCGTCGACGGCAACGACAAGACGTGGCCCGGCTTTCTGCGCATGCGCGAACAGATCCGGGCACAGGCCCCGGATGCGGCGATTCTGCTGACCAATTCCCTGCGCTCCGCGCTGACCATGCGGCTGAGCGGCGTACCACGGGTATACGGTTATCGGCGGCAAGGACGCAGCATGCTCCTGACCGGCGGCCCGACGGCCTCCCATAACGGCGCGATCACGCCGATTCCCATGGGCCGGTACTACCTCGAGATCTGCCGCTGGCTCGGACTGGATGTGCCCGCCCTACCCCGGCCCACCCTGTTCATTGGCGAAGAGCTGCGCCGACGCGGCGAGGCACTGCTGGCGCGATACGGCGTCGAGGACAAGGATTTCGTTGTCGGGCTGACCCCCGGCGCGAGTTTCGGGTCTTCGAAATGCTGGCCCGCCGAGTATTTTGCGGAGACAGCCGAGCTGTGCCAGGATCGGTTCGGGGCCAAGGTGATCCTCTTCTGCGGCCCCGGCGAAGAAGCGATTGCACAGGCAATTCTGGAGCAGAGCAAGGCCCGGATCATCGACGCCCGGACCGAAGGCTTCGATCTGGAGGTCCTCAAGCCGCTCGTGAAACGCTGCAACCTGTTCATCACGAACGACACGGGACCGCGGCACTACGCGGTGGCCTTCGAGGTCCCCATCGTCGTCCTCATGGGTCCGACTGACCCGCGCTATACGAGCGACAACACGGAGCGGACGATTGTCGTGCGGAAGGAACTGGACTGCGCGCCCTGCCACAAGAAAGTATGCCGTCGGCAGCATGAGTGTATGCGCGAGATCCGGCCGGCGGAGGTGCTGGCGGCCGCCGAACGGCTTTTGAGTGAGCACAGGTAGCGGTGGCCTGGGCGATGGGACGCGAACCAAACAAGACTTTGGCATTCTGCCTGTTCAAGTACTTCCCGTACGGCGGGCAGCAGCGGGACATGTTGCGGATTGCGTTGGCCTGCCAGGCACGCGGGTATGAGATCGACGTCTACACTACGGCATGGAAAGGCGAGAGGCCGCCGGGCCTGCGTGTGCACCTCCATCGGCCTGGAGCCCTGACCAACCACGGATGCCTGAGGAAGTACCATGCGTGGCTCACGCAACAGCTTGCGGCCCATCCGCCGGCCTGTGTGGTCGGCTTTCAGAAGATGCCCGGGTTGGACGTCTACTACGCCGCAGATGTCTGCTATCAGGCCACGGCTCGGGCGGAACATGGCCGACTCTATCAGCTCCTGCCGCGCTACCGCCTCTATCGACGTTTCGAGGAAGCGGTGTTCGGGCCGGACTCCCGCACGCAGATCCTGATGATCTCCCAGAACCAGGAGCAGTCGTATGTGCAGCACTATGGCACGGCGGCCGCGCGCATCCATCGGATGCCACCGAATCTGCCGCCAGATCGGCTGGCTGGACCGCAGGCCCTCCCATCGCGCCGGGCTTTGCGCCGGACTCTGGGCTTCGGAGAGAATGACCGGATCCTGCTGCAATTGGGTTCCGATTTCCGCCGCAAGGGACTGGATCGGTCGATTCTGGCCCTGGCCTCCCTGCCGAAGGATCTGCTGTCAAAGACCTGGCTTTACGTAATAGGAAGCGGTTGCTCTGGTCCCTTTGCGCGATTGGCTCGGCGGCTCGGTGTGCTGAACCGCATCGTTTTTATCGGCCCCCGCGATGATGTCCCCCAGCTTCTCGTTGCGGCGGATTTGCTTGTCCACCCGGCGTACCAGGAAGCGGCGGGTATTGTTCTGCTGGAGGCCCTGGCGTGCGGCTTGCCCGTGGTGGTCAGTGGAATTTGCGGCTACGCCCCCTATATCGCCCAGGCCCAAGCCGGCTGGGTCCTGGCGGAGCCTTTCGATCAGGCCCTGTTCAATCGCACCGTGCGGGCGGCCCTGGAGCGTGGCGACTTGGCCGAGATCGGCCGCCGGGGGATCGAGTTCGCCCGGCGTGAGAACCTCTGCGGCATGGTGGACGCCGCTCTCGCGGTTGTCGAGGCGGTGGCACGAAATGCCGCGACCTGATACGATATGCCTATGAAGCAAATCTGGCTGTCGGATCGATTTCGCACCTTGTGGGAAGGACGGGACCCGTTCGACGAGGTTGACCAGTTGCGGGGCGAGGTCTTTCGGCGTGTGGCCGCCCGAAGGACGATTCGGGTCGCCCTCGATGGAAGTCACTATTTCGCCAAGGTCCATCATGGCGTGGGATGGCGCGAGATCTTCAAGAACCTGCTGCACCTGAAGCTTCCGGTGCTCGGTGCGGAGAACGAATGGCGGGCCTTGAATCTGCTGCACGAGATCGGCGTGCCCACGCTTACGCCCGTAGCGTTCGGGCGGGTGGGCCGCAATCCCGCCCGGGTCCGCTCATTCTTGATCACGGAAGAACTGACCGGTACGACAAGTCTGGAGGACTTCTGCGCCACGTGGGCCGCGCAGCCGCCCCCGCCGCGACTACGGAGAGCGCTGATCGAGCAGCTAGCCGGGATGGCACGGCAGATGCATTCGCACGGCCTTAATCACCGCGATTGT
>JAMCWO010000275.1 GCA_023481165.1 Planctomycetota bacterium | reverse complement strand
GACGTACCGCATGTTCGAAGAGACGCTCCGGTGCACCGCCGAAGTCGGAAATTCAAAATCCGAAACACCAAATACCAAACAAATCCAAAATCCCAAGCACGAATGACCGAAACGCTGACACCGCACAACCGGTAGGGTGCGTATCACGCACCATTTCGCGCCGCATAGGACGGTGCGTGATACGCACCCTACACGACTACACGACGGCTAATACCTGCAGCGCATGTCCTGCAAATCGAATGGGATTGTCGCCGGCCAGGAGGCTCTGCCCGCCGCTCAGGGGGTCCAGGAGGCTTCGGGTACCTCTTGCCGATAGATCAAGTCGTATTTCGACCGTGCCGGGGCCCTCGTTAAAGAGCAGGTAATAATCCACGCCGCTCTTGCGCACATGGCGCACGCGCAGGTCCAGGGCCACCGGCACGACCCGCACGTCCGGCGGAGCCAAGCTGTCGATCTGTCCGACGAATTCCGCGTCACTGGTCTTCCCGTTCCAGCGCACGATGCGCCCCGCCTTCGCCAGCGTCTCCATGGCGGACCGGGCCTTCTGCGGCGGGTCCTCTTCGAGGATCAGGACGCGATAGTGCATCCCAGCCAAATGAATGCCCTCCTCATCCACCTTGGCGTCCTCCCACAGATGACGCGCTTCGAGGTAATTGAAATCTCGCTGGTGCTGGAAACAGACCTTGGCGGCGTGCCAGGGCAGGTAGTCGTTCAACCCGAGAATCGCCAGATCACAGACGTGCACGCTATCCGTGTTCAGCCAGCACAGGCGCGAAGTCGCCTGCGCAAACGGCTTGTACTGCGGCCACCACGTGTTGTTCGGCCCGACGTCCGGCGGGCGCTCATCGATGCGCGGGCCGCGGATCGAATAGAAGAACGCATGGGGTATCAGCAGATTGCACCCGCGCACCAGCAGCCAATTCGCCAGCCACTTCATCTCTTCGAACGTGAAGTTCGGACCGAACGCCCCACAGAACTCGTTCATATTGCGTCGGCGGCCCAGGTGGATCATCGCCGACGAGGCGCACTTGGCCTGCGTGGACTGCTCGCCTTCGAGGGCAGAGGGCTTATCCGGCTCCACGTAGCGCCAGACGATATCCTGACCGGGGATGTGGAAATAGCGCAGCGGGCCGATATCGTCGCCCCCTGCCGGATGGCCGGTCAGGCAGATGCCATGCGCCTCGCACCACTGGGAGATGGGCCGATAGAACGTCTCCTCCAGACGTGCGGCCAGCGCGCGATCGTAGTCCTTTCGATACCGCGTCGCCTCCGGCTCGTCGCCGTACCACAGGACCGGCAGATGCTCCGTGAAATCGTAGCCCAGAAAGGCGTTGACGGGTTCGAGGATCCCCGTGGTTCCCGCAACCATGCCACGCTCCGCGCCTCGGGCCAGCAGCGAGGGCTCATCGGTGAAGATCGCTTTGACGGTTTTGCCGAAATGCCGTCCGAACTCGTCGTAGTATCGCTGGTAGACGTGCCGGATAAAGCAGGCCACCGACTGCGGATTCAGGATATCAGCCCCCGGCGGCTGGTTCTCCGGCACTTCCCGATGGTCGGGCCGCCGCGGCGGGTCGTCCCGGGTGAAGTGCAGGCCGCGAATGACGGAGCGGCCGTCACGCGCCGGCCGGTCGATGATAGCGATCCGGTGACCATTCTTCTTGCGCCGGACGATGGCGACCAGATTCTGGCCCGGCGTCAGGTCCGGCTCTCCGTTGCTGCCGATCCGCACGCCCTGGACTTCACTCTGCGGCTTGGCCTCATCGAGATCGATGCACACCAGTCCGCGGGTGCGAAAGGCCGGGTTTTCCGCCACGACCTGGCCGCTGGAGGACCCGCTCGGATACATCCCCTCATCATAAAGGATGACCCACATATCGCGCTCGGCGGCCCGCTCGATCGCGAAGCGCATGAAGTCGATCATCCGCGCGCTCATCCAGCCGATGCTCTTCGGCAGCCCAGCCCGCGGGTGAATCAGAAAGCCCGAGACGCCGTGCGCCCGGAAATCCTCGATCTGGCGCAGGACCTCCGCTTCGGACAGATCGTCGTTCCAGAACCAGAACGGCGCCTGGGAGAACTCGCTCGGCGGGTTGAGCCATTCGGCCGGCAGCGGCACCGTCCGGTCCCTCTCGCCGACCTGGGACCCGAATCCTCTTGCCATGGGCAGAATGAGCCCCGCCGTCCCCGCACTGACGGCCTCCAGGAACTGGCGACGATTGAGTCTCTTGCGCATGATCCAATCCTCTGAACTCACAATGGACAGTTCACGACCGGCCGATGCCACCCAGCGGCCACCGAATCGTAAGTCCCAAACCGCAAGTTGTAAATAGCCGCCCCACGGCAGATTGAGTCTGTTCGGCGCGCCGGGCCCTCTTCGTGGGCAGGGTGTCCCCGGCCGACCTTCTCCATCCTCACGCTCGCCGGAGCTTGATCCTCATCTGCGCCGGCGGAAGATGGGTCTATAGCCGAATTGCTCTCTGCTCGCACCGGTGGAAATTGGCTTCGTTTCGCACGATGGGCCCGACACTTGACACTTCGGACTTGAAACTCCCTCCGAAATTGGCTTCGTTTCGCACATTTCACTCTGGGCGGGTAGAGTGGTGCGTGGTACGCACCCTACCCCTTCTCCCGAAATTGGCTTCGTTGCCGGAACGACACCGGGCAACGAGGCGTTGTCGCACGATGGGCTCTGGTCCTCCGGCGGGTTCGTAGTGCCGCCGCCAGGCGGTACAGTGGCATCGGCATGGGTTCCCAAACGCGATGAATCGCGTTGGGGGTCCCCATCCTGCCGACGATCTTCATTCACGGGCAGGATGCCCGTGCCACGGGGCGAGCCGCAAATTGGCTTCGTTTCACACGATGGGCTCTCGGCCTCCGGCGTATTCGTCGTGGCGTCGGCCGGCTTATCCTCCGACGCGCCGATCTGCGCCAGCAGGTCGTTCAGCGTGAAGTCCGGCGGGGGCGTCTCCCGCACCCGGTGGAAGGATCCTCCGCGGTCCCCCTCTCTCTTCGACCGCCGGGCGCGGCTCTCCCACCGGGATACCCCTGCCTCCCCCTGGCGCCGCCCCTGCACCTGGCGCAGCTCCGCCATCGTCCGGTACAGGCTGTTCTCGATCCGCCGCTCGTACACCATCAGCCGCTCCAGGACCTTGGTCTCGGAAAAATCCTTCACCACCGTCAGACCGACCACCGGATCGGCCGCCTCCGGCCGCAGGAGCGGCCGCCACCGCTTGATCAGCGGGTCGGCGGTGCATTGTATATACAGCACGTCAAAGCTCTCGGTGCCGAACCGCTCCGCCCGTTGCAGCCGCCAGGACAGCCCCACGATCCGCTCGACCAGCACGGACTCCGCGATCCCCACCGGGGCCAGTTCCGCCCGGTACTGGTCGCGGAAGAGGTCGAACTCGTCCAGATCCTCGCCCACAACGACCGCCTCCTTGGCCAAGAGGCCATGCTTGAGGGCGTTGCGGGACGCCTTTTCCTTGCCCTCCGGGGTACGGGGGCCGGTGGACTTCTGGGCGTTGGCACGATTGGCTTCGATTTGTGCTTCGGTCGTCATGGGTGGGCCTCCTGATTGAAGATGTTTGATTGTTGCTTTCTGATTTTTGATGTACTTCTCATACTGGACAATCCTGTCCCTATATGCGCCTCCCTATCTGGGGCCGTGTTGCACGAATCGTGCCAGAAAAGTGCGCCACGGCGCCGGCAAAAACGTCGTAACTGCTTGTCCCGACAGGAATAAAAAAAATCTGCACCGGCAGGCATTTTAGGTTCCGGACTGTTGCACGAATCGTGCCGCCTCGACAGCGAACAGAAGAAGGGTTAGTACCCGTAGGGTGGGCTGTGCCCACCACCCTTCGCTCGGCCTGTCCGTCGAGGATTGGTGGGCACAGCCCACCCTACGCGACTGCCTGATGTGGCCGCAAGACCTAGGGCTCTCGCCGGGTGCCATGGCTACGCTTGCGTAGCCATGTTCCAACGCAAGAACGAGAACATGCTTACGTGAGCGTAAGCATGGCACCGGGCGCCAGCTTGCCGATGGTTTGGCGAATGCGAGGGACCATCGGCAAGCTCCGAGGAGGGTTCCCAACCGCGACGTGTCGCGATTGGGGTCCCGACTCCGCTTGCCGCTGCCACCTGGACAAGAGCCGGCGGAATCCGCCACCGTACGGCGGCCGCACACTTTTGGGTGCCGGTGTAGCGAGAGGCTTTCCTTGGCGCGGAAAAGAGTCTACAATGGGTGGGTTGGCGCCGGAACAAGTGGGCGATGACGCTGGACGACGGGAGGTGCGGCATGAGAGTCGAGCGACGGGCGTTTACGCTGATCGAGCTGCTGGTGGTCATTTCCATCATCGCCATCCTCATGGCCGTGCTCATGCCTGCGCTCGGAGCGGTCCGCAAGCATGCCCGGGCCAGCGCCTGCCAGAGCAATATGCGGCAGATGTGCCTGGCGATGAACCTCTATGCCCTCGACCACGAGGACCGCACCATGCCCTTCTCCCACCAGATGGGCGAATACTGGTTCCATCAATTGGCGCCCTATCTCAATGCCAAGGAGTACAAGAACAACCCGGAGCAGTACATCCAGGGTGTGATGGAAGTGTCCTTTTGTCCGATGACCAAACGCCAGCAGCGAACGGACGCCTCCTATTACGGTACGGCGTACAAAGACTGGAAATTCCTGGGCGGCGAAGGCAGCTACGGGCTGAACCTGTGGCTCCAGCCCAACGACCCGATCTACCGCAAGGATCTGCCCGGCCAGGCGAAGAACTTCTTCGAGAAGTACTCCGATGCCAACAGTTCCGTGCCCGTGCTGGGCGATTCCGTCTGGGTCGGGGCCTGGCCCTACCCGGACGACAAGGTCCCCGGCGATCTGACCGGGGAGACGGGCTACCCCGGCTATCCGCACGGCGAGGGGTACTTCATGGGCCGCTTCTGCATCGACCGCCACAAGATGGCGATCAACCTCGGCTTCGTGGACACCCACGCGGGGCGCGTGCCCCTGAAGGAGTTGTGGGAACAGAAGTGGCACCGGACCTTCGTCCCGAACCCCCTCATCTCCCTGCCGTAAGTCCGTTCGGTCCTGCTCCGAAGAACTGCTGGACATTTCGCGTCGGACCGCGTATGCTGATCGCCCTGTCGCCCGCCGCTTGGGACGATGACGCGGGGCGCGTGCGGCAATTTCTCTCCCCTCTGGAGCGTCTATCATGAGTCTTTGTGACGGATGACGTGAGGTGACTGTAGATGAGTATCGCCTGGTCGAGGTCCAATAAAAACCTCCCGCTTATATCGTTCTCAGTTCTTTTGTGCTGCTCCTGTGCCCATCCCGGCGTACAGGTTTCCCAGGACTACATCGGCCCGAAACTACCGGAGGACAGAGAACAGAGGACAGAAGACGGAAATCAGCCGTCGTCTGTCGTCCGTCCTCCGTCTTCCGTGCCTTCGGAGGGTCCTTTGCGGGTCACGACCGAGCAGGCGACGCTGCTGGCCCTGGAGAACAACCGGTCGCTGGTGGTCGAGCGGCTCAATCCGCAGATCGCGCGGACCTTCGTGCCGGAAGGGCTTTCCGTCTTTGACCCCCTCCTGACCGCACAACTGGGTTATGGGTGGAATGGGCTCGCGCAAGGACCGTTCGAGGCGGATCGCGACGGCCCCACGGCGTCGGTCGGCGTTCAGGAATTCCTGCCCACGGGCACTTCTCTCGGCGTCACCGCGAGTAACGCCATCCTCCCCGTCACCGGCCTGCCGGCGGGTGTGGACGACTTCGGCTCGACCCTCGCCTTCAACGCGACCCAGTCACTGCTGCGCGGCTTCGGGACCACGGTGAACCTGGCGTCGATCAACCAGGCCAGGATCGACGCCCAGATCTCCCAATACGAGCTGCGGGGTTTCGTGCAGACGCTGATCGCGCAGGTCGAGGAAACCTATTGGGATTATGCCCTGGCCGAGCGCCGAATCGAAATCTACACCCAATCCCTGGCGTTGGCGCAGAGGCAACTGGAGGAGACCCTGGAGCGCATCAAGGTGGGGGATTTGGCGCAGACGGAGCGGTCGGCGGCCGAGGCCGAGGTGGCGCTGCGCCGCGAGGCCTTGATCAACGCCCGCAGCACCCTGGCGAAGACGAAACTGGCTCTGCTGCGGCTGGTCAACCCGCCCGGCGCGAACCTGTGGGACCGGGAGGTGGTGCTCGCCAGCCTCCCGACCAGTCCCTCAATTACGCTCGACGAAGTGGAGACGCACGTGGCCCTGGCGCTGCAGATGCGGCCCGATCTGAACCAGGCGCGACTGCTGCGGCAGCGCGACGAGTTGGAGATCGTCAAGACCCGCAACGGCTTGCTGCCGAAGCTCGACCTATTTGTCACACTCGGCCACACCAGGTTTGCGGAGTCGTTCGGCGAGTCGATCACGAGCACCGAGAACACCGGCTATGAGGTGCTGACCGGGCTGAACTTCGAGTTCCCGGCGGGGAATCGGGCGGCCGAGTCCCGCCATCTGCGGGCGGTCCTGACGCGGCAGCAGGCGAAGGAAGCCCTCGGCAATCTGTCCCAACTGATCGAAGTGGACGTGCGGACGGCCTATCTGGAGATCGTCCGCTCGCAGGAGCAGGTGGTCGCCACCGCCGCAACACGAAAACTCCAGGAAGAGAAACTCCGCGCAGAGACGGAGAAATTCCGTCTGGGCAAGTCCACCTCGCTGCTCGTCGCCCAGGCGCAGCGAGACCTGGTTGCGAGCCAGATCGACGAGATCCAGGCCGTGGTCAACTATCTGAAGGCGCTCGTGGAGATCTATCGGCTGGAGGGCTCGCTGCTGGAGCGGCGGGGTATTGCGGGTCCGGGGCGGGAATCGGTAAAATTACCGGAGGACTTCTAACGTGCGGCGGATCGATACCTCCAGGTGCAACGAGGATTGGATATGATTGGGTGGTCACAGATTCGAGACTGGAAACTCATGATTCTGTCATGGCGAGTGAAGCGACGCAATCTCCCGCCGCATGGGTCGAGATTGCTTCCCCCGCCTGCGCGGGGGCGGGCTTGCAGCGCTCCTCGCAATGACGTACGGGCGGGCCTCGCCTTCCTGATGCTGGGCGTGAGCCTGCTCTGCCTTTGCGGTTGCGAGAAACGCTCGGCGGCCAAGCCGGCCAAGGGCCCGAGGGGAGAGGGCGGCGCCGCGGTTCCGGTGGCTGTGGCCACGGTGCGGCAGAGGACAACGCCCGTGGCGGTCCCCAGCTTCGGCACGGTCGAAGCCTACGCGGATGTCGAGGTGCGGGCCCAGGTGACCGGCATCCTGGAGCAGGTCCACTTCACGGAAGGCCAGATGGTAAAAAAGGGTGACCCGCTCCTGTCCATCGACCCGCGCCAGCCGCAGGCCAATCTCAAGGTAGCCCAGGCCAACCTGGAAAAAGAACAG
Source organism: Planctomycetota bacterium (assembly GCA_023481165.1). GTDB lineage: Bacteria > Planctomycetota > Phycisphaerae > Sedimentisphaerales > Anaerobacaceae > PLanc-01. The sequence goes on along the minus strand of JAMCWO010000275.1, from coordinate 4,505 downwards.
GCGCAACTGAAGAACGCGGAGCGGGAAGCCGCCCGGCAGACCGAATTGCTGCAAAAAGGATTTGCTTCGCAGGATGTCTACGACCAGGCCATCACCGGCGTGGAGACGCTGCGAGCCGCGGTCAGCGCCGACCAAGCGGCCGTCGAGAACGCGGCCTTGCAGCTCGATTACTGCTCGATCCGCTCGCCCGTCGATGGTTGTACGGGCCGACTGCTGCTGCACCGGGGAAACCTGATAAAAGGCAACGATGCTTCCATCGTGACCATCCGCCAGATCGACCCGATCTACGTCAGCTTCTGGATCCAGGAGCAGCACCTGGCCGCGATCCGCAAGAATATGGCGCAGGGTGCCCTGGATGTCGCCGCCACCCTGCCCGGCGAGGAAAATGAGCCGATCCACGGGGCCTTGTCCTTCATCGACAATACCGTGGACCCCGACAACCGGACGATCCATCTGCGGGCCACGTTCGCCAACCAGGACCGGCGGCTCTGGCCCGGCCAGTACGTCAAAGTGCTTCTGACCGTCGCGCAGGAGGCGGATTCCCTTCTGGTGCCTTCTCAAGCCATCCAAACCGGACAGACCGGGCGCTTCGTATACGTCGCCAAGTCGGACCAGACGGTCGAGATGAGGACGATCACCCTGAAGAGGGAGATCGGCAACGAGTCGGTGATCGAGGGTGTAAAGGCGGGCGAGGTCGTCGTCACGGACGGCCAGCTCCGGCTGGTCCCGGGCGCGCGGATACAGGCCAAGTCGGCTGCGGGTCCCCAAGGTCAAAGTCGCGCGGGGGAGAGGGGTTCCCCAACGCCTGATTCCGCGTCGGGGGCCCCGAATCCTTCCCCATCGCCCTCGGCAGTAACCGGGACATCGGATTCTTCCAAGTCAGAGGCCAGGTGAACCATCGATGAGTTTTACCGATCTTTTCATCAAACGCCCGGTCATGACGACCCTCGTCATGCTGGCGATCCTCCTGTTCGGCATTGCGGCCTTCCAAAAACTCCCGCTGAGCGATCTGCCGAACGTCGACTTTCCCACCATCTCAATCTCCGGCTCGCTGCCCGGCGCCAGCCCGGACACGATGGCGGCCGCGGTGGCAACGCCCCTGGAGAAGGAATTCTCGACCATCGCCGGGATCGATTCGATGCTGTCCACCAGCACGTTGGGCAGCACCTCGATCACGCTGCAGTTCACTCTGGACCGCAATATCGATGCGGCCGCCCAGGACGTCCAGGCGGCCATCTCGCGGGCCGTGCATCATCTGCCCCGGGACATGCCCAGTCCCCCCTCCTATCGTAAGGTCAACCCGGCCGACCAACCGATTCTCTTCGTCGCCCTGACCGGCTCCACCATTCCCCTGTACGCCTTGAGCGAGTGGGGCGAAAACCTGATGGCCCAGCGGATCTCCATGATCAACGGGGTGGCCCAGGTGATGGTCTACGGCGGACAGAAATACGCCGTCCGCGTCAAGCTCAACCCCGAGGCGCTGTCGAGCAAAGCGATCGGGATCGACGAAGTCACCGCCGCCATCGAGAATGGCAACGTGAATATGCCGACGGGAGTCCTGTACGGTCCGCACCGTGCGTATACCGTCCTGGCCTCCGGGCAGCTCAATACGGCCGACGCCTATCGGCCTTTGATTGTGACGTACCGCAACGGCTCCCCCGTGCGTCTCGGCGACCTGGCGGAAGTCACCGACAGCGTGGAGAGCGACAAGGTGGCGGCGTGGTATTTCAACGGCGTCGATCAGCAGCGATCCATCGTTCTGGCGATCCAGCGTCAGCCCGGCACCAACACCGTCCAGGTCGCCGAGGCCGTCAAGGCGCTGCTGCCCACGTTCCAGGACCAGCTCCCGGCCTGCGTGGAGATGAACATCCTGTTCGACCGGTCGGTCTCGATTAAGGACTCGGTCACCGATGTCGAATACACCCTGCTGCTGACGCTCGTGCTGGTCGTGCTCGTCATTTTCGCCTTCCTCCGCAACACCTCCGCGACCATCATCCCCAGCTTGGCGTTGCCCATGGCCGTCGTCGGGACGTTCACCGTGATGTACCTGTTCGGCTACAGCCTGGATAACCTCTCGCTGATGGCCTTGACGCTGTCGGTCGGCTTCATCGTGGATGACGCCATCGTCATGCTGGAGAACATCGTACGGCACCTGGAGATGGGCAAGCGGCCGCTCCAGGCGGCCCTGGAGGGCGCCAAAGAGGTCGGTTTCACCATCGTGAGCATGACGCTGTCCCTGGCGGCGGTCTTCATCCCGGTCCTGTTCATGGGCGGTCTGATCGGCCGGCTCTTCCGGGAGTTCGCCGTGACCATCGGCACCGCCGTCATGGTCTCCGGGTTCATCGCCCTGACGCTGACGCCCATGCTTTCCAGCCGGTTTCTCAAGCCGCCCAAAGAGATCCATCACGGTCGGGCGTATCTGTTCTCGGAATGGCTCTTTCAACTGTCCCTGCGGTTCTACGAGCGGACGCTGCGCGCGGTCCTGGCCCACCCGCGCAGCGCCATGCTCTTTTCCGTCGCCACGCTCGCCGCCACCGTTTGGTTGTTCATCTATATCCCCAAGGGCTTTATACCCAATGAGGACCGCGCCCAGATCTCGGGGTCCACGGAGGCGGTCGAGGGCATCTCCTACAAGTCCATGTTCGAGCACCAGCAGGCGGTCGCCGCCGTGCTGGCGACCAAACCCGAAGTCCAGTCGTTCATGTCCAGCGCCGGGGCCCGCGGCGGTTCCGGCAGCAATAACGGCAACCTGATGATCCGCCTCAAGCCCCGCGCCGAGCGGCAGTTCAGCGCCGATGAGCTGATCCAGCAATGGCGGCCGACCCTGAACTCCCTTCCGGGCGTGCGGGTTTTCCTGATGAACCCGCCGACCATCGCCATCGGCGGCCGGATGGCCCGCAGCCAGTATCAATTCACCATGCAAAGCCCCGATACGGCGGAGCTCTACAGGTATGCACCGCTGATGGAGGAGAAGATCCGCGAGTTGCCCGGCTTTCAGGACGTCACCAGCGACCTGCGTATGAGGAACCCGCAGGTGAACGTCCAGATTCAGCGGGACAAGGCCTCCGCCACCGGTTTGACCGCCGCCCAGATCGAAGATGCCCTGTACAACGCCTACGGCTCCCGGCAGGTCTCCCTCATGCTCACGCCCAACAATCAGTACTACGTGATCATGGAGCTCCAGGACGAGTACCAGTTGGACCCCGCGGCACTGGGCATGCTCTACGTCCGCGCTAAGAACGGCCGGCTGGTCCCCCTGAATACGGTGGCCGAGGTGACCACCAACGTCGGCCCCCTGATGATCAACCACCAGGGTCAATTGCCCTCCGTCACCGTCTCCTTCAACCTGGCCCCGGGCACTTCGCTGGGCGAGGCGGTCGCCGGGATCGACCGGCTGGCCCGCGAGACACTCCCCGCCTCCATGATGACCAGCTACCAGGGCACCGCCCAGGCCTTCCAGTCCTCCATGAAAGGGCTCGGCTGGCTGCTCGCCCTGGCGATCCTCGTCATCTACCTGGTCCTGGGCATCCTCTACGAGAGCTTCATCCACCCGATCACGATTCTCTCGGCCCTGCCTTTCGCCGGCTTCGGCGCCCTGGTCACGTTGCTGATCTTCGGCGTGGAACTGTCCATCTACGCCTTCGTCGGTATCATCATGCTCGTCGGCCTGGTCAAGAAGAACGGTATCATGATGGTGGACTTTGCCCTGGAGGCCCAGCGGACGGAGGGCAAGAACCCGCACGACGCCATTCTGGAGGCCAGCCTCGTGCGCTTTCGCCCGATCATGATGACTACCATGGCAGCCCTGATGGGCAGTCTCCCCATCGCCTTGGGCTTGGGCGCCGGCGCCGAATCGCGCCAGCCCCTGGGTCTGGCGGTCGTCGGCGGCCTGCTATTCTCTCAAAGCCTGACCCTCTACATCACGCCGGTCTTCTACCTCTACATGGAAGGCCTGCACCAGTTCTTCGTCCGCCGGAAACAAACCCGCCTGGCGCCGGCCTGATGTGGCCTGGGCCTCTTGCCCATGCGCAGGACCATCTGGACCCCGCTCTCACGGGCGGGAGGCCGGCGCTACGAAGTCGTGCGGCTCTTGGGCGAGCCGCTGCAACTGCTCGATCCGGCCTGGATCGAGGTCAGGTGCGTAGCGCAGGCCGGCGTAGCGGAGATACCAGTCGGCAAAACAGGAGGAACCGGCGCGCGATACGCACCCTGCCTCGGGACCGGTCTGGTCGATTCGCTCGGCGAAGGCGTGGAGGGTCTCGCCGGGGTCGCGCCGGTAGCCCAGGGCCCGGACCTTGCGGTCCATGGCCGCCAACAACCGATGCAGGGCCAACACCTCGGACGAGGCAGGTCGCCGGGTGGACGGACCGGTGCGGCGGCGACGCCGGCGGGCCGCTGGGTGGCCAGCACGAGGTGGATGCCGAGGCTGCGACCGCGCTGGGCGATGTCGACGACCCCGGCGACGAAGTCCGGGATCTCCTTCACGAGGGTGGCGAACTCGTCGA
>JAMCWO010000119.1 GCA_023481165.1 Planctomycetota bacterium | reverse complement strand
GTGCCCCCGCCCCCCCCCCCCGATCTAGGTGCTGCGTAATTGGTGCCTGTCCCCGTTATTGTCCCCATTATTCCATATGGATGACCCCCATCCCTAATTGGTGCCTGTCCCCGTTATCCCCAGATCCGCACAGATTCAGGAACACCAAATCTGCGTCCATCGGCGAAATCTGCGGTTGGCAACACTCATTTCCATCGAAGCTGCTTCAATTCTTCCTCCGTGCGGATGAACTTCACCGTGCCGTCATTCAGAAGGACCAAGCCGCCCTTGGGGTCGTGATTGTCGAAGGTGAACAACTCAGGGCCGCCATGCTGATTCCAGCCGGGCTGTGATTCAAAGAGGAAAACCACGTCCCTGGGCGAGTCTTCGCTACAACTCGGGTTCATCGCATAGGTGGACATCCAGGCGCCTGGAGTCTGATTAGATGGATCGGTCTCATGGGCCTGGGAACGAGCATCGTCCAAGTTCAACGATGGCTGTGCGCTCGGGCAGGCAAACAACCCAGCGATGCGGGCGTCAGGTGACCTGTCACGTATACGTGCGGCAATTATGTCACACCAGTGATTCGGGTCGGGATACAAATGGCCGCGAGGCATCCCCTGCATAAGGGTGACGAACAACGTACTCAGATTGCTGCAACAATTCCATCTCATCCGCAGGGGCTGGAGTTCCGGGGGATCAAAGACCGCCAGGGTTAGAGAGTCCGCTGGATATCCGAACACAATCTGGCGGTCTGTACATATGGTTGTATAACGCATGGCAAATTTCACCTGACGCCGGCGGCCCCGGTAGGCGGTGACGACGCCCTCCGCCTCTGTGCTGCCGCGCAGGTCACCTCGATAGGTGCCCTGACTGATAAGGCGCGCAAAGGTCTTGATTTCCTCTTGATTCGTCACCGTCCACGTGTCGTAAGATCGTACGCGTGCTCTCTCCTCTTCATTCAACACCGTCTCCCGCCAAGGAGAATGTCGGAAGAAGCGGTTGAGCGCTCCCCCAAAATATCGGATCTCCAGGCGCGTGCAACTCGAGAGGTCAGGGGGCACGGGGACACCAGTGCTGAGACTAGAGGGCTTAGGGTGCCAGACCAGGAAGTAGAGCAGTGCGGCCGCCACGAGAAAGCCAGCCAGTGCCGGCGCCAAGAGAAGGCACAGAATGCTGAGCCGGACTGTTCCCGTGGGCAACACAGACCGTCGGGCGACATCTTTCGAAGCGCAGGCGTCCCTTAGCGTTGCCATCCTATGTCCCTTCACATCTATCTTGCGCGGTGTCAAATGTTATCGCCCTTCGTCTACAGATTTCAGTACACACGATTACCTATCTGCCACACCCGATGCTTGCTGGGATTGTCAGGCATGCGACGACGACTATAGTTCTTGTCGTATACCCACTCATAACCCCTTGGACTGTATGAGCTGACGGATGGAGAGAGGTCGGGGTTGCAGGGTTCCCCGGTCGGAGTAGCTATCAAGTATCCGCCTGGACAGTAGTACTTGGGGCCGTCGTCGCTGTCGTCCCGCCACGTCGGCCCATTATCCCAGTATACAGGCCCGACCGCACCGCTGACTAGGTGACCGCTCGCCGTGGCGGCGGCTTGTATGACTGAACACGGGAAGGTACCACCCCAATCGTAAGTATTCGCAGTGTTGCAGCCTCTGAGGTGAATAGGCGTCCCGTAGGCACCGCAGTTGTCTAGAGCCGCCCCTAAATCCCCGAACAGGTTCGTAAATTCAGAGGTTTCGGGGCAGACCGGATTACTATCATCGCCGTAGCAATTACCGTGATCGAAGATCCACAGCCCCTCGATGGTGACCTGTGTCCGATCGAAGATCCTGCAGCCAGATATCGGATCAATCGGCACCATCTCCATTATCTTGTCGAGCAATGCGGTCCCGGTGCAGAGGTCCTTGAGCGCGGTACCGTCTGGACCTATGTCGATCGCGAGATCAAAATACGGATCCTTAGCAGCTCTGGCAAGATCTTCGCCGGTGGCCACCCCTAAGTCGGGGTCGCCTTCGGCCGACCCGTTATAGAGGACGATTCTAATGGAACAGTCCTCCCACGCCAAGCCACTGGGGTCACAACGTGTTGTCGGATCATTGCCGCAATACGCGTACCAGTTCATCCCATTGCTGTACCCCACCGGGTCCGTTTGTAGGAATCTTCCGATCTGGGGGTTGTAGTAGCGGGCGCGGTAGTAGTACAGGCCCGTCTCTTGGTCGTACTCCCGGCCGGTGAACAGGAGGCGGTTCGGGTGGCTCGCGTCGCTGGCCCCCAGGCGGCCATACACATCGTACTCGTAGACCTCGACCGTATTGCCGCTGGCATTCGTCAGGCCCACCACGCTGCCCAGGCCGTCGCAGTGATAGTAGTACGTGCCCGCGTAGCTGCCCGCCGCCTCGATCATCGCGACCGGCTGATCGACTCCCGGGCCATAGATGTACTTACGCCGCAGGATGTTGCTGACATCGTACTCCGCGATGCAGTGATCGCCGTCGTAGACGTACTTCGTGATCGTCTCGTCGTTGTACTGCTTCTCGATCCGCCGGCCGGCGGCATCGTAGCGGTACAGCAGCGTGGTCCAATTGTCCGCCGCCGGCTCCGGCACCGGTGGGCAGGGCCCCGACCACTGGACCCAGTCCACCCACCCGCAGTCGTCGCCGGTGGACACGCTGCCATCTTTCACGTACCGCCACTTGAGGGTATGGGTGCCCGTGCCGCTGACGGTGAAGGTTTTCTCCTGCCAATCCACGCTGCCGCTGATCCAGTCCTGCCGGGTGCTGTCGATCCAGAACTCCAGGTCATCGCAGCCCTCTTCCGAAGAGACCTTCCACCAGAACGTGACCGTGCCCGGACCTTCCACCTGCGTCTGGAGATAGCTTTCCTCCAGGTCGCCGATCCAGCCGCTGCGGGCCGAGTACGCGCCCTGATAGCTCTCGGAATAGGTCACCGCCCAGACATCCGCCCCGTCCGTCGTGTACGTGAGACCCGAATCCAGCGCCTGGCCCAGCGTCGGTGTCGGCGGGGAGCCGGATTTCGTGACCCGGATCAGGCGGTTCTCGGGATCATAGTCGTAGGTATAGGTCCCATCATGGGTCATATTGCCGCTGTCATCGTACGTGTACACGTGGATCTTCGTCCCGCCGCTATCGGTCACGGTCATATCCTGACGATTGCCCACTTTGTCATACGTGTAGGCATACTTATGTTGCCCATTGTTGGTCCGGTTGTCAACGTACCGCAGCCGGCTGGCGGGGTGAGGCACTACGTTGAGCTCCAGCGATGGTTGCGGGAATCGGGGGACATGCCGGAATCGGGGACCCAAGCAGAGGGGCCCGACCCGACGCGAAAACCAGAAGAGGCGGTTCAGGGTGCGGGAATGGTGGTGCTTGTCCACGCACAGGGAACGGCTGAATCGGACGCGGCGGACGCAGCGCGAGTGAGGTCTCGGTTGGAAGCGTGGTTCGCCACGACAATGGCATCTCCCTTCGCGGCGTTAGATCGGCTGTGAGTAAGATCACACGTGCCCGGAACCAGAAGAGACCGGGCACAAGCGGAGGCGGAGAGAATCCGGAAGGCGAAGCCGTCAATGAGACTCCTTCCGCAGGAACCCGTCTATGGGCCGTCTTCCCCAGGGGTTCGGCCCATGAACCGCCTCCGGAGAACGGCGCAAGTGGACGCGGCGTCGTTGGGATCCTGGACTGGCGGCGAGGACGTGCGTAGCGTCTACGCCCCTGAACCGCCCTTGTGCACATGTTCGCGGGTTGGACGCTGAAGTGTGAGGGAACCACCGTTGTGTGCGAAGCAGGGGGCCGTGTTCATCAGCGTTCATCTGCGGTTAAATAGGAGTCCCCAGTTGGCAGTTCCCGGTTCCCGGTCTGTCATGCATCCTCTGCCCTCCGTCCTCTGTCTTCCGCCCTCCGGCCTCCAGCCTGCCGCCTCCACTCCTTGCGCTGCGCGCACCGTTTGTGCAACAGTCCAAAAGGCAAAACACCCCGCGCACGAAATATTCTTTATTCCTTCGGGCACAAGGAGTTGCGCCATTTTCGGGCGATGTCTGCGCCCAGAATTCCGGCACGATTCGTGCAACACGGCCCCTATATGGAGGGATCTCTGATTTATGTATTTGGCGTATTTCGCGGTTGCATCTCTTGGCGGCTGCAAGAACGAACCCAATCTGGCCCGGTCTGGGCAGCGCCGGGTCTGTGACGGTGAAAGATGCGAAACAAAGCCAATTCCCGGCTACGCTGGGTGGGACGGGGCCCGGCGGACGCGGGCCGTGGGCGTGTACAAACAAACCCAATTTCCACCAGAGCAAAAAGAGGGGCAAAGGCTTGGCGGAAAAGGAGTTATGGTGAATAGCACATGCGATAGGCCCCTGCAAAACAAAGCCAAACTTGGGCAGGATGGGACATCTGGGGGACACCGCGCCGGGGAGGGGCCGATGGCGCAAAACAAAGCCAATCCCGGCTACGCCGGGCGGGACGAGGGCCGCCGGGGCGTGGGACGAGGGGCAAATGCGCCAAACGAACCCAATTTGGCGACGGCCGCATCCGGGGAACGAAATGCGCAAAACAAACCCAGTTGGCCGCAGCGAATCGTGCGAAACGAACCCAATTCTTCGCTTGCGGATTGCGGATTTCCGATTGCGGATTGTGCGAAACAAACCCAATTTGGCCCAGGGGGCAGGCGCGCCGGACCATCGGAGAGCGAAGATGTGCAAAACAAAGCCAATTCCCGGCGGCCGGGATGCCCCACCATTCCGGCATTCCACTATTCCAGGGTTCCAGTCCGGTGCCTGTTGCGCAAAACGAACCCAATTCTGGCCCATCGGGCCGCGCCGAGGACCTTGGAATCCGCCACCGTGTGCCGGCCGCACCCGTGGCGTTCTTTGCGGGCTCTCTGCGGTTGCGATCGGGCGGCAAGAGCGATAGAATGGGGCAAGCAGTGCCGCGGCAGGAGATGGATTCGATGGTCGGCAATCGCAAGGAGGAAATGGCATGGGGACGATTGAGCAAGGCGTCAAGCAGGCGATTGAGAATTGCCTGAAGGTCAAGAAAGGCGAAGAGGTCGTCATTATCACGGACCGCCAGACGCTCGATATCGGCACGGCCTTGCGCGCCGCCGCCGAGAAGATCACCGGCAAGCCGGCGCGGTTCTTCGTCATGGAGGATTTCGGTTCCCGGCCCATTCCGTTCCCGCGCGCGATCGAAGAGACGATGTCGGCGGCCGATGTGAGCATCTATGCGGCCCAGGGCGCCAAGGGGGAGTTGGCGACGTTCCGCCAGCCGATGCTCCGGACGATTGAGGCCAATCCCAAGCTCCGCCACGGCCACATGATCGGGATCACGCCGGAGATCATGGCCGACGGCATGTGCAGCGACTACAAAGAGATTCAGCGCATCAGCAAGTTGGTCTACGAAAAGGTCAAGGAGGCCCGGGCGATCCGGGTCGTGACCGACAAAGGCAACGATTTCACGGCCGAGTTCAGCCCCGACCTCAAGTGGACCGTCAGCGACGGCGACATCACGCCGGGCCACTGGAAGAACCTGCCGGACGGCGAAGTGTTCACGTCGCCGCAGACCCTCAACGGCCAGGTTGTCATCGACGGCTGCCTCGGGGATTTCTTCGCCGAGAGATACGCCTCGCTGGAGGACACGCCCATTCGCATCGAGGTTAAGGATGGGCGCGCCCAGCGCGAAAGCCTGCAATGCAAAAATGAGGAGTTGCGCAAGGAATTCGAGGCCTACGTTTTCGAGACCGACGAGAACAGCAGCCGCGTGGGTGAATTCGCCATCGGCACCAACACCGGCCTGACGCACCTGATCTACAACCTGCTCCAGGACGAGAAATTCCCCGGCATCCACATCGCGTTCGGCAGTCCCCTGCCGGGCCACACGGGCGCCAAATGGGACAGCAAGGCTCACGTGGACGGCGTCCTCAAGAACCCTACCATCTACGTGGATGGCGAGCCGATCATGACCCAAGGCAAATTCCACCTTTAATGATCGTCGAGCGGTTGCGCAACTCGTTTGTAATGTGTCTGTAAAGGTATAGAAAGAAGCCTCAGGGTTTTCGCCCCGCCAGATGGGTCATAGACGTATTGTACTGCCCTGCGGCCGCGCGGTAGGCATGCGGGATGGACGAGAGGAGTAGAACCGGAAGACCGTTGCGAAAACCCGGAATTCTCGCCGGCGCGCTGGTCGGGGCGATGCTGACGGCGGCGCTGATCGCCATCTTCTACGCGGCCTGGCAACTGGCGGGCCTGCCGTTCGTCCCGTTTGACGTCTTCGACTGGATGACGCATGGGCGGCGCCACCGCTACCATTACGGTGGCCGGCGCGGCGGTCGGCGTGCTGGCGCGGGACTTCCGCCGCCGACAGATGATGGGGCCCTATGCCGAACGCTGGTCTATGACTCATCCCCTGCCCAACGCCGAGGCGACCGTTCAACCCGCGCCCGGCACACGGCCGGAATACACCCCGCTTGACCGGCACTACCGCATCGACATCAATACGATCCCGCCCGCCATCAATGAAGGCGAGTGGACGCTGAAGGTCACGGGGCTCGTCGACAAGCCGCGGACGCCGACCCTCATGGGACTGCGACGCTACGAACCCATGCATCAGTTCATCACCCTGGCATGCATCTCGAACCCCGTGGGCGGCGACCTGATCGGCACGACCCGCTGGACCGGCGTGAGCCTGCAACGTCTATTGCCGGACCTCGGCCTCCAGAGCACGGCCACGCACCTGAAGATCCGTTCAGCCGACGGGTTTTACGAGGTCGTGCCGCTGGACATTATCCGGTCTGATGAGCGGGTGATGCTGGTCTATGCCTGGGACGGTGTACCACTGCCGACGGGGCATGGCTTCCCCCTGCGGATCTACCTCCCCGATGTGTACGGGATGAAGCAGCCCAAGTGGATCGAGTCGATCGAGGCCACGGATCGTTGGGAGCCCGGCTATTGGGTGGTGCGGGGCTGGGACAAAATCGCGCAGATGAAGGCCACGTCCGTCATTGACACGGTCGCGGTCGATATGACCATCATTGACGCCAGCCGGGAGGTCCTCGTGCCCATCGGCGGGATTGCGCACGCCGGCGCCCGCGGCATCTCGAAAGTCGAGGTGCAGGTCCATAATGGCCCGTGGCAGGAAGCGGCGCTGCGCACGCCGCTGTCCGGCCTGACCTGGGTCATCTGGCGTTACGACTGGCCTTTCGAATCGGGCGACCATACGTTCACGGTGCGCTGCTGGGACGGCGCCGGCAACGCACAGATCGTCGCTCCCAACCCGCCGGAACCGCACGGCGCCACCGGTTTACACAGCAAAAGGCAGAGGCTCTAATTCCCTCCAGATACAGAATCACGAACCCAAATCCACAGCGATCACTTCATGGTCCAAGATCGATGGGACGGTGAGGGTGACAGCTCCCTCTGCGACCTTATGCTCAGGAGTTCTGTCCGCGACCAGCAGGCGAACCTGCTCGGCTTTGGCGCCCTGCGGTACGCGAATCCGGACCTCTTGTGTATCAACCGGAATCAGTTCGCGGAATGGCCCCTTCATCATCATGGGATTGGTCAGATTGACGAGATGGACCGTCAGAGACCGCTTCTGCCGCCAGATGGTGACGTCGAGGACGCCCCGGCCAGTGACTTGTACGACCGGCTCCTCGTTCAGTGTCCAACGCACGATGTTGCCGAGAAGCCGGCCGTGATCCGCGTTCATGATCTCCCAGAACGCCCGGTCGATGTCCCAGGGAACGTAGGCGATCCGGCTCGCGCCCATCCGGCGCAGGTAGAGCTCGCGGGTAACCGGGTCCGGTACACGCGGATAGACGTGCTCCATCGGCAAGTCCGGATAGCTCGGAATCAACGTCACAGGCGACGGGAAATCCGACTGTGGCTTCACGTCGAGCCGGTAGATACCATTGATAATCCGGTACGCGTCCTCCAAACCGGACAGAACCGGGTGGAACCGGCCCGTACCGGGGTCGCTTCTGATCCTCAGATAGGAGTTCCGCATCGGCCCTTCGACCTGCGTACCGCAGGAGACGCCGAACAGATTGGCCAGGCCGAAGTTCTCCCTGCGCTTGCCCTGTTCATCGTAGAGCGAAGTCTCGAAGGTGGCGATCAAGCTGCCCCCGTGCTGGACGAATTGGCGGAGTTGCTCGCATTGGGCTTCGGAGAGAGCGGCGATGTTCGGCAGAATCAGCAGCTTGAATGGTTGGAGGTGCTCGGCGTCGAGCAATTGGTCGTTCACCATCTCGAACGGCACACGGGCCTCGATGAGGGCGTGATACATCCCCAACTCGTGCCCACTGCTGCGCTCCTGCCAGCGCTGGCCGCCATAGTAGCGCCGCGTCTGCTCCGAGTAGACCATTGCCACGCGTGCCAGCGGCGCGGTGTTCCGCAGGTAGCGCTGCGAGCGATAGTGCCAATCATAGATCTTCTCGACCACGCCCAGCCAGCGTTTGTCGTAGAGCGTCCCGCTGAACTTGGCGAACCATGGCCGCATGTTGTTGGCGACCCCTTCCGCCACCCAGACCCGCGTCTCGGCCTCGCTCTGCACGGAGTCCTTCCAGCGATAGGCTTCCTCCAAACCGACGCTGAAGATGCCGCCCAGGGGCTTCATGCCCATCGTGGCGCGGAGTTCTTTCGCCCGTTTGCCGTTCGACCACGGCGGGATCATGCCGCTGCGGCCCTGATGGTCGGTGAAGAAGATGTCCGAGTGCTTACCCGTAACGACGTTATCCGGGAAACCGTTCGGGATGTATCGGGCACCGGGCTTGACCGCGCGGATCGTCCGGTCCCACAGGAACCATAGTTCCCGCAGCCGCTCGATCTGCCACTGCTGGTATTTGCGGTAGGCAAGATTCTGCCGATCCGTAGTACGCGGCAGGTCCAAGCCGGAGAACGCCTTGAAGTTACGAACGCAGTGCTCGCAATAGCAGAGTCCATGCCCCGCCCAGCGATTGGAGAAGATGCCGTCCAGCCCGTACAGTTCCATGATTTCCTTGTGGACCTGCGTCATGAACTCGAAGTTGTACGGGCCGAGGGCGCAGGTGACCCACAATTCAGGGTTGGACCAATGGCGTCGCGGCCGGCCGTTCGCTTCGACGGCGATCCAATCGGGATGGGTCTGCCGGACGTTGTCCCAGGTGGCGTGCGGGTCCGTGCGGGCAATGACCGCCATCCCCATCTTGCGACAGCCCCGAACCAGATAGCCGAACGGATCCGAGTCCCCCAACCAGGTGCTGCGATGATGCAGCGGCACTTTCGTGGGGTAGTAGGCAACCACGCCACCGGCACTCAGACAGGCGGCATCCGCGTGTACCCGCTGGAAGTAGTCCAGCCAGAAATCCGGGTCGAACCGACCGGGGTCGTTCTCCACCAAGACCAACTGCGCCCAGCGCATCGGACGGTCGAACCAGGGCTCCTCCGCGCCCGCGACGGTCTGCCCAGGAGTCCCAAGGATGACATAAGCCCCCGCGGCCGCAGACGCTTGCAGGAATTCTCTTCTTTCCATACCAGGTCCTCAGATTATGCGCCCAAAAGCGGCATCCGTAGGGTGGGCTGTGCCCACCACTGTGGACGGCGTTCATACGGATCGGTGGGCACAGCCCACCCTACGAAGAGCCAAGCAACCACAGAACCAGGTCGTACATACCGAAACCGATGCACACCAGGGCCACCGCGGCACAGATATAGCCGGCGAGGTTCAGCACACCGGCAATGAAAGCCCCTTCGAAGTACGGCGACAGGGCGAATCTCCTTTTCAAGGCAAACCCCAGCGCGCACAGCGGAAAGGCAATCCCGGCCACACCCGCGCCGGTCAGGAAGCTGCGTAGCGGATCTTCGAACAACGGTCCCTTGATAGGAGGCAGAAGCGTTACAACCGCCAAGCAGATCACGGCAGCGCCGACGGCTGCCCCCATCGCGATGAGAGTGCCCGTGCGGAGAAAGGGCTGCCTCCACACGGCCGGAGGTTCTTCACCCATGGTGCTTTCACTTCATCTTGCGGACACGAACCTGCGTCTTCGAGTCTTTCAATAGGTCAACCAGCTTATTCGGATCGGTCTGGCCGTAGTGGTACGGGTACAGGATCTTGGGGCCGAAGGCCTTGGCTGCGTCGGCGACCATCTTGGGCGTCATGGTGTAGGGCAGGTTCATCGGCAGGAACGCGATGTCAATATTCTTCAGTTGCTTCATCTCGGGAGTATTCTCGGTGTCACCCGCCACGTACACCCGGGTCTTGTCGAAATTGAGGATATAGCCGTTGCCGACGCCCTTGGGATGGAACTTCTGGACGATGTTGTACGCCGGCACGGCCTCGATCTTGATCCCCTGCACGGTCAGCGCATCGCCGTTCTTCATAACTGTGCCGCCGGAGACCTTTCCCGCGCACGCCTTCGTCAGAATGATCTGGGTCTGCTCCTTCCGCAGCACGCTGACGGCTTTGGGATCGAAATGGTCGAAATGCTCGTGCGTGACCAGGATGATATCCGCCTTGGGCATTTTCGAGTAATCCACCGGCGGGCCCGAGGGATTGCCCACCGGATCGACGTAGACCGCCTTGCCCTGATAGGCGAACGCCAGCGAGGCGTGCCCGAGGAACGTGATCGTCAGATCGCCCGCCTCGGTCTGGATGACATCCTCTTCGTACATCTTCTCCGCCTCCGTGTTCGGTGCGGCCCGCGCTCCCGCCGCACCGACGGCCAGCGCGGCGAGGGCGGCGATCGCAATCTTTGGCGCTCTCCCGATGCGCATCATATCCGTCTCCTTCCTGTGTCATCCTGCGCATCCGGCTCAGGACAACGGAGGCAATACCAGTCCCTGGTCTCAGAGTTCCTTGATGCGGATATTTCGCCAGCGGACCTGGTAGGGCTGAAAATCCTTGCCCAAGCCGTGCACTTGCAGGCCGATGATGCCCTTGGCGTCCAACGAGTCCTTATAACTGACGCACGGGACATCGTTGATCCACGTCTTCATCGAGCTGCCTTTGCACTCGATCCGGTACTTGTTCCACTCGTTCTCTTTGAAAGCGGCGGCGGCCGCCGGATTGTCGCGGATGCTGGCGATGAAGAAGCCACGCCGGGCCTCATCGTAAACGCCGCCCGACGTGCCCGCCTTGGCCGTAGCGATCTCGACCTGGTAGCCGTAGACGCGATCCTTCGGGATGGTGTTCGGACGCGGCTGGCCTTTGGCGTCCTGGAAGATGAAAGTCATCTCCTCCTTGGCGATGTGGCTGCGGAACTGCACGCCGGAGTTCAGGGCCGGGTCGCACTTGACTTCGAATTCGAGAACGAAGTCCCCGTACTCCTTGTCCGTGCAGAGAAAGGAATTGGGGCTGCCCTTGACAGCCGTGCCCACGATGGCGCCGTCCTGGGCAGCGTACTTCGCGAAGCCGCTGTGGACCGACCATCCGTTCAAGGTCTTGCCGTCGAAGAGAGATACCCAACCCTCGGTCCCTTGGGCTCCGGCAAAGCCGGCCATGACCACCAAAACCACCGCACCTGCGATCAGACCCACCCAACTCATTCTCGCGACCATTTCGCATCTCCTTTCCGTGTCCCCGTCTCGCGCCGGCGCACGCCTGGCTTGCGGTCAGGGCAAGCAGATCAACGATCATCTTGATGCCGTCCGCCTCCGGGAGCGCGGCCCGGCCCATCGTCAGCGCCGGTCCCTCGAGACGGCCTGCCGAATCCGTTTCAAACCGATGCAGGTATAGCGGGCCACCGTCCGCTCCTTGACCTGCATCCGCGAAGCCACTTCGGTCGTGCTGTGACCATAGACGTACCGCTCGATCACCGCCTGAGCCTCGTGGGCAGGCAGCAGTTTCCCCACCAGGCCGGCGATGCGTTGCACCTCTTCCGCCTGGGTCACGCAGTCGTCGGGCGCTTCCTCCACGTCATCACGGGCACGGCTCATCATATAACGGGAGATGATCTGCCGGCGGT
>JAMCWO010000153.1 GCA_023481165.1 Planctomycetota bacterium | reverse complement strand
TAAACGCGGTACTCTCAACTGCGATTGCCCACTCCCCGGCTCTGCGGGGATGACACTCTTTATGTTGACCCTTGGCGGTCGGACTGTCAACATTCGTGCAACAGTGGAAACGGGAAAACACCCCGCGAGTGAGAAATCTTTTACCCCTTGGGGCACAACGAGTTACGCGCCTTTTGGGGTTCACCTGTGCGCAGAATTTCGGCACGATTCGTGCAACACGGAGCAAGGGTAGAGGGACAGTCTGCCCCGGGGCGGAGCCCCTCGGAGTTATGATTCCCGCCTCCGCGGGAAGGACATGTTTATGAATTGTAGATGGAAACCGGGGAAACCGGGGGGAAACCGGGGACAGCTACCGTTTTCTGCGGTGGTCTTGATGGGTGTCGATAGGAAATAAGGAGCATGCGGACGCATACCTGCGCAACGATGGAGCGGGAAGGGATGCGGGTGGTGGCGCATGGGGCGAAGTGATGCCGCCCGCAGCCGGACAGCAAGAAGACCGCCCGCGTCGCTGCGCAGAGTGGCGGAACTGAGGACAGCCTCCGATTATTTTGTTGACACGGGCGGGTGTGGAGTTGTCTTAGGGGCAGACGCTAAAAGAAGAGGCGGTTCAGGGTGCGGAAACGTGGGACCTTGCCACGCCCAGGGAGCCGCTGAATTGGACGCGTCGGTCTGTCTGTGAGGAAGATCACACGTGCCCGGAAGGACAGGAGACCGGGCACAAGCGGAGGAAGCCGCGATCAAGAACGCGAAGCCCTGAATCGAACTCCTTCCGCAGGAATCCGCCGATGGGCCGTCTTGCCAAGGGGTTCGGCCCATGAACCGCCTCCGGAGAATGTCGGAAGTAGACGCGACGTGGTTGGGATGCGGGACTGGCGGCGGGTACGTGCGTAGCGTCCACGCCCCTGAACCGCCCTTGTGCGCATGTTTGCGGGCGTGGCGTGGAAGTGTGAGGGAACTATCGTGGTGTGCGAAGCAAGGGGGGAATTAACGGGTCCCATCTCGAAGGAGAGATTATTTCTCCTTGCAGGGTTCTATCCTGCCGCCTTTTTCAAGCTGAAAGACCCGGCATATCCTGTTCGAGCTGTCGCCTCTCGATCTCGTCACACAATCGCGGCAATAGCCTTTCGAACGCGTTCCGGGGTCATGGGCAACTGGAGCAGCCGGACGCCGGTGGCGTCGTGGATGGCGTTGGCGACCACGGCTCCGACGATGATGATGGCCGGCTCGCCGCCGCCGTGCGTGGGCTGATCTTTGAGGTCGAGCACGACCGTCTCGATCTTCGGCACCGCAGTGAAGCGGGGCAGCTCGTACATATCGAAGTTGCGGTCGAGGATCATGCCGTTTTTGAAATGGACGTCCTCGCTCAGGGTGTAGCCCAAGCCCATCGTGAGGCAGCCTTCCATCTGGAGGATAGCGCCCTGGGGATTGACCACCAGGCCCATGTCCTGGGCGCAGACCACCCGTTTGACCTGGACGTGTCCCGTCCGCGAATCGACCTCGACCTCGGCGATCGCGGCGACCCACGTGCCGACATCTGTGCCGACGGCGACACCCAGTCCCCGGCCGCTCGGCGCGGCGGCGGGCTGCCAGCCGAACTTCTCGGCGGCGGCTTCGAGGACACGGATGGCACGCTGGTCTTTGAGGTGCTTGAGCCGGAATTCAATCGGGTCCATCTGGGCGTGGGCGGCCAGGAGGTCGATGTGGGATTCGCGGGCGAAGCAGTTGGTGCTGTTGCCGGGGGCACGCCACGGACCGGTGGCAAAGGGGTGCGCTGCGCCGTCGAAGCTGGTGGTGCGATGATTCGGGATGTCATAGAAGTGCGCCGCGCCACGGTCGCCGGCGGCATAGACATTGTAGTCCCAGGACATCAGCTTGCCGTCCTTGGTGAGGCCCGCCTTGATCTTGACAACGGCCGCCGGACGGAAGGCGTCGAAGAAGAACTCCTCCTCCCGGTTCCAGCATACCTGGACGGGCTTGCCCGTCGCCCTGGAGAGCCGGGCGGCCTCGACCGCCTGGGTGTTGACGGAGCCTTTGCCGCCGAAGCCGCCCCCGACAAAGGGGGTGATCACGCGCACATTGTTCGCGGCGAAGCCCAGCGCCGCGACGATCTCATCTTTCGCAGGGAAGGGCGTTTGGGTGCCCACCCAAACGGTCATCTTGTTCCCTTCAACCTGAGCCAGGGCGGTGTGGGTCTCCATCGCCGCGTGGGCCTTGTACCCATCGAGGTACGTTTGCTCCACCACGACGGCCGGCGGCATCCGGCCTGGCCCGAGGCTTCCACCCTGCGCCACGATGCGGCCGGTGCCGGCGTTCAGGACCAGATGGTCGAAAATCGTCTGATCGTCGAGCGTGGAGGGCGATGGGTAGAATTCGGCCCAGACCCTGGACAAAGCCTCGTTTGCCTGCTCGGGGTCCGGGTGCAGAACCGCCACCAGATCGCCCTCGCGGACCACGGTGACACCCTCGACCTTCTCGGCGGCGGAGGTGTCCACGTCCTTGAGCGTGGCCCCATGGGCCGGCGGCCGGAGGATTCGGGCGTACAACATGCCCGGCAGCCGGATGTCGCCGGCGTACAGGGCCTGGCCGGTGACCTTCTCCGTAGCGTCCCGGCGCAGGACCGGTTTGTTGATTACCGTGAACTCGGACGGACTCTTCACCGCAGGTGTCTGCTTCGCCCGCCTGGCAATCGTCTGGCCCTGGGCCAGTTCGCCATAGGTGACGCGCTGGTCCGGCTGCTGCCCGTCGAAGATCACGCCGTCTTGGGCGACGAGCCGGTCCTGAGGGACTCGGAGCCGCTCCGCGGCCAACTCCCGCAGGACGCTCCGGGCCTCCGCGGCGGCCGCACGGAAAGGCGGTCCGAAGCTGCGGATGCTCGTCGAGCCCCAGGTCCCGTCGTCCCAGGGGCAAAGCGCCGTGTCTCCCATCACCATATCGACCGATTCCAGGCTGACATCGAGTTCATCGGCCAGGATCTGCGCCAGCGCCGTGCGGTTTCCCTGGCCCATCTCGATCTTGCCCGTGTAACCGGTGACCCGGCCATCGGCGCCAATCCGGAGAAAGGCGTTGAAATCGCTGGGGAGACTGTGCTGCTGGGCCTCCAGGATGGAGCGGTCGCCCAGGCAGAAGAAAATGACGATCCCGCCGCCGAGGGTCTTGAGAAGCTCGCGGCGCGAGAGGTCGAGCTGAAAATCGCTGACCGGTTTGTCATTGAGTGTGAAAGCGGTTGTCTCTGCCATAGCGTACCCCTGTATCCTTTGTCTCAGTGGACTCATCGATCAATGCGACAGACGTACATGGCGTCACGCTACTGCGGCGATGGCTTTTCGGACCCGTTCGGGGGTCATGGGCAATTGGAGCAGCCGGGCGCCGGTGGCGTCGTGGATGGCGTTGGCGACCACGGCTCCGACGATGATGATGGCCGGCTCGCCGCCGCCGTGCGTGGGCTGATCTTTGAGGTCGAGCACGACCGTCTCGATCTTCGGCACGGCGGCGAAGCGGGGCAGTTCGTACGTGTCGAAGTTGCGGTCGAGGATCATGCCGTTTTTGAAATGGACATCCTCGGTCAGGGTGTAGCCCAGGCCCATCGTGAGGCAGCCTTCCATCTGGAGGATAGCGCCCTGAGGATTGACGGCCAGGCCCATGTCCTGGGCGCAGACCACCCGCTTGACCTGGACGCGTCCCGTTCGCTTATCGACCTGGACCTCGGCGATCTCGGCGACCCAGGTGCCAACGTCCGTGCCGACCGCCACGCCCAAGCCGCGGCCGCTGGGGGTGGGAGCGGGCTTGTAGCCGAACTTCTCGGCGGCGGCTTCGAGGACGCGGATGGCGCGCTTGTCTTTGAGGTTCTTGAGCCGGAACTCGACCGGGTCCATCTTGGCCTTGGCGGCCATGAGGTTGATCTGCGACTCGCGGGCGAAGCAGTTGGTGTTGTTGCCGGGGGCACGCCACGGGCCGGTGGCGAAGGGGTGCGGCGCGCCGTCGAAGCTGGTGGTGCGGTGATGCGGGATGTCATAGAAGTGCGGCGCCCCGCGCTCGCCCGCGGCGTAGACGCTGTAGTCCCAGAACGCCGGCTTGCCTTCCTTCGTGAGGCCCGATTTGATGGTGACGACCGCCGCCGGACGGAAGGCGTCAAAGAAGAACTCTTCCTCCCGGCTCCAGCACACTTGGACGGGCTTACCGGTTGCCTTGGATAGCCGGGCCGCTTCGATGGCCTGCGTGTTGACGGAGCCCTTGCCGCCGAAACCGCCCCCGACGAAGGGCGTGATGACCCGCACATTGTCGGCGTCAAAGCCGAGGGCCTTGACGAGATCGTCTTTGGCGAGGAAAGGTGTCTGCGTGGCCAGCCAGACCGTGGCCTTGTTGCCTTCGATCTGGGCCAGGGCCGTGTGGGTCTCCATGGCCGCATGGGCCTTGTAGCCGTCGAGATACGTCTGCTCTATCACGGTGGCCGCCATCTTGCGGCCTTCTTCGAGGTTTCCGCCTTGAGCCGCGGTGCGGCCCTTGCCGGCATTTTTGACCAGATGGTCGAAGATGTTCTGATCGTCAAGTTGGGAAGGCGAGGGCTCGAATTCGGCCTGGATCTTCGATACTGCCTCGGCTGCCTGGTCGGGATTCTTGTGCAGGACTGCGACAAGATCGCCCTCGTGGACCACGGTGACGCCCTCGAGCTTCGCGGCGGCGGAGGTGTCCACGCTCTTGAGCTTGGCGCCGTGGGCCGGCGGCCGGAGGATCTGGGCGTACAACATGCCGGGCAGCCGGATGTCGCCGGCGTATTGGGCTTTGCTGGTGGCTTTCTCCACGGAGTCCCGGCGCGGGAAGGGCTTGCCGATCAGCTTGAACTCGGATGGGCTCTTCAACGCAGGCTTGTCCTTCGCCCGCCGGGCGATGGTCTTTCCCTGGGCCAGCGCGACGTAGGTGACACGCGTGTCTTTCTGTTGGTTGTCGTAAATCACTGCGTTCTCGGCCACCAGCCTTTCCTGAGGCACTTGGAGTTGCTCGGCGGCCAGCTCCAGCAAGACCCGCCGGGCCTCCGCGGCGGCGGCACGCAAAGGCGGGCCGAAGCCGCGGATACTGGTCGAGCCCCACGTTCCCCCGTCCCAGGGGCAAAGCGATGTGTCTCCCATCACCATATCGACCGATTCGAGGGGCACGTCGACCTCATCGGCCAGCATCTGGGCCAGTGCCGTAGTGTTCCCCTGGCCGTGCTCGATCTTGCCGGTGAAGCAGGTGACCCGGCCATCCGCGCCAATCCTCAGAAAGGCATTGAAATCGCTGGGCGGACCGCGACGCTGGGCCTCCAGGACCGAGCTGTGGCCGGCGCAGAAGAAGACAAAGATCCCGCCGCCGAGGGCTTTGAGAAGGTCGCGGCGCGAGAGATCCAGGTCGAGTTGGAAATCGGTAAAATCGATCTGCGGATACTCGTTCCTGTTCATCAGGCCTTTCCTCCCTTCATGGCGGTGGCGGCGGACTGGATGGCATCAATGATGCGCGTATGCGCCCCGCAACGGCACAGGTTCTTATCCATGCCCTGGATGATCTCCTCCCGCGTGGGCTCGGGATTCTCCTGGAGCAGGCTGTAGGCGGTGAGGATCATGCCCGGTGTGCAGAAGCCGCACTGGAGGGCATCATGCTCGACAAAGGCTTTCTGCAGGGGGTGCAGTTCGCCGTTCTTGGCCAATCCCTCGATCGTGCGGACCTGCCGGCCATTGGCGTTGCGGACCGGATACACGCACGAGCGGACGGCCTTGTTGTCCACCAGGACGGTGCAGGCGCCGCAGTGGGCCTGGCCGCAGCCGTACTTGGTGCCGGTCAGACCGAGGTCGGTCCGCAGGACCCATAGCAACGGGCGCTGCCCATCGGTGGTCACGCTGACCGGTTTGTCATTGAGCGTAAAAGCGATTGTCTCTGCCATAGCGTACCCCCGTACCTTCTGTCCCAGTTGACTCCCGTGCATAATCCGGTAGAGAAATCCAATGTCAGCGGGTACTATGGTACATTTGGCAAGTGCGGTAGTATAGAAAGAATCATGGAACGTGATGGCTTGACGAATGGACAATATCGACCTGTTCCGCCAAGCGGCGTCGGCCCTCGAAAAGGGGCGACCTGTAGCTCTCGTGACGGTAATCTCCACCACCGGCTCCACGCCGGGCAAAGTAGGCTATAAGATGCTGGTCTTCGGCGCGGGCGAGGGAATCGCCGGCACGGTGGGTGGGGGAAAGGTGGAGGCCAGGATGATCGATGAGGCCGCGCAGGGGCTCGGTACGCCGGGAAGCCGGCTCTTTCGATTCATCCTGGGCAAAACGCCGGAAGATGAGGACGGCATCTGCGGCGGTTCGGTGGAGTTTCTGATTGAAACGTTCGACATGTCAGGTCTGCCGCTGTTCCGAGAACTCTCCGCCGTCGCGGGTCACAATGAGGGCGGCGTGCTGGTTTCGCTCCTGGCTCCGGGCGGATCGCCACGAAAGATCTATCTGACGGATCCCGAGCAGATTACGGTGGGCACCGATGGTGGATTTTCCGAAGAGGTGGCAGTCGCCATAAAGGAAGCCGCGGCGACGGGCAACCCCGGTATCAGGGTGTCTGCCGGTGTCATGCCGGTATTCGTGGAGCCTCTGGCGCAGCCGCCGACCGTCGTTCTCTGCGGGGCAGGGTATCTGTCCTATTACATCGCCCGCTACGCTCAGTCCGTGCACTTCCGCGTTGTTGTCTATGACGAGAGAGAAGAGTATGCCAACCGGGAGCGATTCCCCGAGGCGGATACGGTCATTGCCGGGGACTTCGATGGCATCTTCAGCCGCGTGCGAATTGACGAGGATTCGTACATCGTGATCGTCACCCGGGGCCACAAGTGCGACGAGATCGTCCTGGAGCAGGCCGTGCGAACCAAGGCCCACTATATCGGCATGATCGGCAGCAGGCAAAAGACGCGGCTGCTCCTGCAAAAGCTTAGAGCCAAGGGTGTCCCGAGCGAGTTGCTCGACCGGGTCTATTCTCCCATCGGGCTTTCCATCGGAGCGGTCACGCCGCAGGAGATCGCCCTGAGCATCGTCTGCGAGTTGGTCAAAGTCCGGCGCTTGGGAGATGAGCCTGGAATCGGCCACATGACCATCTGCGGGCGCGAGGGCACCGTATGATCAACGCCATTGTCTTGGCGGCGGGGGAGTCCAAGCGGATGGGAATGCCCAAGGCGCTGCTGCAATTCGGCGGTACGACGTTTCTGGAACAGATCGTCTCGGTGCTGCAGCAGTCCGAGGTGGATGGCATAACAGTGGTTCTCGGTGCGGAGGCAGCAAGGATCCGAGCCTCGGTGGATCTTTCCGACGTGGACCTCGTCGTGAACGAGGACTATCGAGAGGGGCAGTTGTCATCGCTGGTTGCAGGGCTTCGAAGCCTTCCATCCCAGACCGAGGCCATACTGTTGTGTCTTGTCGATAACCCGCTGAGCTCCCGTGAGACCGTTGCTGGGATCGTCAGGGCATTTCGAGAGACCGGCAAGCCCATTGTGATCCCCGTCTCTGAGGGACGCCGGGGGCATCCGGCGTTATTTGCCAGAGAGATGTTCGACGAACTGCTCCATGCCCCGGCGGATGAAGGGGCTCGGTATGTTGTGCAGTTGCACCAAGACCAAGTATACGAAGTGGACATCCCCGACCCTGCGATCCTGGCCAGGATCGACACGCCGGAGGACTACCTCTCGCATTTCGGGATGGCTCCGCGGATAATAGAGCGATGATCGACCTGAAAGAAGCCTTGCAGATCGTCTTGGATTCGGCCCAGCCGCTCGGAACGGAGCGTGTGGAGTTGCGCGACGCTCTGGACCGGATTCTGGCGGAGGATGTCACGGCGGATATGGATTTACCGCCGTTCGACAAGGCCACGGTCGATGGGTACGCGTGCCGCCGGGCGGACCTCGGCCATCCGCTTACCGTCGTCGAGACAATTCCGGCGGGGCGGATGCCTGAGAAGGCGATCGGGCCGGACCAGTGTGCCAAGATCATGACAGGTGCCGCGGTGCCCCAGGGGGCCGACTGCGTGGTTCTGATCGAGCAGACGGAGCAGGTGGGGCCGACAGAAGTGCCTGACCGTGGCGAGAGCGTTCGGCCCTTGCGGTCCGAAGTCATGTTGACCCTGTTTCGCCAAGCCCCGATGCCCTCGCCACGCAGGGAGGAAACCGTGATCCGCTTCACGGGCGAGCAGACGCCGGACCATGTCTTCCGCAGGGCGACGGACATTCGGGCGGGGCAGGTCGTGCTGCCCGAGGGCAGTCGGGTCGGCCCGCCGCACGTGGCCGTGCTTGCCTCGGTGGGCTGCGTGCGACCACTGGTGGCGAAACGGCCAAGGGTGGGCGTCATCGCCAGCGGTGATGAATTGGTTCCGCCGGCGGCACGACCGGGACCCTCCCAGATCAGGAACTCCAACGGGTCTCAACTGATCGCTCAACTCGCGGCCCTGGGGCTCAAAGCCCGCGATTACGGCATTGTGAAAGACGCAGCGCGCGAGATCGATGCAGCGTTGAAGATCGCCCTGGCTGACAACGACGTTGTGATTATCTCGGCTGGCGTATCGGTGGGCGATTTCGACTTGGTGCCGGCGGCCCTGCAACGAAATGGCGTAAAGCTGCGGTTCGAGAAGATCGCAGTCAGGCCGGGCAAGCCTACTGTTTGCGGCGTTCGGGAACGGGGATATTGTTTTGGCCTGCCTGGGAACCCCGTTTCTACATTCGTGGTTTTTGAGCTGCTGGTGAAGCCGTTTCTCTATCGGCTGATGGGGCATGACTACCGGCCCCGGTACGTGCAGATGCGCCTGGAGGAAACCGTGGCCCGAAAGGACAGCGACAGGCAAAGCTGGATTCCCGTGAGAATCACGAGCGAAGAGACGGTCCAGCCGGTACAATATCATGGTTCCGCTCACCTTTCGGCGCTCTGTGATGCGGGCGGGCTGATGCCGATGGAGATCGGCGTAACGAGTATCGAGCCGGGGACGCCGGTGCGGGTTCGGCTGCTTTGAGATATCGCATGAACGTGGATTACTTGAGAGTCTCGGTCACAGATCGCTGCAATCTGCGGTGCATCTACTGCAACCCTCTGGGTGACCACGGGCTCCGGGAACGCGCGGGGATTCTGAGTTTCGACGAGATCCACCGCGTAGTGAGGCTCTGCGCTGAGTGCGGCATCCGAAAGGTCCGGCTCACCGGCGGCGAGCCGCTGATGTGCAGGAATATCGCAGACCTGGTGCGCAGGCTCGCGGCCGTCCGCGGCCTTGAGGACCTGTCTCTGACGACGAATGGGGTATTCCTGGGGTCAATGGCGGCCCAACTCAAGGCGGCCGGCCTCAAGCGGGTGAATATCAGCCTCGATGCGGTGGACCGGCAGTGTTACCAGCAAACGACGGGCTTCGATTTGCTGCCCCAAGTACTGGACGGGTTGCATAAGGGCCTGGAGGTGGGTCTGACGCCGGTGCGGCTCAACTGCGTCGTGATGAGAGACCACAACCTCTCGCAGGTCATTCCGCTCGCGGAGATGGCGCTTCATCTGCCGGTATCCGTCCGGTTCATAGAGTACTGCCCGACCAGCCGAGTCACCAGACGGGCGGATGATTACGTGCCGAGCGCGGAGGTCCGCCGGATCATCGAAAGCCATTGGGGGCAACTTCAGAGCGTAGCCATGCCGAATGCCAGCGGACCCGCGGTGTATTTCACGACCGCTAATGCGGCGGGGACCATCGGCTTCATCAGTGGTCGGTCCTCCGTGTTCTGTGACAACTGTAGCCGCCTGAGGCTATCCAGTGATGGCAAAATCAAGCCCTGCCTCCATGCGGACCGGTGTTACGATGTCAGGAAACTGCTGCGGGGTGGAGCCGGTGACGAGACCATCCGGAAGTTGATTCAAAGAATCCTCCGGGAGAAGAGTTGCTACACAAAGATCACTTCCACGGCAGGGGATTTTCTGATGCAGAGTATTGGAGGCTGAGGCCCCGTGAAGAGAGAGGACCGAAGACGGAGGACGGACGACAGTCCGAAGCACGTAGGGTGGGCTGTGCCCACCAATTCGCCCGAATACAGCCAACAGATGGTGGGCACAGCCCACCCTACGGATTCCCCGCCGAGAGGCATGGTGGATGTTGGAGCGAAGGAGGTCACTGTCCGGACGGCCAAGGCGGCTGGTTCGGTTCTTTTGGGGCCGGAGGCGTTTGGTGCTCTCCGGCGGGGTGAAAGTCCGAAAGGAGACGTGCTGGCGACGGCCAAGGTCGCGGCGATTCAGGCGGTGAAATCGACGCCGGCGCTGATCCCGATGTGTCATCCCATCCTGATCGAGGCCGTCGAGGTGGATTTCGCTCTGGACGAAGCGGGCCAAGCGGTGGGTGTGACGGTCGCCGTGAAATCGACCGGCAAGACGGGGGTGGAGATGGAGGCGCTGTCCGGCGTGGCCGGGGCGTGCCTGACTATCTATGATATGCTCAAGTACACCGGCAAGGGCATGACCATCGACCGAATCAGGCTCTTGGCCAAGACAGGGGGACGCAGTGGCGCGTATCACAGGGCGGATTAGGGCCATCTCCATCTCCAGCGAAAAGGGCATCGCCAAACACAACGTGCCCGCGGCCGAGTTGCAGGCGGACCTCGGCATTGTCGGCGACGCCCACGCCGGCAGCGGTCCCCGGCAGGTGAGTCTGCTGGATATGGCGTCGATCCGGGAACTGCGTCAGAACGGCGCGGATATCTCGCCCGGCGACTTCGCCGAGAATCTCACCGTGGAAGGGATCGACCTGTCCACCCTGAGGGTCGGCCGGAGGCTCAAGGTCGGTGGGGCTATCGAGTTGGAAGTGACGCAACTGGGCAAACGTTGCCACGGGCGCTGCCGGATCTTCGAGAAGCTGGGCGACTGCATCATGCCCCGGCAGGGCATCTTCGCCCGCGTCGTGACCGGAGGACGAATTCAGGTCGGGGACGCGATCGTTGCGGATTGCGGATCGCGGATGGCGGATTCGATTCACAGCAGCAATCCGAAATCGCCCAGGGTAGCTATCCTGACGATTAGTGACAGTTGCGCCCAGGGCAAGCGCGAGGACGCCAGCGGGCCGGCCATCCGGGAGATCCTGTTGACGGCTGGGTACGAGATAGCCGAAGAGCGTCTCGTCCCGGATGACCGGGACGCCATCGTACGAGAACTGATGCGTTTCTCGGAGGAGGGGGGCCATGATCTCGTGTTTACGACGGGGGGAACGGGCCTGGGGCCGCGGGATGTCACGCCGGAGGCCACCGGATCGGTCTGTGACCGGCTGGTTCCCGGTTTGGCGGAGTTAATGAGGACCCAAGGGCTGAAACAGACGCGCAACGCCGTGCTTTCCCGCGGAATTGCCGGAATGTGCGGCAAAACGCTGATTATCAACCTGCCCGGCAGCCCCAGGGCCGTGCGGGAAGGTCTGGAGGCGATCCTGGATGTCCTGCCCCATGCGCTGGAAATGATGCGGGGCGGCGGGCACTGAGGCCATTTGCTATTTACTATTTGAGATTGGCAGTTTACAATCAATGTTTGCGAACGTGGGGTCGCGGAGCGCGGTCTGGATGTAGGAATCAGCAACTCATGGATAATAGACAGTAAATCCGAAGTCCTGCGATGGATAGTCATAAAAAGGTAGAGCTGGCGACCGCACATCTTCGCCGAATATGGACCGGCGATACGGACCATGATTCGTCAGCATGTGACCCGCAGCGATGAGGAGGATGAGGTGTATCAAAACCTCTACCTGTCCCTGGTGTGCAATCCGCCCCCCCAGCCGTTGGATAACGTGGCGGGCTACCTCAATACGGTCATCCGGAATGACATTATCGATGCGGTGCGGCAGCGCAGGAACCGCCGGCAGATCATCTCCCGTTATATGATGAGCCGTGCCCGTGATGACGTGGAGGAAGCGCCCGACGACTGCGTGACCCAGGCGGAAGAGGTGCAACGCATCGCCGGCCTGGTGGGGAAACTGCCAATCTCAAATA
>JAMCWO010000020.1 GCA_023481165.1 Planctomycetota bacterium | reverse complement strand
ACGGAAATGAAGGGATTCACGGTTGGCAAGGTGGTCTTGAAGCTGTTGGCGGCAATGAACGACGAGAAGCAGGCGGGCGGGAAGGCCGCTACCGCCAGGAGCAATCCCATCCATTTCCCCGCGCTGTCAGAGCCCATGATCCGCCCCATGAAACCCGGGTCGGCCGTACTGAGTGCGTACTGGCCCGTCTGGCCGAACGCTCCCGCCGCGATCAGGACGGAGGCGCCGCCGGCCACCAAGGTAGCCAGTGCGATACCGACAAGTCCGCCCATCTGCACATCCTTGGCGTCCCGGCTGTTCGTGCCAAAATCCACGCCGGCCGCTCCGGCCGTGGCGAAGAAGCCTACGATGTACGTAACGAAAACGGCGATCACGCCCCCGAATGACAACGCGGCCGTCCCTGGACTGGTGGCCGCTCCGGCGGCAACCAGCTTTTGCGGATCGAAACTGCTGATGCCGCCGGCGGTCTTGGCCAGCAGAATCAACAGGATGATCAGCGGGATCAGAGGCAGGAATGTCGCGACCTTCGCCACGTACTGAATCCCTTTGAGTCCCACGAAGGCGGCCAGCACGGCCCACACGATGGCAATCACCTTGGCCGCGGCGGCACTGCCCCCAAACAACGGCGCCAGGGCCACGGACGAGGCATAGGCATTGACGCCCAGCCAGCCAAACTGCAGGACACCCATCAGGAAGCCCGGCATCAGGAACCCGCCTTGCGTCCCGTACTGGGCGCTGCCCACCACGTACAACGGCAGGCCCGTCTTCAGGCCGAACATGCCCGGTACGTAGTAGAACAGGAAATGGCACAGCAGCGCCGCAATGACCACCCCTAGCAGGGCCACGCCGATTCCCTGCGACAACCCGCCACCGGGAGCCGCGGTCCCACCGCTGGAAATCGCGCTCCAAAACACGAACCACAGGAAGATGCCCGCGTACGTGGGAGCCGTGTTCTTGTACCACGGGGCACGATTCGTGGGCGGGTTGGGCTTGGCCATACTCAGGTAACTTGGCAACGCTCCATTACTCATGATCGGTTCTCCTAACTCTTTACTCCCATCCATACCTGCGCAGAGCAGGTCACCTATAGAACTGGCAGACGAGCTGCCGTGACGACAAAGGAGGTACGCTCGCAGAATAACTCCCCCCACCCATTGGAGCGATGCTCTTGTGCACGCGTTTCTCCCCGTGGCTCCTGTCAGCCGCCCTGCCGGTGTTCCCCAAACCGTCGTTGCGTCACAATAAGCCGGCGCCGAGCCTTACTGAAGGTGACAGTCTACAGCCCGGCGCGTCCTTAGGGAAGAGAAAAAATGGACCCGGATTTCACGCCGCAGGTGTCATACGGACGCGGATCGCCAGATACGTGTGAAGGATGGCTACGACCGCAAATACCAGACCCGTCCAACGGTGGATCGCCATGGTGAAATGCTGCCAACTCGTTCCCAGGATATGGAACATGCTGATCACAATCGACAGGATCAGCGGCAGCGCCAGGAACATCAGCAGCCAGAACGTCGCCTTGTACCAGAGCACAGCACAGCGCCCCGGCTTATCCTCGGTCGCGACGTGCAGCCGCGTGGTGCGCCGCAGGAGGCGCTGGACCCACGGGGCGTCGTCGGCCGCAAAGCGGTTCGCGCCCGCCCATGTGAGGGCCAGGACTGCGAGGCACAGCGCGAAGACCGGCGCGAACGTGGCGTGGATCATCATGAGATAGCCGGAGATGTGCTCACCCCGGACCAGCAACGGCCAGAAACCGGTAATCGCCAACACCAGGAAGCAGATCAGCGCCACCAGATAGGCCAACTTCTTGAGAACCCCCAGGATGCTGGACCTTTGCTCGATGAGCAGCAGACTGAACACGTGGACGCCGCCCTGAACCACGTTGCGCGGTCCCCCGGTCGGGACCATGACCCAGTGAGCGGCCACCCCGAGGAACGTCATCACGAGAGCGATATCGGCAACCGTCTGAAACATCTACACTTCCCCAAGGACCGTCTACTTTTCCTGTTCCGCCAGCACCCGAGCCGCAGCGCCCAATGCCCGCAGGCCATACAGCAGCAGGACAAGTCCGATCAGTCCCGCTGAGCCGATGGCCACGACCTTGAACCACGGGCGGAAAATGAACGACATGGCAAACGCCCAAGTGCGGCCGTGGGGCGCCTGCTGGAATTCGTACTGCACCTTCGTCAGACTGCTGAGCGAAGCAATCGGCGAATCTACGGCGACCGTCCCGAAGAAGAAGGGCGAGCCCGTGGAATGGCAGACTGTGCACTTGCCGACCCCGAGGGATTGGGCCGCCGGTCGCACGTTGTGCGCGATCGGCCACGTGTACGCCGCCGCTGCCGGATGATCCCGATAGCTGGCGAGCGTGCCGCCCTCATTCAGCCGGTACAGCGTGCCGCCGGTGACATAGACGGGCTTGCCGTCCTTGACCGAGCCGGCCAGCGTTTTGAGCACCTCGATGATCTGCGCTTCCTTGATCTCGGCCCAGGTGCCGGCCGCCGTGAAGGCCAGACCCTTCAACGCCGGGGCGACGACATTCTTGACGGTTGTCAGATCCAACGGCTGAACCTTGTCGTCCTTCATGGCGCCCCAGTAAGCGGGCCAGATCAGCTTATGCGGACCGATCTTGCGCATCGCTGTCGCGCTGCCATCCACCGGGGCCTGTTTCGCAAAGACGGGATACAGAACGTGAGGCAGCGCATTCGGCGACTTGTTGACGGTGCGGGTGCCCAACCCATGGGCCTGAGAGGTCTTGACGTGATACGTTGTGTCGCTCGGCCACGGACCGGAATGGCACGCGGTGCAAGCCAGCCTCTCGAAATGAACGGTCGGAATCCCCTTGTGGACGGGGACGGGCGCTCCGAGCCGGCCGCCTTCCGGCCGATTGCCGTTCTCATCACCCAGATGGCAGCCCTTGCAGCTTGTTTTGGCGGCCATCACATTGGCATTGGCTTCGCCTTCATAGCCGCGAATCGTATTGTGCTCCAGCCCTTCGCGGTGGCAATCCACGCAGGTCAGTCCGGCGGCCAGATGTACATCCTCATCCCCCTGCCACTTCTCGTTGCCGCACTGATCCACGTTGATGTCGGTATGGCAGAAGTAGCAGCGGTCCGCCGGGATTTTGCCGCTGACGTTGAAAATCACCTGGTTCTTATTATCGAAGGCGCTCGGCTGATATGTCACGGTAGGAACGAGGGGCCTCTTCTTGTCGTCCATGACCATGTCCGGCATGAGCGGGTCGAACGTGTCGTCCATCTCTTTCGCCGAGCCGCTCACGGTTGCCAAGGGCGACGAAGCAGTGGCCGCCCAGCGGAAGCTCTGCTTGGCAATCTGGGTGGTATATTCCGCTTGGTCGTGGGCCGCGTCCCGGTCGTGGCAGCTCAGGCAGTTGATCTCCAGCTTGCCGGATACGATCTGCCGCGGGATCTCGGTATCGTCCTTCGTATCGACCTCACCCGGCCCGCCGCCCGGCATCTGGCGGCCGAAGAACTGGGTGAACTTGAACGGCGTCAGACCCACCTGCGCGGGCCGGAACGTCCCGGGCCAGGCGCGATAGGAAAGCGGAATCTGCGTGCCGGTCGTCACGTCCGTGTAGATCCACGGCTGGCCCGGCCGGCCCGGCGGAACATTCGCGTCGATGGCGTTGAAGTGCCAGCCCTTCTTGATGATATTGTAATCGTGCGAGTAGACGTGGCACTCCGAACATGTGCCCCGCAGGGAAAACGGCAAGGCGGGGCTCATGTCCTTGGTGATCTTGTCGCCCAGCTTGCCCGGCTCGGCGGACTCCGCGTAGAGAGGAATCCGATGGACGCCCGGTGTGCGGGACCCATCACCCCGGGGGGCTACAGCATTCGGTTCCGCCGCCCAGCCGGTCGCGGCCAGCCACGCCAGCAGCGACGGCAAACACCATCCGGCAAAGAGCACCTTCTTCAAGGTATGTACTTCCTTCCCGTGCGCTATACCTGTATTCACATCGCCGGGAGAGATTGCTTCCCCTGCCTTCGCAGGGGCAGGCTTTGCTGCGCTCCTCGCAATGACATAACAGGCTCTGTCATGTCATTGCGAGCGGAGCGAAGCAATCTACCACCGCACGATCTCTGAAACGCCGTATCAGACCTTGAACTCTTCCGGCTTGAATTCCAGCCGCTTCGCCGCCTCGACGGCCTCGTTGACCTTCAGGACCATCACGGCGGTCTCGTAGCCGATTTCGGCCGGACAGTTGAGCTTGGCCTTGCCGCGAACCGCGTCGTAGAAGTTCTCCAGGTGCGGCTGATGGTAGGCCTTGCCGCCCATCGTGACCGGAATCTCGTACGCTGGCGGGGCCAGCGTCTCCCGCACGTCCAGGACGGTGCCGGCCGCCGGTTTCGGCTCTTCCTTCTTCACCGGCTCCTTGATGAAGCCCAGCTTGACCCACTTGTCCCAATCGGGGACGCCGGCGCCCTGCTCGCGATAGACCGAGCCGCGGGCGGACGATTCGGAGATCACCAGCGTGCCCTGGTCGCCCATGAAGGTTTCATAATAGCCCTGGTTGCTGTTGGTCGTCAGCACCTGGTAGAACGCCCGGACAATGCCCTCTTTCGTCTCGAAGTCATAGATGGCCATGACCGTGTCGTACCACTCGTGCGTCTTCTTGTCGTAGTAGTCGGTGCCGCCGCTGGCGATGACGCCCTTGGGGGTTGTGCCGGTGAACCAGGCGTAGATATCGATCTGGTGGGAGCCAAGGTCCACGATAGGACCACCGCCCAGCTTCTTATACCAGCGCCAGTTGCGGAACTGGTCCATCGAAGCGAAGCCGTACTTGTTCAAGGTCGCATCGTCGATGACCGCGTTCTTGGGCCAGCCGAGCGGCTCCTGGGCCGAGCGGTTCCACTGGCCGTTGATCGTCGTCATGCGGCCCAGAATCTTGGCTTCCCGGATCAGCTTGTCGTAGCAGTGGATGTACCGCGGGTTGCTGCGGCGCTGGTGGCCGATCTGCAGGAGCTTGCCCGTCTTCTTCTGGGCCTCGACCATCTGCCGGGCCTTGGCCAGGTCGTTGGACATTTCCTTCTCGCAGTAGACATGCAACCCGGCCTCCATGCACGCGATAGCCTGCTCAGCGTGCCAGAAGTCCGGCGTCGCGATGAGCACCGCGTCGATCTTGCCCTTCTCTTTGTCGAGCATCTCTTTGTAATCGACGTAGGCACTGCACTTGTGCCCGTAGCGACCCAGAAGGTTGACCATCGCCTTCTGGTTGTATGCCGTCCAGATATCGCAGACGGCCTTGAATTTGATGCCCGGAATCGCGCGGCTGGCGTCCATCAAAGCCCGTCCCTCGGCCCCCGCGCCGAGCAGGGCGACATTGATGTCATTACCCCCGCCGCTGGCCGCCGCAAACATTCGCGAGGAAAACGCCAGGCCCGCGCCGACCGCCGCCGTGGACCGCAGGAAACTCCGCCGATTCATACCACCCTGTTGTGTTTTTGGCTCGCTCATTGTATCTCTTGTGACTCCAAAAAGTGAACCTGACGGTTCGTGACAATTGCCGTTTAGCCGCTGCATTATCGGGGTACCATCTACGACTGTCAAGCAAGACAGCCGTTTTTTTGCGCCGTCCGATAACTCCCGGCACACCAATGCTGGGGTGGGGCTGGCCCCACCGATTCTCTTGGTCACACCGATCGCGGTGGGGCCAGCCCCACCCCACCGGAGACCTGCAACTCCTTATTTCAATGGCTCGACGATAATATTGCGATAGGCCACGGGGCCGTGGTTACCCTGGAACATCAGCGGTCCCTGGGGCACTTCTTTTCCTGTGACGCCGCCCGGAGTCGCCCCGGGCATGACCAGGTCCTTGTGCAGTACCTGGCCGTTGAGCTCAACTTTCAAGAACCGGGCATTCTCGGTCTTTTTGCCGCTGGCGTCGAACCGGGGCGCCCGGAACTCAATGACATACTGCTGCCACTCGCCCGGCCTCTTCGAGGCGTTGATGGATGGCACGGCGGCATTATAGATCGCGCCCATGTCGCCGCCCGTCATCTTCTGCTTGCCGTAGCTGTCGAGCACCTGGATTTCGTATTCGCCCATCACATAGATGCCGGAGTTCGAGCCTTGCGGCACCATCACTTCCAGTTCGATCCGGCAATCGCCGAACTTGGCCTTGGAGTAGATGTCCTGGCTGGCACCATGGGCGGGCGTCAGATTGATCATTTCGCCTGTGCCCTCGATGCGCTCCAACTGCTTCGGGTCGGTGGCCGAAACCCTGGCCTTACCGACGGCCCACTGGTTGGCCTTGCCCGACCCGGCGTTGGTGGTCCACTCGTCCAGGTTCCGGCCGTTGAAGGCGAGCACCGCCTCCGCACACGGCGGCGTGATCCGCTGGAGACGGATGTCTTTGAACTCGACAACCATCGGCGGACCGACGTGCAACTGCAGAGCGATCAGGCCCGTGCGGGATGCGCCCCGACGGTCCTTCGGATCGGTCGGGTTGACCAGGCGATCGTTGTCGAGCAGCTCGATCATCTTGTAGCCGTTGAGATACTGGACGATGTGGTTGGCCCGGCAGATGATGCGGTACTCGTTCCAGTCCTTGACCCTGTAGTAGCCGGCGTCAATGAGCGCCTGCTTGTCGCAGACACTGCCGATGACATTCCGGTTGGCGTTCGGGCTCACCACGACGAACTCGCCCAGATTGGCCAAAAACGCCCGGCCTCCCTCCTCATACAGGAAACCGACCATGCCGAGCGTGTCCAGGATATCCGCTTGGTACCCGGCGATCCGCCACTTGTCAAACTCCTTGCTGCGATACTGCACGCCCGAGTTTCCGCCCAGCAGCCGGAACTTGATCCGCAGCTCGAAATCGTCGAACGACCCGCCACGATAGACAAGGAAAGTATTGCTCTTGAGGGGTTTCTCCTTCGTCGTCTCCCCGTGGAGGGCACTGTCTTTGACCGACCAGAGCCCCGGCTCGCCATCCCAACCGGTCAGGTCCTTGCCATTGAACAGCGAGACCCACCCGCCGTCAGCGTCTGCGCTATTGGCAAGCGCCGTCTGCCCGTTGAAGATCGCCAACGAGAGAGCCAAGGCCGCGACGCCAAGCACAACCCCACAGCATTCAATCGAACAACGGTTCTTCATAGCCATCCACCTCTCAGTCGCCGGGCTTAGTCAAGGGATTTGACCTTCAGGTTCCGGAACCACACCGGGTTGCCATGGTATTGGAAGCCGAGGTTGCCGATGCGCGGCATGTCCTTGTACGCGGTCTTGAACTTGTTCTTGGTCTCATCGGGGTTCTTGCCGGCCTCGGTCCACTTGTTCAAGTCCATGTCGATGATGTCCTGGCCGTTGAGATTCACGTAGATCTTATTGTCGAGGCAGGTGATGACGTAATGGTTCCACTGGTTCGGTCCCTTGTTGGCGTCTTTGGACGGCGGGAGGCAATCATACACCGCGCCGCACTGGCCGTACTTGGTCCCGTCGGTCGTCGCATGAATCTGAATCTCCATCGCGGTATTGATCCAGTTCTTGATGCTTCCTGTGCGGAGGAAGACGCCGCTATTGCCCTTGTCGGGGACTTTGAAATCCAGTTCGAGGAGGAAGTTGCCGTAGCGCTCTTTGGTCCAGATGTCGCCATGCCCGTTGGGTGTGG
Source organism: Planctomycetota bacterium (assembly GCA_023481165.1). Lineage (GTDB taxonomy): Bacteria > Planctomycetota > Phycisphaerae > Sedimentisphaerales > Anaerobacaceae > PLanc-01. The sequence continues at coordinate 4,373 of JAMCWO010000020.1, read as the reverse complement.
GGGCGAGCACACCCTCCGCATCGAACGCCCAGGCGCCGGGTTCCCTGACGGCGTTCGCGAGGTCCTTCTGGAACACGTCTTTGAAGGGCACGATCGCCAACTCGGCTTCGGTCTTCTTGAACCACTCCGCACTCTGCTTGATCTCGGGAACGCTATTATCCCAATGGTATTCGTACTCGGCAGAGAAGGGTCCTTCGAAGCCGAAGGCCGTCAACGCGACCAGGACCTCCCGGGCTGTGCCCGCGCCCGTGCCCCAAGGCACATCGTGCGCCTGCGGGCCGAACTCGTTGAGGTCCTTGAAATGCAGGCTGCGAATCCGGCCGGCCTTGCCCAGCGCCAGGATCGCCGCGACCGGATCGATCCCCGAGCGCATCCAGTGCCCCGTATCCGAGCAGGAGCCGATCCACTTGCTACGGCCTGCGCAGGCTTTCAGCACGGTCTCGTAGTCCCAGTAATGGGAAGGCCTCGGGTGATTGTGGATCGCGACGCCGATCTGGTACTCCTGGCAGAGCTTGTCAATCATCGGCAGGTCTTTTTCCGCCGGCTCCGACACGATGTCCTCAAAGCCCATGTCCTTGGCGAAGTCGAACAACTTCCGCCATTCCTGCTCATTGCCCGGCGTGATCACGCCATAGCAGGTGAGTGTCAGGCCGTTGTCTTTGAGCATCTGCTTGAGCTGCTGCCGCTGCTCAGCGGTCATGTTCTTGAATACCGTATCCCCGAATTCCTTGCCCACCTTCTGGTCAGGAAAGACTTCCATATACTTCATCCCGCAGGCCTTTGTTTTGGCCATCGCCTCTTCGAAGGTGAACCGGTTGAAGCTGTACGACTGGGCACCCACCCGCCACTTGTCTTTCGCCTGTGCACGGCTGACGCTCATGACGCCCACACACAGCCCCGCCACGACCAGAGCCACCAGCACTTTCGTCTGCCTACTCATCGAGAATTCTCCTAATCCACCCATCAATAAGCCTCGGAAACGAGCCATCTTACGCACCACTCTGACAGGGATGTCATCGTCCGTCACAGGCTCCACCCCCTGCGATACTCCCGCCGGAGCCAGTTATTCGCCTCGGGTATGTTCGTCACCTTCATACCGGGCCCATCCCATTCGAGCTTGCGACCGCCCGCCAGGGCCGCCACGTTGCCCAGCAGGATCGCCTCGGCCAACGGGCCGGCGTAGTCGAAGTTCGACGAGGGCTTCCGCCCGCCCTTGCACGCCCGAATCCACTCCTGATAGTGATCCACGTCGCGCGGCAGCGAGTGCTCCGGCGGCTTGAAGCCTTTCATCTTCTCTTCCGGGATCAACCGGGGATTGCCGCCGTGCGGCAGCAGGATCGTGCCCTTCTCACCGTAGTACAGACCGCCCTGATCGGGCAGCTTCCGTTCCGCCTCCAAATCTTTCGGTCGCGGTGGGCGATTCGCGCCGTCGCACCACGTTACCGTCACCGCAGGCAGATCGCCCCGCGCGGGGAACTCCCACGTCACCCTGGTCCTTTCCGGGTAGGTCTCCTTATTGAAGGGCCCGGAATCGGCCTCGACGCTCGTGGGGTACTTCAGGTCCAGCACCCACCACGCCGGATCGATGATGTGGCAACCCATGTCGCCGAGCGTGCCCGTGCCGAAATCCCACCAGCGCCGCCACTCGCCGGGCATATACTTCGGATGATACGGCCGATACGGGGCGGGTCCCAGCCACAGATCCCAGTCCAGCGTCTCCGGGACCGGAGGCGTATCGGTCGGCCGCGTGCCGCCGCCCCAGTTCTTGCCGCTCCAGAGATCGACCCGGTGAATCTTGCCAATGACGCCGGCCTTGACCCACTCGACAAACGTCTTCATCTCGCCCGTCGCGTGGAGCTGCGTGCCCATCTGGGTCATCAGACCCCGCTTGCGGGCCTCTTCGGTAAGTTGGCGGACCTCGTAGATGTCATGGCAGAGGGGCTTCTCGCAATAGACGTGCTTGCCCATCTTAACGGCCATCATCGCCGCCACGGCGTGGATGTTGTCCGGCGTCCCCACCGTCACCGCGTCGATGTTCTTGGCCTCGGCCTCCAGCATCTTGCGGAAGTCTTTGTACTTCTTCGCCGTCGGATGTTTCTTGAAGCTGGCGGCCGTGTGATTGCTCCAGTCGGGATCGCACAAGGCGACGATATTCTCCGTGCTGACGGACTGCACGTCGCTGCCGCCCTGGCCACCGACACCGATGCAGGCGATGTTGAGTTTCTCGCTCGGCGGCACCTGCCGCGCCCCACCCAGAACATGACGCGGCACAATCGTGAACGTCGCCACCGCCGCCGCACTGCCCAGGAATTGTCGTCGATTCATTCGTTTGGTCTTCACAGCACAAGTCCTCTCAATTCAAAAACCTGACCACCGTCGTTTGTCATCCTGAGCGAAGCGAAGGATCTCTTCGTAGGTCGTGCGTCCTCGCACAACGTCCTCAGGCGAGCGGGGACGCTCGCCCTACGAAGATCAGATGCTTCATTGCACCTTCGTTCCATTCAGCATGACACAACAGGGTGCCATGCCTACGCTCGCGTAGGCATGTTTTCGCGGCCCAGACCGGCCTGCCCGTGGCACCCACGAACCACTCCTATCGGTTATCGTTACTCTTTTCCTACAGTTCCTACAACACCCAACCTTCGCGAAATACCGGAGTTATGTATTTGTTGGCTTCGCTGTTGTTGGTGATCTTGAGGTTCACCGGGTCCCATTCGAGCGGCGTGTCCTTGACCCGCATGGCGAGCACACCGAGCAGAACCATCTCCGTCAGTGGCCCGCCGTAGTCGAAAGTGGAACTGGCGGGCTTGCCGTCCTTGCAGGCACGAATCCAATCCTGCTCGTGGCCGCCCATGCCGCCTTTGACGCGCGAGATGGTCTTGTCCGGCCGCGCGTACGCCTTCATCTTCACTTCCGGGATGATCCGCACGCCGCCCGCGCCGTGCGAGCCATGCATGATTGTGCCCTTGTCGCCAATCAGCAGGGCACCATTGCCTTCCAGTCTGCGGCCGGGCTCCAAATCCTTGGGTCGCGGCGGCAGCAGCCGGCCATCGAGCCACGTCAGCTTGACCGGGGGCATTTCGCCCCGAGCGGGAAACTCGTACCGGATGATCGCGGCACGCGGGTACGTCTCCGACGCGACCTCCTTCTGATAATGGGTCGTCGTCGCCTCGACACGAGTCGGATGGCCCAGCTTCAGGACCCAGAACGCCGGATCGAGAATGTGGCAGCCCATGTCGCCGAGCGCCCCGGTGCCGAAATCCCACCAGCCGCGCCAGGTCGTCGGGCAATAGATCGGATGATAGGGCCGATTTGGGGCCGGGCCCAGCCACAGGTCCCAATCCAGTGTCGGCGGGACCGGCGGCGTGTCTTTCGGCCGGGCCATGACCGGGAAATCCGACCACGGATCGCCGCCCACCGGCCTATCACTCCAGGCATACACCTCGCGGACCGGTCCGATGGCCCCATCCGCGATCCACTCGTACAGCATCCGGATCTCATCGGAAGAATGACCCTGGTTGCCCATCTGGGTCTGGACCTTGGCCGCGCGGGCAGCCTCGGTCAGTTTGCGAACCTCGGCAATCGAATGAGCCAGCGGCTTCTGGAGATAGATGTGCTTGCGATGCTGGAGGCAGGCCATCGCGACCACATAGTGGGTATGGTCCGGCGTGGCAATGACGACGCCGTCGATGTTCTTGTCTTCCTTGTCCAGCATCTCGCGGAAGTCTTTGTATTTCCGGGCGTTGGGGAACCTGTCGAACACCTTGGCCGCGTAGGCATCATCGACATCGCACAGGGCCACGAAGTTCTCCGTGCTGCACTGCTTGATGTTGTAGTCGCCCATGCCGCCGATGCCGATGGCCGCCAAGTTGAGCTTGTCGCTGGGCCGCCGCCCCGCCGCCCCGGCCAGCACGTGGCCCGGCACGATCGTGAACACCGCCGCGGCCCTCGCCGTCCCGCGAAGCACCGCCCGCCGCGATACCGTCTTGTTCCTCATATCCGCCTGTCCCATATCGTATCCGCAGGGTGTCATGCCTACGCTCGCGTAGGCATGCTTCCATCATTGGGTCAAGCATGTCCACGCAAGCGTGGACATGGCACCCATCACTTGTCCATCGTCAATCGTCCGTCATCAATCCTTACAGTTCCCAGCCCTGCCGGTATTCCTTGGTCAGGTACTGGTTCGCCTCGGGCATATTGGTGAACTTGAACTCCTTGGCATCGAAGAGCAGCTTGGTGCTGAGAAGCTTGCTCTTCAAGGCCGGACGCAGTGCGACATTGCCCATCAGCACGACTTGGGCCAGGATGCCGGCGTGCTCCGGGAAATTCGAGCCTGCGGCCTTGCCGCCCTTGCAGGCGATGACCCACTCGGA